>JAQUMH010000001.1:646774-970161 GCA_028718185.1 Elusimicrobiota bacterium
TCAAACGGCAGATATGCATAATCAACTGTTATTAAATCAAAAACTATTCCAATCCCAAGCGTAATCCTTGAAGATGTCTCAAAAGACGAATCAAACTTATAACCACCCCTTAAATTTAGGATATCATAAATTAGTATTTCAGTACCGATATCAGCATAGGGTTTAGAGTCCCTCATTAATACAAAATCTGATGACATTAACAGGATTTTGCCGAGCGGGCGGTATGAAATCCCGGCAACGAATTTAGTAGGAAGGTTCTCTTTGACATCAATATATTTATGCCTTTTTAATTCTATATTCTGAATATTTAATCCGGCAGTAAATATTTTGTATGAATTTATTTTCTTTTCATATATAGTACCTATATCAATTGCCAGAGCAACAGATTTTTTATCATCAATTTTGCTTTCAATATACTTAGAACTTAACCCAAATGAAATGTTTTTATTTAACAAATATGAAATACCTATAACTGAAGATAAATCATGAGAACTGAACTCCTCTATTTGTGAAGTTTGAGTTTCCATTCCTTTAATCCCGCTTATGCCAAGATATTCGATACCAAATCCAAGTGAAAATCTGTTTCTTAACGGCATAATACAAGACACATTCTCAAATTTCATATCTTCAAGCCACTCGCTATGCGATAATGATACTTTCGTTTCATTCGTAAATCCCAAACCTGCAATATTATAAAAAACTGCTGTTGAATCATCCGATACCGATGTAAAAGCTCCTGCCATTGCCGATGCTCTCGCTCCTTTTGGTATCAGAAGAAATTCTGAGGAAGTTTTACCTGCAGCAGAAAGACCGCTATCCACAAGCAAGAAGCAAGAAGCAAGAAGCAAGATAGTTAATAACCTGTTGATATATAAACATCCCGGTATATGATAATTTATATTTTTCATCTTATTACCGCCAATTTGCCTTTTGTTTTGCCTCTGCCGTTTTTATCTTCAATATAATAGATATAAACACCCGAAGCAACGGATGGACACCAATTGTAAGTTCCGTCTGTTACTGCTTCAAATTCTTCGGCAAGACGCCCGGCAACAGTATAGATTCTAATATTTACATTTTCCGTAAGCCCATCAAATGTAACATGTGTGTGCCCCCTAGACGGTCTATACGGATTAGGATAAACAACAACGCTGTTTAAATTTAATTTTGTAACTTTTGCAAAAACACCAAATTTCGTAAAGTGGTTCACTTTTGCCGAAATAGTCTTGGATAATTTTGATGATAGTAAAACTTTTTTATTATTTTTATTATCTGAATTATTCGGGTTGTTTGTTCCGCCGTTTTTTGAATTATCCCTGCCGTCACCTTGCCCCGGATTAGTCCCGTCGCCAAGACCTGAACGGTTATCTACATTTTTCCATTCTTTCGCTTTTTCATCCAAATAACAAATAGTAAGATCTTCTGTTTTTACATCTGTTCCGTCAACAACACCATTATTGTCATCATCGGGAAACGGTAATGAGATTGTTATTTCTTCATCAAACTGCGATTGCCCATCCGTAAAACTAAATTCCCTGAAAACACCAACCGGTTCTATTGAACTATTCACTGCGGGAACCGGAACTTCAGTGGTTGCTAATTCCTTTATTTCCAATATACTTCCGTCTTCAACTACCCCTACCGGAACAATTGCACTGGTGCCATCAGCTATAATTACTTCTGTCTCAGCAGGTTCAGCGGTCGTAACAGACGTAACAGGCTCAGTAGGAACAACAGGAGTAACAGGTTCAGTAGGTGTAGTGATTTTTTCTTGTTTTATATGCTGATCATTTGGATTTACCGATGGATTTCCGTCTTCTGAAATATCCCAATTGGAATCATCCACGTAAACAGTAATTTCAACCGGATTTTCTTCCGGCAAATTTAAAAGGTCATATGCAATTGTACGAAGCCTGTATTCACCATTTTTTAATCCGGAAAGATTCCAATATACGGCAAAAGGCGGCTTTTTATCAATCATGTCTATTTTTGTCCATTCCTCACCGCTATCTTTATACTGGAATAAAACGCCTGTTGTATTAGCTGTGGCGTCAGCAATAACAGTAACCGCATTACCTTTTAAACGCTTACCATCTTTCGGTATTCTTATGCTTGCACTTGCTTCACTTTTTTTATTGATATTTACAGTGACATAATTTATATTTTGTTCTTCAGTACCTTCAATATCAACTACCCTTACTGCAAACTTATAAAGTCCTTCATCCAGCGATTGCGAAATCCATGATGATGCATCCGGCTCTGTTAGTTCTGCAACAGGGTTAGAATAATCAATAGTTCCATGTCCCTTATCCCAGTAAATATGATATTTTGCATAATACGACTTCTCGTAGTAACCCTCATTTTTATAGTAAATATTGTACAGATCCGTCATAGATGCTAATGAGGGTTCCCATTCTATTTTCGCTTTGCATTCTACCGTGGGATATCCTTTTAGATTTCTCACCTCTTCAGGATAAATATTAATTACTGAAAAAATTGCATATGTTCCTGTCCTGTCAACGAAAGTACTGCAATAATTTTGTGATATATTTGTAACTGTTTCAAAACCTCCAATCCATTTATGTTCAACTTCGTCATATCTCAGTATAACAAGTGTCGTCTCTTTTATACTTGTACCGTCAAGATAACCATCGTTGTCTAAATCTGCATATTGTATCACAATAGGAAGTTTTTGTGATATTATTGTATCACTGATTGTTTTAGTTACTCCACTACTTATAGGCTCCTCTGAAATAATTGTTCTTGGTTCAGAAACGCATATCATATTTGCCGGTTTTTCCAAAAGAATTTTTCCTGTTGTTGCAGCATCGGGTTGTGAAATAGAAATGTCTAAATTTGAAACCGCAATTTCTGGCGGTATTTTTAATATGGTTAAATATCTTTTTAAATGACTTATTTTTTCTTCTTCAAATAGTGCAGATTCCTCTTCTCCAGACAATAAAGGTCCTGATGTTTTTATCAGAATCCGTGAAGCAGGAATATCTTTAATGTTAACATCGCTGTTTTCAATTTCACTTGTAATCGGAACAATTGCAAATTTATATTCACCTACCGAATTGAGTTCCGGAGTCGTAATATTTTTATTTTCAGAATCAATAATACCGATCGGAGACGAATAGTCGATTGCGCCAGTTCCCCTATCGTAGTAAACTCTGTAAAATACTTTATCTAAACCGGCAAAATTAGTAATACCTATTAAATAATTATTGTTCTGTACTGCATTTACAGAAATATTGTCTAATTCAGGTAATGGAATTTCCTTTATTGATATTGTCTTAATGTCTGTTGTAGTTCTATTGCCGGATGAATCAATTGCTTCTACGTAATACGTTAAAGAAGATGAATTGTTATATTCTGCGGGAATAACTCCTGACCACAAATCACCGTTAATATTTATCATCTGCCAGGAATTTATGCCACTATGAAGAACAACAGAAGAAATTTTAGAATTATCATTAATATCAGCAACAACAGGTATGGAAAAGTATCTAAACTGACCATCCGCAACGGGTTGAAGTATTATAGAAGGGGCAATTATATCCGAGACAACATTAAAAGCATATTTTGATACTAAATTAAGTTTCTCTACCTGAGCTGTTATAACATAATGCCCTATGGAAAATGTTTTATTAATTTTTTCCGTGTAAGTTGTTTTACCCGGCTTTAAAGTACGCGGTGTTTCTGATAAAATAAATGTTTTATCGTCAGAATAACGATATAGATTGTCAATTGTAAAATCAAATATTTTTGTTGAAGGGAAATCTAAAACTTGGGTTGAAGCTGAAGTGTTTTCAAGTACAATTTCAACATCTACCGGCTCGCCATATAGATATGTTGTTTTTAATGTTTTGGCTGAAAATTCAATTGCTGAAATAACAGAAAATGTTATGCCGGAACCTACTTCGCCTTCAATACCTGCAAAATCAACTGCCTGAGAAACTACATTATAGAAATGAGCCACTTTCCATATAGAAACCAGCATAGAAAATGAATTTGCATCTTCGGTTCTAACCCAAATCTCGCTGGTATTCCAACCTTGTCCATCCCAGTATGTATTATCTGTTATATCTTTAAGGCAAACTCTTGTAAAAGCAACACCGGACGCAGAATCGTTTGACTGACCATAAATCTTTGGTATATCTGAATAAACTTGTTTGTTTCCCGGAAATGAAATACCTGAATATGGCGGGCGCAAATCTATTATATAGGTTATACCATTATCGGGTGTTTCAATATTGCCCGAATTATCAGTTGCACGTGATTTTATATTATAGGTGAGGTTTTCTGAAAAGTAGGTTGAAAATTTATATGTCCATGAAGATGTTCCCTGACATACAAGCCAGATAGGATTTTCCCCGACCCAGCATTTTCCATCCCAGTATGTTTTTGAATCGACCTGCTCAATTGCAATTTCCACTTTTTTTGTATCATAAGAGGCTGTCCCGTTTATCGGTATGTATTGGATACTATAGGCAGATTTATAAGGACTAAGAATTGTAGAAACAGCATAAATTTTTTGCGTACTAAATCCAAAAATTAAAAAACACAGGAAAACAAATTTTAAGAATGTTTCTTTATATTCTTCCGGATCCAGGTCACTTTCACTTTTTATATTTATTAAACGTAAAAACCAATCTAAAACCGACACTCTATTGCCATTAAGTTTTATAGCAATAGGATATTGGTTCAAACCGGTCTTTGCCTGTTTATTATAGTTCGGTAGTTCAGCCATCTTGATTCAGTCCCTTTTATAAGGACCGCCTCTTAGATTCTGTAACTTTGCGCCCCCCCAGGAGAAACCGTTCTTATGTTCTAATGTTCTCACGTTCTCATGCTCTTTAGATTCTTAAGCACTCAAGAACTTACGAACATTAGAACTATCTCTGAGAGTTTGCCTTTTTCGACTTAACAGTCAATAAATAAAAAACCGAATTACCTTATAATTGTCACATGCAAATGCAAAATTTGCAAATAAAATATGACAATTAGCTCGGCAACTCGGCAGACCTTAAAAATCTGGATTTGACTGTTTAATTACAGTTAAACACGATAAAACGGCAGCCAGACAAACCTTAAAGGTTCCGTAGCTTTGCGCCTGCCGATTGTAACACCGGCATTTGCCTTTTTCGTTACTTCCTTCACCATAATTATAAAGTATTTTTAGGCATTTGTCAAGTACTTTTTTGACGTTATCGTCGGTATTTTGGACTAATAATTCAGCTGATAATTTACACATTTTTATCTTAAAAGGGTCATTACAAAAGCGGAAACAACGGGAATAAGTAAATTGTCTTTGACTGGCAGGATTTCAATAATTGTCGCGGCAACTGAACCTAATATTATTTGCAAAAAAGTTATTTGACTAAAATATTTAAATAAAAATCCGGTAACCAGGCAGGCTAATAAATTAGCAGCTGATCCTTCCCAACTTTTCTTCCTGCAAATCTTATGACGGCCGCATCTTTCACCTACCAGGGCAGCAAAACCGTCGCCAAAAGTAAGAAAAAAAATGGCGAGGAGTGCATATTTCTTTTCAAAAAAATATATTGTAAAAAAAATACCGGAAAGCGAATAAACAAGGGTAGATGTGTTATTTATCTCTTCTGCTCTACAAATATCTCCAAACATTTCTAGATATTTTTGGTTAAGTTTTTCATTTTTTTGCCGCATTAACTCAAAAATTACTACAAGTATTATTAAAATACCCAGAATTATAAGCACTTTATATCTTGAAAATAAAAAAATATAAAAAATCGGTACCAACAATATACACCAATGCGATAATTTTCTTTTAAATTCGGGACTCATAATAAAACCAATCAATTTCCTAATATTATCTTATAATCTTCTCTGTGTATTTGCGAATTTCCCTCAACATTCATTTTTCTGCCTATTTTATCCTCAATCTTTTTTACATACTCTTCATCGAATATTTCTGCAATATCCGGATGTACTATAAGGCGAACTGGCTGTTCTCCGCCGCGAGTAACAAGTTTTATTATTTCCTTTTTTATCTTTATAGCCATTGTTTCTCTTGACAAAACCTTACCGCTGCCCTCACAATAAGGGCAAGTCTCAGATAAAAAATTAACAATACTTTCCATTTTTCTCTGCCTTGTCATTTCAATAAGCCCTAATTTTGTAACAGGTAAAACTTCCGTTTTTGCCTTGTCTTTTTTCACAAGTTCGGTTAAAAGTCTGAATACTTTTTTCCTGTCACTTGAATGTTTCATATCAATTAAATCAAGAACAATTATCCCGCCAATATTTCTTAAACGCAATTGGGCGGCAATCTCATAAATGGCCTCAATATTTGTCTTTAAAACTATCTCATGTATAGAACCTGCTTTGGTAAACTTACCGCTATTAACATCAATGGCGCACAATGTTTCAGCTTCCTGTATTATTATATACCCGCCGGACGGAAGCTTAATTTTTTGTTTCTGAATATTTTTAATCTGCTGTTCAACATTATTCATATCAAAAATCGGTGTCTTACCTTTATATAAGTGAATTTTATCCTTAAATCTTGGAGATACCATCTCGACAAAATTAAGAGTATCTTCATATTCATCCTTCGAGTCAATGAAAAATGCGCTAACTTCATCATTAAGATAATCTCTCACTGTTTTGAAAACTAATCCTAAATCTCTATGTAAAAGCGAAATACCGGGTGCTGATTCATATTTCCTGTTAATTGTTTCCCACAATCTTACCAGGTATTTTATCTCGCGCTTAAAAACATCTTTTTCTTTGCCCACGCCTTCGCTTCTTACGATTAAACCGCCGGTCGCCGGTTTTATTTCTTCTATTATTGACTTGAGACGGAACCTTTCTTTATCATCACTAATGTTTTTTGAGATACCCACATTGAAAGAACTGGGCATATAGACCAGATAATGACCGGGAAGAGAAATCTGCTGGGTTAGTTTACAACCTTTAGTACCAAGCGCGCCTTTAGTAACCTGAACGAGTATATTTTTTACTTTTGGCAGTTCTGATTTACTAATCGTCAATTCTGAAAATGGAAGATATCCATTTTTTGAAACACCTATATTAACAAAAGATGCCTGGATGCCGTCAAGCACCGATACAACTTTACTCCTGTAAATATTGCCAACAAGATTTTCCTCACCTAATCGCTCAATAAACAAATCTGTAAGATGTCCATCCTCTACTATTGCAACTCTTATTTCATCTTCGGTACAATTTGCCAAAATTTCTTTCATTATATTACCTCACTGAGATTGTTAAAAAAAAACAACAATCTCTGATTACACCGATTAAAACCCAACGGCAGTATCTGTGTAATCAAAACCGTTGAGTATTTTCTCAACGGTCTATTTACTGTTTTATCAGTCTTCCATCTTCTGTTTCATAAAAAAGCTCGTCTCTGTTTATAATCAAAGCTGACCTTTCACTATCATTTAAATTAAATATCTTTTGAATAATCATATCCGGTTTAACAGTCTTCCTTGGTCCAAACCTGACCAACATTTCTATTTTACCGTCAATATTTTTTATATCAATTACAAGCGGTCTGACATCAATTTCTCTTTTATTTTTATCTGTCAGCCGTTCTACTAAAAGTTCCTTCAACTCAAAAAAATCTTTTATTCTTACCGGTATCATATTTTCAGATGTAGTTAACCATTTAACAGAATATTTAGCTACATTCATTGATAACTCCATAGACTTTGCTGCAACGGGAACAGACGTAACAGCTAAAATTCCAAGAGAAGAAGGCATGCTCAATAAAAGAGATTTCTTGACTTCTTCAGGAATTACCCTGCTAACCATCTCCATATCAAAAATTTCACATGTAGAAGTGTAACCGACAGAAAGCGGGGGACCGAATGCAATTTTTAACTGCGGGCTAAATCCCTCAGAAAAACAAACGGGCAAATTTGCCCGTCTAACACCCTGTCTTATTGCAGACACAACTTCAAGATGAGAAAGGAATCTTAATGGGTCCTGTTTAGCATATTTAACTCTTATTTTAATTATTGTTTTCAAACAGTCCTTGCCCTGCTGACAATATTTGACTTAAGATATTCAAAATTAAGCGGTTTTAATATACAGTCAACTGCCCCTTCCCTGAAAGCAGCTATAACTTTTTCAGCATCTTTGAACGCAGTTATCATCATAACCGGCAGTTCGCTGTCAACTTTATGTATTTTCTTCAGCAATTCAATTCCATCTATATCAGGTAAATTAACATCCAAAAGAACAAGTGAAAATGTTTCCTTAAGGATTGTGCTAATTACTGTCCCGCCTTTTTCATGCAAAGAAACAGTATAACCCTCAGTTTCCAGGAAAACTTTTAACAGTTCTCTTACTTCCGGATCATCATCAACAACAAGAATCTTCACTTATCCCTCCCTTTGTCATGAATTATATATTAAAAAAATTATTTTGTTATAGGTTTGGCTTCCGTTGCTATGGCAAGCCGTTTTACGCCTATTGTCTTAGCCATATCTAAAATTTCAACAACATTTCCATGATATGCCATTGTATCTGCTTTCATTATGACAAGAAGATTTGGATCATTAAGCAATCTGTTTTTAAGTGCATTCTCAAGATTATTTTTACTCACTTCAATGTCGTTAAGATAAATCTTATCATCTTTTGTAAGTACTATTGTAAGCCCCGCACTAGAAACATCTTGTATAGTTTGTGTTTTAGGAAGCTTAACAGAAATCCCTGCCTGCATTATTAAAGGTGTAGTAACCATAAATATTATCAACAATACAAGCACTACATCAGTAAACGGTGTAATATTTATTTCCGACATTATCTTTTTTGAATTATTGCTTGACATTCCCATTTTATGCTCCTACGCCCCTACTATCCAACTATCCCACTATCGCACAATTCAAAGACTCTACGACCCTACGACTCTATGACGCTTTTACTTGTATATTATTGGGCTTAAAATTTCCAGCGCGTAATTTTCAATTTCAACCATAATATGATTTATGCTTTTTGAAAAATAATTATATAGTAAAACGGAAGGTATCGCAACCAAAAGCCCTGCCGCTGTTGCAACAAGCGCTTCGGCAATTCCTGCTGAAACAATTGACGGATTTCCAACACCATATTTACCTAAATCGTGAAATGCCCGCATAATTCCAATAACAGTTCCCAAAAGCCCTATAAAGGGCGTAATTGCACCTATTGTTCCGACAGCTGAAAGGTATTTTTCAAGAGATAATGTCTTTTGGGATATTTTTCTTAATACTGCTTCTTTAATAGCAATACCATTTTTATTTTTTAAACCTTCAATTAATACTTCACCCAACAACGTTTTATTTTTCTGGGAAATTTCCTTTGCTGTATTTATATCCCCGCTTTCAACTGCAGCTTTAATATTATCCATCTCTTTCTGAGATAATGATTTTATTCTGGAAATAGCTATAAATTTATCAATTACAATTGCAACAGAAACTATCGAGCACAAGATTAATACAACAATTGTATATCCACCCTTAGTTACAAGTTGAAAAAAATCCAATGATTCGAACATTACAACCTCCTGTTTTTTGTTTATTACAAAACAAAAATATTAATTCTGCACTTTTATTTTGCTGATATTTTCCATAAAAGTATGGTGTCGAAAATACTCCACGCAAGCGATAAGAAAAATATTACATCTAACAATATAAAAAAGTTTGTTGATAAAAAATCCCTGGCGTTGTCATATGAATCTTCTATTCTTGTAATTTTTATTTCAACCCACTTATATAGTTCATCTGTGTTAAATATTTTATTAATATTGGTATAAAGCGTCTTCAAGTGCCAGTCATTTTCGATTTCAGGAAAACTTGTGTGAATACTTGATACGATTTCAAGCTTATCCCTGTTAAAATCAAGGGAATCTTTGCTAAAATGGTTATATTGGGTGAATGTCTTTAATATTTTCCATCCGGATGGAATATCAGTAAGATGTTTTTGCGCCTCATCCAATTCTGTCTCTAAAATATAATCGTATGACTTCAAAACCCACCATTGCACTAAAACCAATTTTATTATATCTTTAATAGTATCGGACTCCTGTGATGATATAAATGCTCCGAATCTTTTAATTAATATTATTTCATCTTCATAATAACCATAATTTGCAAGCGGCTCCTGCCTTATTACAAATTCCGATAGTTTTTCATAATTGGTTTCCGAGGATACTATTCCATAAAGTGTCTTTAAGTTTTTTGTAATAAAAGAATCTGCTGACACAGAAAGCTTATCCATTGTAAAAATCGGAAATATTTCCACATCCTTAAATTTACTGTCATATTTATGTGTCGCAAATTGCTGCGCTTTCATTATAATATCATCTGCAATTTTCCTACAGTAGGTGGTAATATCAGTATCATTTATTTTTATTTGGGAAGATAAATTTGCTATTTGAGTACACGCCTGTATATTCTTATCAATTTTAAAAGATATAGCAATTAACCCGCAGCCAAACCTGTAAATACGGGATTCCACATCAATTTCTTCATAACGATCATCAAAAAAATTTAAAGAAGAGATTTTTTCAGAATGCAAAGTCTTATAGAAAGAATTCGTCCCTTCTTTCTTAAAATCCAAATCTAAACCCATATCAAACGGAAATAAAAGTGTACAAATCATAAAAAAATAGTTTTAGGGTTATAGGGTTGTAGAGTTATAGGGTTATAGGATTATAAGGTCTACGACTCTACAAACCCCACGAACTCTATAAACTCTACGAACTCTATAAACTTTTCTTTCTATATTAAATCTTCTGCGCCTACTGTTTTCTTTTTGCCTTCTGCTTTTACTTTTTCAAGCGATGCTTTTATGATGCCTTCTACCTTCGCTGACAATGCTTCAATGTAATCCTTGCCAGTTCTCAAGCCTGCTTCTTTACCCATCTTCTTTATCTTTGATACAACAACAAGAGTCTCAGCCATTTTTTTTCACCTCCTTTTTACTTATTCACGAATAACATATCACAAATTTTATCACAAATGTTCACGAATAAATTTCAATGCCGTTATTCGTATCAATTAGTGAATTTTTGCCATTCGTATTCTTTTATTCGTGATTCTTTAAAATTCTTTTTTTGAAAAAAGAATTGAACATAAAATTATACATACTGTTGAATAAACAACAGTATAAATAACAGGAACTACCAAATTCATACTGCCGACATCTATCCTGTCCCTAAAATTTAAATACTGGAAATTAGGAATAATGTAAAAGAAAAACTTTACTATTACTTTTATAAAAATATTGCTAATTTTAGAAGCTAAAAATTTAAGTTCCACACCAAAATGCCCCAGTATCCAGAAAAAAATGGTAAAAACTATTGATGCCACGGCAGAAGTAGAAAACAGTGAAAAGAAAAGCGCAACTGTAGAAATTAATATTATTTTCAATATTATTCCAACTATAGAAATAAAATAAACTTTATCAACTTCCCAGCCGATTGCAAGCAGGAATCCCAGATGCAACACAACCATAATACAAAGACCCACAATAACTGTTAAAATCATACCAAAATATCTGCCTAAAATATATTTGAAACGTTTTAACGGCCTGGACAATAAAAGGTAAATGGTTTTTGATTCAACTTCCTCAAGTATCAGTGATACAGCAACGAATATGGCAACCAGGAGTCCGAATATCTCAATAGCGCCAAGCCCTAAATCCAGAAGAAGCCTTACCTGCTCGTCACCGGCAAGCACTCCAAAAAGTATATTAGCACCAATAATAGCAAACGTAAATAACACTAAAACATAAAAAATCTTATGTCTTATGTTTTCTTTCACCGTATACCGGATAATAGGAATTATATCATTCATTGTAATTCTGCTTTGCTTACTTCTGAAATAAAAATGTCTTCTAAAGAACCCGGTTGTATTTCGTTCATTTTTACAACTCTTAAAAGTTTCCCCTTGTAAATAATGGCAACACGATTACATATTTTCTCAGCTTCTGAAATTATATGCGATGAAAAAAATACTGTTTTACCTTCACCTTTAAGTTTTAAAATAACATCACGCATATCTTTTAACCCGATCGGGTCAAGACCGGTAAACGGTTCGTCCAGTATAAGAAGCTCAGGTTTATGAAGCAAAGCTTGTGCAACGCCGACTCTCTGAAGCATTCCTTTTGAAAATTCACCAAGACGAACATCTCTTACTGTTTTAAGTTTAACAATATCAATAGTTTCATCAATACGATTATTTAAAACATTTCCCGGAATATGCGATATCGCTCCGTAAAGCCGTAAAATTTCCCTGGGAGTCAGGTATTTATAAAGATACGGGATTTCGGGAAGATAACCTATTTTTGATGAAGCTAATAGTGACGGGATTTTTTCGCCGAATATAAAACAATTGCCTTCTGTAGGAAAAAGAAGCCCCAGGAGAAGTTTTATCGTAGTTGTTTTACCGCTGCCATTGGGTCCCAAAAAACCAAAAATCTCTCCCTCTGCAATTTCAAGACTTAAATTATCAACTGCAAGAAATTTCTTAGCATTAATAAGCCGCTTTTTTTTGTAAATTTTAGTAAGATTTCTTATCTCTATTGCACTCATTTTCCTATTTCTTCTTTTATTGAATTCAAGGCAACCTTTACATCCATCTCACAACAATAACCAAGATGCCCTATTCTAAATATTTTTCCTTTAAGCTCTTCCTGCCCGCCTGCCAGAACAACACCATATTTTTCTTTGACTTTTTTTCTTAAATCATCAGCAGCAACACCTTCAGGAGGGAAAACAGATGTAACGGCACACGATGCAACGTCATCGGAAGCGAGTAATTTTAATCCCAATTTTTTCAAACCTTCACGTGCAAAATCCCGTAATTGCTTATGCCTCTCAAATACATTCTCAAGCCCCTCTTCTTCAATCATATTTAATGCTTCTTCTAGTCCGTAATAAAGTGATACAGGCGGAGTAAACGGGTTTTGTCCTTTATCCGCAAAATCTTTCATTGATTTAAAATCCCAGTAAAATTTCGGCATTTTTGCCTTTGAATAGTATTCCCACGCTTTCTTAGAAAACGAAACGAATGAAAGTCCGGGCGGTAACATAAATGCCTTTTGGGAAGCTGCTACAACAACGTCCAATCCCCACTCATCTGTCCTTAAATCTGCAGTAATAAGACCTGAGACGGCATCAACAATAACCAAGGCATCGTATTTTTTAATAACTTTAGCTAAAGCTTTTACATCGTTCAACACACCGGTAGATGTTTCGTTCTGCTGGAAAAATACTGCCTTATATTTTTTTGATTTCAACTTATTTTCAACGGTTTCAATATCAGCAGCTTTACCTCTTTCAAATTTTAACTCGTCGACATTAGCACGAAATGCTTTCAATATTTTAACAAACCGGGAACCGAACGCACCGATATTTAGAACAAGCACATCATCGCCTTCGGAAAGTATGTTAACAATCGCTGCTTCCATTCCGCCTGTTCCTGATGACGGAATTATAAGTAAATCGTTGTTTGTCTTAAAACATTTTTTTGCACCGGCAGTAACATTACCCAGAATTTTCACAAATTCGGAACCACGGTGATTTATCATCTCGCGAACCATTGCCCGTAAAATCCGTTCCGGCACCATTGTCGGTCCGGGAATCATCAGATATTGCTTCTTAAACATTTTACAAACCCCCTTTATTAACAAGAATCAAGACGCAAGATGCAAGAAGTAAGATTAGGTTGTCCGTTTTTCTAAATACTAATCTTAAATCTTCAATCTTGATTCTTAAATCTTAATTCTTCAATTTTACTTACTTCACCCCTAATGTCTTTTCAATAACTTCTTCTACTTCTTTAACAGGAACAAATTTAATTTTCCCCTGAACTTCTTTTGGTATTTCTTCCATGTCCTTCATGTTTTCATAAGGGAATATCACAGTTTTTATCCCGTTTCTATATGCTGCCAGAACTTTTTCTTTAAAACCACCTATAGACAAAACCCTGCCGCGTAATGTTACTTCGCCGGTCATTGCTATATCTTTTTTAACCGGTTTATTTGTCAATGCAGAAAGCAAAGCGGTTACCATGGTTATTCCTGCAGAAGGACCGTCTTTTGGAATAGCCCCTTCAGGAACGTGTATATGAATCTCCTTATCTTTGAAAAAATCTTCTTTCAAATGAAACTTTTTTGCATTTGACCTTATGTATGAAAGTGCTGCCTGTGCCGATTCCTTCATCACGTCGCCAAGCTTTCCGGTCAGGGTAAGTGAACCTTTACCCTTCATTATAGAAACTTCAATTGATAACGTATCACCTCCGACCTCTGTCCAGGCAAGACCTGTTGCTACACCTACCTGATTTTCCGATTTTTCATCAGTGTGATATTTTGGTATACCAAGATACTTTTTCGCATTTTTTTCGGTAACTTCAACGGTTCCTTTTTTCTTTTCTGAAACAATTTCTTTAATAACTTTTCTTATTACATTGGCTATTTCCCGTTCAAGACTTCTAACCCCTGCTTCAAGCGTATATTCTTTTATAATAAAGTTTACCGCTCCATCAGTAATACTCAGCTGTTCCGGTGTAACACCATGTTCCTTAAACTGTTTCGGAATAAGAAATTTTCTTGCAATATGTACCTTCTCTTCTTTTGTATAACCGGAAAAATGCAGTATTTCCATCCTGTCGGCAAGCGCCGGCGGGATTGAATAAAGGGTGTTCGCAGTAGTTATAAACATTACATCAGACAGGTCAAAATCAACTTCCATATAATGATCTGAAAAAGTTGAGTTTTGCTCCGGGTCTAAAACCTCTAAAAGTGCAGAGGCGGGGTCACCGCGAAAATCCATACCCATTTTGTCAATTTCATCCATAAGAAAAACCGGATTTTTTGATTTTGCTTTTCTTAGCGACTGTAGAATTCTGCCAGGTAAAGCACCAATGTAGGTGCGGCGATGCCCTCTTATTTCAGCTTCATCCCGAACTCCACCCAAAGATATACGAACAAATTTTCTGCCAAGGGCACGGGCAATTGACTTACCAATACTTGTTTTCCCTGTTCCGGGCGGTCCGACAAAACACAATATCGGACCTTTTAATTTCTTTCTCATTTTAGAGACAGCAAGATACTCGACAATCCGCTCTTTTATTTTCTCAAGTCCGTAATGGTCTTCTTCTAAAATATCTTCAGCATGTTTTAAATTAAGATTGTCTTCTGTCTTTATTTCCCACGGCAAAGCAATTAACCAGTCAATATATGTTCTTATAACTGTTGCCTCAGGTGAAAAAGGCATCATCTTTTCCATGCGAGAAAGTTCTTTTAATGCAACAGTTTCAGCCTCTTTTGTCATTTTTGCTGTTTTTATTTTGCCACGAAGCTCATCTACTTCTTTAGCATTATCGTCTTTCTGTTTGAGTTCTTTCTGGATTGCTTTCATCTGCTCGGTAAGATAATATTCTTTTTGTGATTTTTCAATCTGGCCGCGTACTCTTGACTGAATTTTTTTCTCTATATTGAGAATCTCCAGCTCCCCGTTCAATATCTCAATAATCTTTTCTAACCGTTGCTCGGGATTTACTGTTTCAAGGATTATCTGTTTCTGTGCATTCTTTACAATAAGATGCGCCGCTATCATATCAGCAAGGCGACCGGGCTCTTCAATTGAATTCAAAACTGAAATTGTTTCATATGGCAAACGGGGATTTAAACCAATATATTGTTCGAAAAGATTTATTGTCTGCCTCATTAACGCCTCTACCTTTGGTGTTTTATCAATAACAACTTCAAGTTTTTCTATATCAACTTCAATATAACCTTTCTGGACAAGATTAAAATTACTGAACTTTGCCCTGACAAGACCTTCAACTAAAATTTTAGCGCTCCCATCCGGCATTTTCAGAAGCTGCAGAACCTCGGCAACAACACCAATCTCGTAAATTTCAGCAGATGTAGGGTCCTCGGTTTGTATCTTTTTCTGTGTTGCAAGAAAAATAATATGGTTACCTGCCATTGCTTCCTGAAGCGCTTTCTGCGATTTTTCCCTGCCTACTACCAAAGGCAGTACCATATACGGAAAAACCACCACATCTCTTACCGGTAAAAGCGGCAACGTTTTAGGAATTATACTGTTCTTGTTATCATGTACCATTTTTTCTCCTATTTGTTTTTTATTTTGTAACAGCAAAACATAAATCACAAGTTAAGCAAAGCTTTGCTTTGCAGCTACAAACCAATTGATATTGTAGCCGCAGAGCGTTAGCTCTGCTAAACATTGAAATTCCTATACATAGATTTAGCAGAGCTAACGCTCTGCAACTACAACTACTTTAGGATTGCACCATAGATTCCGATGCAATCCGGACAAAAACTATTTCCTCTCTACGATTACTTCATCTACAATACCGTAAATTTTCGCTTCATCAGCAGTCATAAAAAAATCACGGTCAGTATCTTTTTCTATTTTTTCAATCGGCTGGCCTGTATGTTTTGACAGCATATCGTTAAGCCGGCTTTTTACTCTTAAAATCTCTTTTGCCTGTATACCTATATCAGTTGCCTGCCCTTGAACACCGCCTAACGGCTGGTGAATCATTATCCTGGAATTAGGAAGCGCATATCTTTTCCCTTTTGCACCGGCAGTAAGAAGTATTGCTCCCATAGATGCCGCTTGTCCCATGCAGATTGTTTTAACTTTTGATTTTATAAACTGCATTGTATCATAAATTGCAAGACCTGCAGTAACCATACCGCCGGGTGTATTGATATAAAGCGAGATTTCCTTTTCGGTACTTTCCGATTCAAGAAAAAGAAGCTGGGCAATAATACTATTTGCAAAATCATCATCAAGAGGCGCCCCGATAAATATAATCCTGTCTTTCAAAAGCCGCGAATAAATATCATAAGCACGTTCGCCGCGAGGAGATTGCTCTACGACCATTGGTATAAGATTTGCTTTCATGCTTTGACCTCCTTAATCTTTGCGTTTTCCAGAAGAAAATCAAAGAGTTTCTTTTCCTTGATTTGAAGCGATAAATATTCACGATATTTCTGGTAATTTTCAGCTACTTTTTTATCCCCGCCTGATATTTCTTCAATCTTTTTATTTATCTCATCTTCATCCACGTTTATATTTTCATTTTTAATTATTTTTGATAATAAATACGAACTGTGGACTGTTTTTTCCGCGTCAGTTTTGTACTTGTCCCGCATCGCAGGAATAGATTTTTCAAATTCTTCCTGATTAAAACTATGATTACTAACAAGATATTGTTTTGTCCTGTCAATCATATTATTTAATTCATATTCAACCAGTGTTTCCGGAACCGGAAAATCATTTGACTTTAACAATGACTCTATAATCTGACTTTCCATATCCTGCCTGGTTTTTTCTTCTTCTGTTTTTATAATATCTTCCTTTATCTTTTCTTTCAGCTGGCTGACATTTTCATGTCCAAAATCCTTTGCAAATTCGTCATTTACTTCCGGTAAAACCTTCTTCTTTATTGATTTTATTTTAATATCTAATTTAGCGGGTTTATCGGAAATTTTTGTCTCTATTGTTTTAGTTTCACCGGATTTCATACCCACAAGACCTGTTGCAAAACCTTCCGGCAGTGATTTATGCGATAAATCTATTGTCTGATTTTCAATGGGCTTATCAATTTTCTTTCCGTCAATAATCCCGTCATAATCGGCAACAAGAAAATGATGAGGTTCAGCTGCAATATCACCGGCATCTATGAGGTTTGCCCGCCTGTCCTGGAGATTTTTTATTACTTCGTTCACTTCTTTTTCTGTAATTTTTTTTATCTTTTTCGTAATTTTTATTTTCTTGTAGTCTTTCGGTTCAAATTCCGGAACTTGCTCAACCTTTAACTTGAATGAAAACGGTTTACCTTCATTATAATCCTCAGGTTCAGCTTCCGGTGTCACTACCGGGTGAAGATCTTGCTCTTTGATAATTTTTTCTATCGCAGATGTCATAAGATTCTGAAGTGTTTTATTTAAAGCAGTTTTTGCAAATTCTCTTTTGACAAAATCCATAGGTGCATGCCCTTTCCTGAACCCGGATATAACAGCATTTTGCTGAATATCTGCAAAAACGACAGTCCTTTCTTTTTCTACTTCATCAGCTGGAATTTCAGCCTTAATTTCCACTTTGCAGCCCTTTTTCTCTAAAATATCAACTTTCATATTTTCCATTTTATTCCTTTTCTTGCTTTTCCTTAAAGCAGGATTGTTGCGGGAAGAGAGTTTCCCACCCGCGCTGTTTTTTTAACTTGGGCGGAGAGGGAGTTGAACCCACACCCTGAAAGGACACGGTCCTAAGCCGTGCGCGTCTGCCAGTTCCGCCATCCGCCCAAAAGCTTTTGTCTTGCCTGTGTTTGCAATTTCAATTCAACTTTTTGTATTAGAGCGTTTAATTTTCCTATAGATTCACTGATTTTTCTTTTTCTATATTGACTGATAATTTCTTTATAACATTTTCCGATGTTTTTTTGAAGCCCGGCACTAACTAACGGGACAGGCAATGACAAAATATCTGTTTTGTTTATACTGATAGTTCCAACACCGTGTTTCAAAAGCTGTATAGTTTCCCTGCCATATTTTGTTTTTAAATATAATACAAGATAATAGGGGTCAATCCCTTTTACTCTTAAAATGTGAAGATAATCAGAAGCTACCCCTTCATCATCTTTACTGTCAATAATGGCAACCTTACCGGCACAACCAACTCCCACCCTCACGAATAAAATCTCGCCAATTTTTGTATGGGCACCAAGAAAATCCATTTTACTTTCCGCTGTAATATATCTTTTATCTTTCCTGTAATCTATGCCGACATCCGTAATATTCGTAGCGTGAAGAAACTTTAATCCTTTATCAGAAAACTCTCTTTCC
Source organism: Elusimicrobiota bacterium (assembly GCA_028718185.1). Lineage (NCBI taxonomy): Bacteria > Pseudomonadati > Elusimicrobiota > Elusimicrobiota bacterium. Next base: position 665,657 of record JAQUMH010000001.1, read on the forward strand.
TTACCATAAACAGTTTTTCCTGTTTTATAATAAACAACAAAATCTTTCAAAGGACGGAAAGGAATATTATTATGTTTTATCTCGCCAATACTACTTTTATTTAAAAATCTGTAATACTGATAATCCATCCGGTCCAGCAAATCTTTTCTCGATATTTTTATTGTATTGTCAATTATTCCTGTTTTTCCAAATTCGCTTATTTCAGCACAATAGCCTGTATTTGTGCAGGATCCTTTTTGTAAAATTAAAACGCTTGTTTTGGCAGAAGTCCCTTCAAAAACATTTCTTGGCAAACTGATTATATTTTTAACGGTTGTTTCTCTTAAAATATATTCTCGTATGTACCGGTCTTTAGGATTTGAAAGAATCCCTTCCGGCAACACTATAACAATATAACCGCCTTTTTTAGCAAGTTGAATGAATTTCTCAAGAAAAAGGACTTCTATTGCCTGACTTTTTCTTAGATTCCCCTTATTCTTCGCCAATTCGTAATCAGTTAATATCTCTTTTGACTCAACACGCTGAAACCAACTGCTAAACGGGGGATTTCCCACAACAAGGTCAAAACCATTATCTAAAATTCCATCGCCGATTTCAGGAATTTTTTCCCATGTTTTTGTTTTTAAACTGTCCCCTGTTTTAAGAAAAGAGTTTTCCAGTCCTGTATTTTTTAAATTCGTGATTATTTCCGTATCAATATCAATCCCGAATAATTTAGCAATATTCCACTTTTCCGATGCAATTCTGAGAAAAACACCATTACCGACAGACGGGTCAACTACATTTTTAATATCTTTCACAGGAACAAGCGACAACGCCTTCTCTACCACAAATTCCGGTGTAAAATACTGATTATGAACCTTCCTGTGTTTATGCCTTATAACCGGCAATTCATTAAACGGGAAAAATGGAGTTTTACAACTTATATTCTTAAAAAAATTCCCGCTTATAATCGCATTTCTCATTTTTAATAAAACACTCAAAACAACGTCGTTGCGTCTTTGGGTCTTTAAGTCTATGACCCTACGACTCAATGACTATATTTCGCAAGCGAGGGAGAAATTTCTGAAGAGCCTAAATTTGCGACTTATTCTTTCCAGGAGCAAATGATAGAGCGAGTTCTAACGAGCGTCTCGAAGAAATTTACTCCCGAGCGACTTTGGGCTGTATAGGAATCGAACCTATAACCTATTGATTAAGAGTCAATTGCTCTACCAATTGAGCTAACAGCCCAGAAAAATCAATTAAGTGAAGATTTTATCAATTTATTTTCAATTTGTCAACCTTTTTAAGGCTGTTTTATTGATATATTTTACATCAGTAAATTGATTTAAACAGATTTAAAATTCAATATTCGGTCTAAATAGAATCTGGAAATTATTAGATTTGTCAGTTCTCTGTAGCGGACCCGTATATTTATCTTCCCCTTCCCAAACTAAACCTGCGCTTAAATTAAGCATTATTTTTGGGGTTTTTAAAGGGATTTTCTTTCCAACTATAAAAAAATGCCTGATTATTTTGCTATTTTCAGTGTCAACATCAAAGGTATATTCAAAATTACTATTATGAAATATTGAAGGTTTAACAGCATTATAATCAGTTCTATCTCTACGTAGTGAAAAATATATAACATCTTTAATATACTCGTTATCATGAAATTTTGCCCCGATTCTAAAACTCCAGCTCATTTTAGTATTATGTGTAGTTCTGTCACCTTTTATCTTTATTTCACTTTCTACCCAGTTATCAATTATAAGTTCGTTATCTTTAATATGATAATTACCTCCGCTGACTAACAAACCCATATAACCTTTACCACTCATATCTTTGCTTTCTTTAGGTTTAAAACTTATAACATTACCTAAAAATACTGACATGGCATACGGTTCTTCAAAACCTGCACAAACACTCTTAACGATGTTAATATTTTCCGTGATATCCATATTCCGGTAAAATTGCCGCAAATTCTTTTTTGTGAATACTCCCATCCAGGGTAACGGATATGTACTCAACTCAAATACCAAGTACCTCGGTACCGGAGAAGCTACCAGCCTCTTATATATATTAATTTCACTTTCGTCATCAAAATACGGTACCGGTGTTTTTGTCAGCGGTAAATAATAGTCCAGTGACGAGTAATACATATCAGCTTCTAATTCTATTTCCTGATTGTTTATTTGTTTCTGGTAAATAGATTTAGAATGAATAGCGGTAATATCCAGTAATAGAAAAACTATTAAACAAACTGTAATTTTTTTCAGTAATTTCATTTTCAATATGTTTCATTATACTATTTTCTGTATTGCTTAGTCAATCGAAACTTATAAACTTCACGAATGAAGGATTGACATCGGCTAATTTGTTTTGTATACTAACGGTACATGAAAAAACTATTTTTGCAGTTTTTTTTACTGGCTAACAATATTTTAATTAAAAATGTTGTTTCTGTTTTCGACTTTTTTTCAGACAATATCACCCTTTTTATTTTTTCTATAAAATCACTCTTTAGCAAAAATAAAAAAGGCAAAATCCTAATATCTAACTTAACAAAATCTCAAATTTATTTTACAGGTGTCCAGTCTTTTTTGTTGGTCAGTTTAGTTGCCCTTATGCTTGGCGGTGTAACAATTGTTCAAAGTGTGACCCAGCTGTCAAAAATTAATGCCGAACAATTCATAGGTAAAATTCTTGTTCTGGTAATTGTTAGGGAATTAGGTCCCGTATTTACCGCACTTATTGTAATCGGCCGTTCAGCCAGTGCAATAGCTACTGAAATCGGAAATATGTCAATCTCAAAAGAAATTGAAGCAATGGAATCTATGGGAGTTGACCCGCTAAGATACATTATGATTCCAAGACTGTTAGGCATGGTTATTTCATTAATACTTTTAACAGTTTATTTTAACATGGTTGGTATATTTGGAGGTCTTTTAGTAGCGAAAATCACATTGTCCACTTCGCTCAACATTTTGTTTAACAATATCATAAGCACAATTACATATACCGATATGCTTGTTTCTTTTTTGAAAAGTCTGGGTTTTGGAATAATTATAGCAACTATCTCTGTCTATCAGGGATTTAAAGTAAAAATTTCGCTGACAGAGGTCCCGCAAGCTGCCACAAAAGCAGTTGTAAACTCGTTGTTGGGTTCGTTTATTTTCAACAGCATATTAACAGTTTTGTTCTACATATAAATTTTAGTTGTTACAAGTGAAGCAAAGCTTCGCTTTGCAGCTACATAAACATGTAGTGGCAGAGCTTGCTCTGCCTGCATCTTTCAAATTCCTATACAATAAATTACAAATGGAAATTAAAATAAACAATATTCACTATAACGTTCATGGAAGTGGAAAACAGATATTAAACGGAATTGATATTTCTGTTTCCGAAAATAATATTTTAACAATAGTCGGACCAAGCGGCTCCGGTAAATCCACTTTTCTTAAAGTGGCAGCAGGACTGATTGAACCTACATCCGGAGAAGTTATTATAGAGAATATAAATTTTACAAAAGACAGCAGAAAACAAATTTATGAAATTAGAGAAAAAATGGGTTTTTCGTTTCAAGATGCAGCATTAATAAATAATTTAAATGTTTATGACAATATCGCCCTTCCTTTGAAATACCATACAAACTTGAATGAAAAAGAAATATTTACTAAAATATATTCATGGCTGGAAAGAATGGAGTTGTCTAAAAATATTTATGATTTACCCGCCGAACTGAATATCAGCCAAAAAAAAGTTGTCGGACTTATAAGAACCATTATAAATTCGCCAAGATACATTTTTCTTGATGAACCGACAAATAATATGGATTATCACTATGCAGATTTAGTACGAAAAGTTATAAAAGAACTCAAGAACGAGAATACAGCTATTATGATGACAACAAACCATATAAAATGGGCATCTGAGATTTGCAATAATATTGCAGTGCTTATTGAAGGTAAATTGGAAATGTGCGGAAAATACGAAGATATATGTTCTACGGAAAATAAAAAAGTGAAAGAAGTTATGCGTCGTATCGGAGGTCATAATGCTAATTAAGACAAAAAGAATAGAAAGGATTGTGTATATATTTGTAATCTTAGGTTTAATCTCTATTTTATCTTTGTTAGTTCTTGTCGGTCGCGGGAAAAGATTATTCAGCAGCAAAAACTATTACTATTCCAGGTTCAACTCGGGAGAAGGATTAAATAAAGGTATGCCGGTTAATATAAACGGGATACAAATAGGAACTTTAGAAAGTATAAAATTAGACGGCAACAATAACATTGCATTAAAGTTATCTATTTATGAAGAACATATTCATAGAATCAGAAAAGGTTCCGTATTACGGTTAATATCGCCATTATTAGGTTCAAAAACACTGGATATAATTCCGGGAGATATATATTCTGCTGAAATAAAAAATAACGACTATATACCGTCTTTTGATTCTGAAGATGGCAAGAAGATATTATTGGCAAGAAAAAGTGACGTACAATTATCAACAGCAGAAAATATACTTGCCAATGTTTCCAGCCTGGTCCAACGTTTAAACGAACCAAACGGACCATTATTCGCAAATTTGGAAAATTTTAAAATAATAAGCCAAAACATAGGTAAACTAAGTGAGAAATTTGCAAATAATCAGGAAAGGATTGACAGCATATTTAAACATGTTGAAGACACCACAGTAAATCTTAACACTATTTCAAGGTCTATAATGAAATCACAATTTTTTAAAGAAAAAGAAACAAAACCGGGAAAACAATCTATAGATTTAAATGAATCTTACAGTCCTTATAAAAACAAATGAAAAAAATAACATTATTACTAATCTTACTTTCTTTAATCTATCTATCCGGTTGTGTTCCAAAAATAGAAATTAATAATTCTACTAAAAACCAGGAAGCCAGCGGTCTGATTGAATCAGGTAAGAATTACTATTCCCAGGGAGATTTTCCTAAAGCACTTCAATCATTTCAAAGAGCACTGGAAATAAACCAAACGCTTGATAACCAGCCTGACGCTGCTGTCGCTCATAATAATATCGGAACAACATTTCTCGCTCTGGAAAATACAAACGAAGCAGAAAAACATTTTCTACAGGCGTTAGAAATAAACCGCAAACTTAATTTAAAAGAAGAAATCGTCACTAACCTTAATAATCTTGGCCGTCTTTACAGTGTAAAAAAAGATTACACCAAAGCAAAAGAAACATTTGAAGAATCTCTCAAATTAAGCAAAGAATTAAAGGATTTAATAAGTATTGCAATCACCAATAATAATCTCGGTATGTGTGAAATGAATGCCGGTAATTTTGAAAAAGCAAAAGAATATTTTGAAAAGGCAGCGAAAACAAATAAAGATAAAAACAATAAAACAGGGCTTGCTATAAATATGTTAAATTTGGGGAACCTTCTCTTAGAACAGGATAAATATGAGGATTCACTGACCTTTTTTAACGAGGCGTTGAAAATACACAAACAAATCGAAGACCCGTATTATATAGCGGCTGATTTAAGCAGCATCGGGCTTACTATGGAAAAACTTAAACGATATGCAGAAGCACTGGAATTTTTACAAAGAGCATATGAAATAAATCAAAAACTCGCAGATAAAGAGCGTATGAAAAAAGACCTTTCGGATATAATACGAGTTGCTAAAATACTAAATAAAAAAGAACTTATTGAAAGTTCCCAGGAAGATTTAAAATCCCTACCGTAACATTATTTTTTTATTAAATCCGTGTATTTCTTGTTGATTGATTCAAAACTGTACTTGGATACCAAGAATATCTGATTTGTATCTTTTAAAGACAGGTAAACCTTTGATTCCTTGTCTTCTTTCCCTAACAAAATCTCTTTTTCTATGCCATCTTTAAATTTTATTTTCAGCCTGAGAACCGGACTATTTAATCCTGTGGTCTTTATCCCTAATTCCGAATTATCATCATAAAAATCTTCGGCGCTCAAATTATTTAATTGATTTAGAAAATCTATATACTTTTGAGCATCAATATCATATTTCTTTGCAGATGTTCTAAGTATTAACTGCCCGGAACTTTTTGTAATTTCAAATCCATCTTTTTTATTTAAAACAACTGAATCCACATCTTCATTTTTAAACTTCAGGATTACCCTGTCCATCCACAGTTTTAAATCTTTTTCTAAAATATTCTTCTCAAGACCCGAAGAAATAAAAACTTCTTTTTTATCTGCAAATTTTATAAATGTCGATTGGTAATTTCCTGCCATTTTACCGAATATAACATTAACAGAATTCCCGCCATCCATATTATTTACCTTAACTTCCGTCCCTTTTTCGGGACTCACTTCATAATCGGAATATTTATCCTTATTTTCTGTAATTACTTCACCCACTTCAATATCTTTTAACTTATTCAGCAGCTCGTTGACAGAATTATCGTCTGCTTTATAATTTACGGGTTTTTCTATCTTCCAGATATTGTCTTTTTTTACTATTTTTAAATCCAATTTCCAGTTTTTCAATTCTATGCTTGCAACCTTTTCAATATTAAGTTTTGAAAACGGAATTTTTACCGGGGTCCTGTCCCTCATTTTTCTGAAAAAGACCGCAACCAAAATAAGAATTACAAAAATAATAAATAATTTAATTAAATTTCTCATTATAGTTAGTGACTAACCGCGAAAGTCTTTATTGTTCCCCTCATCTTTCATCTTCTTCTTTATGGGAAAAGAAAGAAGCGGGACCATTACTTTAACTTCTTATCGGGTGAGCAAGCTCACCCCTACGCGTTCATCTTCTCCCCTATGGGGAGAAGAAAGAGTTGAGGGGTTCTACTTAGTTTTTTAACTCCAAAATCTCTTTGCTTCTATTCTCGATTAATATCTTTCTGGTTTTCCACCTGAATAAACCATAGAAAATAACGAGTATCGGAAGTAAAAGCAAATTAGAATATTTAAAAATCAATCTTACGGCATCAGAAACCTTGTTTAATGGTCTGTAAATAAATCCTTTAGAACGTATACTTAAAAGGTCATAATCTTCTGCTAGCCAATCCAAAATATTCATAAAATAAGTAACACAGGTAGGGTCAGATAAAAACTCTTTTCTTACGATTGAGGATGTGCCTGATAACATAATTCTGTTATATTTTACTTCTGAAATATCTCCTGAATTCGGTTGAATTTCAACTTTTGTTTTACTATCTTTAGCTTTTTCTCTTTTTGGAGGCGTCCTCCCTTTATATAAACTGTCAAATGAACCTTCCAATATTCCACCCAAAACAAAAGGACCCATTTGATTATTTTTAGATGGCATGTATTTTTGCATCGGATTTGCCATATAAACATTTGCCATTATCCAGGATTCTCTTGAAGAATACATAAGCGGAATAAACTTCCTGTTTTGTTGTGTTAAAGTAGAAATATTTGTTTCAAATGAAGATACAAAAGGCAGCGACAATTTTTCAAAGTTTTTAACAATTAGATTTTCAGTATTAAATTTTGTAGCAACCGGTATGAAAGGATATTCCACGTAATTATTAATAACAAAATATCCCTGCTTCTGCTGGATTCCGATTCTTTGGCATTGTAAATCCAGGACCAGTCCCGGATTAACGGAAACCCCGTAATAATTCAACATATCTTTTAAACCATTGTCAGTTTGCCTGACATAGAAATTATCAAACGCAACATCATATTCATTAAGTAAAATTCCCACCGGTTTGCCGGCCATTACAAACTGGTCAATTAAATAAACTTCATAATCAGTCAGTTTAGTTTTAGGACCGACAATCAACAAACAATCTATATCCGCAGGTATATCTTCCTTTGTTGTATCTACCATTTTAGAGTTGAATTTTTCACCGAAATATCCTGAAAATTCCGGTATTTCCAGCGGGTTGGTTTCATTATGACCGGTTAAAAAACCTATGGTTTTCTTTGTAGGATTCATTAACTTCTTTATTTTACTTGAAATCTCATATTCCAAACCATCAGTATCCTTTATAACCGGGATAGTTTCAGTTTTATCATTATACATAATGGAAACACCCATGTAACCTTCTTTCAGTTCCATTTTGTCTTTCTCAACCGAAGTAAATCTCATGGGCATAATGCCTGCAAGCTGCGCTTCTCTCTGCAGTTTTTCATTACCTGTGGGGTCTATAAAGGAAAGTTTAATTTTTGATTTCGAATATGCCTGGTACTCCTCCAAAAAGTCCCTTAGATAACGACCGTTAGCACCATAAGGATTCGGCAGATTTTTTGTAAAATAAACCCTGAATATAATGTTATCTTCTAACCGTGACAGGATTTTTTTGGTCGCAGGAGAAACAGAATACATTTTCTGGGGTGAAAAATCCAACTTCAAAAAAAGCATTGAAGAGATAAAATTAAGCACCGCAAGTATGCCTAAAAAAATCAAAATATACGTAATGGAATATATTTTTTTGTTCATTTTCTAATATTTATCATTCTTAATGTCAGGAGATAGAAAAAAGCTGAAACAGAAAAATAATATATTATATCCCTTGAATCTATAAGCCCTTTTGTAATATTGTTAAAATGACTGTCAATCCCGATATATTCAAAAACAGAGGTTAACGCTGAGTTGGGCAGTATATTTACAGTTTTTCCTGCCATAAAAAAGAAGAAACAAATAATAAAACTTACCAAAAAAGCAACAATCTGATTTTTGGTTATCGAGGAAGCGAAAATACCTATTGAACTATAAAACATTGCAATAAACAATAAACCCAGATAAGAACCGAAAATTGTTCCTACATGAGGCTTTGAAATAAAAAACAGTGTAATAGGATAAAAAAGCGTGAGCAGTATTGAAATAGATATAATCCCGAAACCAGCAAGATATTTACCCAGAATAATTTCATAATCTGCTATAGGCATTGTGGATAATATTTCTATGGTGCCGGATTTATATTCCTCCGAGAAAAGACGCATGGTAATGGCAGGAACAAAAAATATAAAAATCAAAGGTAAGATATCAAGATAACCTTCAAGCGTGGCAAAGTTAATAAGAAAAATAGAAGATGAAAAAAACCATCCTGAAACTGCAAGAAAAGATACAATAACAATATATGCAACAGGGGAATCAAAAAAAGCATTTATCTCCCTTTTAAAAATCACTAAAATATTATTAAAATTAATTTTTCTTAACTCGTTAACCATTTTAATTTTTATCAACACGAGGTTGATTAGACCCGTCTTGAGTAAGCATTCTGAAAACATCTTCTAATGAAAGTATTGTCCTTGTTTGTTCCAGTATTACAAGTCTCCTTTCAACCGCTCTATTAAAAACTTTTTCCCTTAAATCATCGCCTTGTTTTGATACTATTTCTATTTCAGTCAGCATATCAGTCATGTTCTTAATATTTAGCTCAACAACACCCGGTAAATCGGAAAATATACCGGAAACATTTTCTATCTTTCCTTTAAATTGAACCACCAGTTCCTCGTTGCCTGCAACAAATTTGTCTATTTCGGTTGTTTTACCATCGGCTGCAATTTTTCCTTTATTTATAATTATAACCCTGTCGCAAGTAGCCTGAACTTCGGATAAAACATGCGTGGATAAAATTACTGTTTTTTCCTTTCCAAGCCGCCTGATAAGGTCTCTTATTTCTATTATCTGGTTGGGGTCAAGACCTGAAGTAGGTTCATCCATAATCAATATATCCGGATTATGAATCATTGCCTGGGCTATCCCGACCCTTTGCTTGTATCCTTTGGATAAATCAGAAATATTCTTTTTTAAAACATCTTTGACACCGCAGATCTGAACAACTTCACTAAGTCTTTTTTTAATGTTATTTTTTTCTATACCGCGCAGTTGTGCAATAAATGTAAGGTAATCAAGGACATTCATTTCATAGTAGAGAGGGTTTGATTCTGGAAGGTAACCAATTCTTTTTTTTATTTCTATCGGATTTTTTTCTAAGGTGTAATCAAAAATGTTCACTTGCCCGGAAGTGGGAGTCAAGTAACCGGTAAGTATTCGTAATGTTGTAGTTTTACCGGCACCATTAGGACCGAGGAAACCGACAACTTCACCCCGCGAAATACTAAAACTAATACCTGAAAGCGCCTGTTCAGTCCCGTAATATTTTACCAAATCTTTAACTTCAATCATAATCAACAAGTTTGGCACACCAAGGGTCTACGGCAACTACAAAACTATAATTAAATTGTAGTTTCACGCCCTCGGCGTGATAACATTGAAATTTCAATAAATTAAGTAATTAAGATTTTTAATTTTAGATGCAAAAACTAAAAAAAAGATTCACAAAAAATATTATTTTTTATTTTTTTATTATTTTCAGAAAGGTATTTACTACTTCCGGGTCAAATTGTGTTCCGCTGTTTTTTTCTAATTCTTCTATCGCTTTTTGTTTTGTTAATGCTTTCCGGTATGGCCTGTCACTAAGCATTGCATCATATGTATCTGCAACTGCCAGTATCCTTGCCCCTAAAGGTATTTCTTTTTCTTTTTTTCCTAAAGGATACCCGCCGCCGCCGTATTTTTCATGATGTTGTTCAATTATATTAATTACATTACTTAGAAATTTTAACGGTTTCAATATTTCCGTACTTTTTGACGGATGTTTTTTGATTTCTTCCCAATCTTTAGATGTTAATTTTTCTGTTTTTCTGAGAATTTCATCCGGGATAGATATCTTACCTAAATCATGAAGCTGTGCTGCACGGTCTATTTCTTCTATTTCAATTTGATTAAGCCCCATTGCTTTAGCAATAATTACCGCGTTCTTAGCGACATCATCGCAATGGCTAAAGGTATAACTATCTTTAGCATAAATCGCAGTTGCTAATGCCCGGACAGTTTCCATATACATGGTCTGAATTTCTTTTGTCTTATCATCAACCTTAGTCTCTAAATTTTTATTCATTTCCGATAAGTCATCTGAAAGCGATTTTATACGAAGCATTGCTTTTATACGGGCTGATATTTCTATAATTTCAAACGGCTTGACGATAAACTCGTCGGCTCCTGCACCCAACCCTTTTACCAATCCTTTAGTATTCCTATCTGCTGTCATCATAATTATCGGTAAAAACCTGATATTGTTTTTTTCTTTTAATATTTTACACATTTCATACCCGTTCATTTTAGGCATTATAATATCAACTATTATTAAATCAGGGTTAGATTCCTTTGTCAGTTCTATAGCCCGCTCTCCATTTTTAGCAGTAAGAACCTCGTAGTTTTCTATTTCCAAACCTTCTTTTAAATATACGAGCACACTTTCTTCATCATCTACAACAAGAATTTTATGTTTTTTATCTACCATATTTTTACCTCATTTTTTACCGTGGAACATTGATTATACCCCGAATCAAGTCAGAATAGTTTTTATCAAAAACAATAAAAACTATTTTACATATATTTAGTAAAATTTCAAGTAAAAAATATTTTTGAGTTTAAAATTGGTGAATGGTAAATTATCTAGCGGGGAATATAAGGACTTGGCGGAACTTTTGCTCTTATTTTCTTTACATCAAAAATTATAACATTATCATCTTTTTTGTAAACACCGTCTTCATTAAAAGGAATACCGTTGGCAAACTCATTCTGCAAATCGTTATTTTTTGCCAATAGCTTCCCTTTTGATATTGCTTTCTCAAAATCCTCTCCAAACATATTGGTTTCAAGCAGATTATATATATCTTTGCCATCGCCTGAAACTCTCCAACCGACTGTTGCATGGCTGTCTTTAATCAATATTACTAATATCGGTTCTACCTCTATTCCTTCAAGCAAACTTGCAAACAATACGGCTAACTCTATACAATTACCTTTATTCTTTAATGTATCACCCGGCAATTTTATCCTCTGTGTATTTTTGTACGCTATGGGATTGTTTACATAAGTCAACTTGTAGTCATCTTTAAGCGTATCATACATAAGTTTTATTTGAGATAAATAATCCTTATCTTTTTCTTCTATTGAACGGTAATCCTTGTTTATTCTTGTGAATATATTCGGCGGCTGAAACCCTACTATCTTTACCGGCGGATTCATTGTTGCACCTTTCTCACTTGCTTTAGAAATTACTTCATTTAGACTACGGTCGTTGAATGTTACCCATGATGCTAAAGTATTCATCATATCATATGTTTTACTATTTGCATCTACTACTTGCGGTGTAAACTGGTCAAAGGGCAGTAGTATTACCGGGAACTTTTCTTTCCGGGACGCCTGTATATTTCCTTCACTTGTCAACTGGCTTATTTCTACACTTATTATGCTTGGTGTTGGCATCACTGTTACTGTTTGAATATCTTCCTGCGTAAGTGTCGGAATTATTTTGGTTTCACGTGTAGCTCCACCTGCGATATCAATCTCCATTTCTTCCTTTTCTTTCTTTATGCCTATATTGTAGACTATTTTGAATTTCTTATTGTCTTCTGATGTATTTTTCATCTTTATATTTATTACAGGTATATTCCTTTCTGTAATCACATTGTATATTGCAGCGGGTATTTCTTTCATTGTATCTATCTTTGCATCAAAATTCTTTTCTTTTGTTTTTTTACTATCAAATCTGTAAGTCAGCTCAAGCCTGTGTGTAGTACCTATGTCACCATACGGAACAAATGCATAATCTATTTCTATCTTCTTTTTTAAATTTATACCTGTCCCGGCACTCAGTTTACTTAATTTACCGGTTTCAGCACTGGTGTTATATCCTATTCTTATCGGTATTAAGTCTTTTAATATATATTCAGCACCTACTCCAAATGAAAAACTGTTTTCAAACAAATAATCGCATTCTAATGCTGTTGTAAGATTATTTAGTATCTTATAATCAAACCCCGCTTTGACAGATGCAGGTAGTGACGCACCGGCTATCTTGTTACCAAGGTTTTGGACCACGAATCCCGCTCTTAGCTTATCCACTATTATTTGATATTGACTGCCTATATCAAATGCAACGCCTGAATCTTTTTCCGTATCTATTTTTTCGTTTATCAGTTTTATTCCTACACCAGCATATAATCTATTGTTTATTTTTCTACCCATACCAAGCATTATTGCGGTCTGTAATATGTTGTAATCTCCTGCTACATCCACAAAATCGCCACCGCTATCTTCTGTTGTCTTATCTATTCCATTAGTATATAACCCTAAGCCACCTATACTTAATACTCCTATATTTCGTAACGGTATACTATAAGCCAAATAATCATAATTTATGTTTTGAAAATATAACATATGCATTAAGTTTACTTGCGAATTAGTTATACTCGCTAACCCTGACTGGTTCCAGTATAAGCTGTTACCGTCATCTGTTAATGATACATATGCATTCCCTAACGCTGATGCTCTTGCACCGGGCTGAATTTCAAGAAACTGGGCAGCAGTGGACCCCGCTCCTTCTGCATGAAGGCAGTAAGAAAGTGAAAATATTAGAATCAAGTTTAATATTTTTTTAGACATAATCATTTAAACCCTATAACCCTATAACCCTAAGACTCTACGACCATATCTGCGGCTATCCGCATTACTCTTATCTGCGGTAATCTGCGTTCCCTATTTTATCACACCTATTCTCCCCGTTTTCTTGTCACCGTTTTCACCTTCTATTATATATATGTATAGTCCCGTCTCTACTTCATCGTTTTCTTCGTTCTTGCCATTCCATTCTGCTTTGCCGCTGGTTCCATCGTTGTTGGATGTGCCTGTATCTAATGTCCTAACTAATCTACCTGATACGTTATATATCTTTATTTTGGGATTCTTTGGCAAGTTAGTAAATTTCAATGTGTTCCTTACTGATTTTGAAAAGTTAACAGGATTAGGATATACTTTCAAATTATCTAGGTTGACTGATATTGCCTTGCCTATTGTATATATTGAAAAATGTTGGACTTGTGCTTCAACTACTTTATTTGCTTTATCCACTTTGTTTTGCCCGTCAGTAACTACTTTCCATTCTTCTTTATTCTCATCTAACCTTACTATCTTTAGGTCATCTACGGATATATCGGTACCATCTGCTATATTATCGTTATTATCGTCTTTATATGGTATTTTAATATTAACAAGCTCATCAAAATTATCTGTATAACAATCACCATCATCTTTATATGCTGCAAACTCACGCACTGCATTTGATATTACCTTGCCTGTAACTTTATCTGTCGCATTATGTATTTTATTTTTATGGATTATCGTTAAATCTGTTAATGTATTTATACATATAAAAATATTATTAACTATTGCATTAGGCGGAATTGTCGCTGTTGTGTTAGGGTCTTCACTGGCTACTATTGTGCCTCCTACAGTTGAATATATCAGTACTCCTACGTTTACATTTGCATCTGCAGTTAAATTGTTTACTGTAGCTCGTATTGTGTTTACTTCCGGCTTAATGGCAGTATCTCGTTTAAATGTTACCTTTGCCTGACCATTAGTATCAGTTAGAACTGAAGATGCACTTATACTTCCACTACCTTTGACTACGCTAAAACCTACATACACATTATTAAGCGCATTACCGTAAACATCAATTAATGTTGCAGTTATTTCTGAACTCTGTCCGGTTATAATTGTACCAGGGTTAGCAGATATACTCAGTTTTGAAGTATTATCTGCAAAACCTATTACAGTTATACTTGAAGATTTACCTGTAATACTGTTTATATCCGTTACTCTTATTTTAATGTTTTCCGCTTTAGTATATGTCTGGTTAGATATTGTTACCGTTCCGTTGACCAGATTGGCAATGCTTACCCCTAATATGCCGCCTCCTGCACGAGTTTCGTTGCTTGTTAATACCGTCTGAATATTTACAGTACCGGAATAACTTGTTATTGTATCATTACTGGAACTTTTTGCTGCTATTGTTATTGAAAAATCATTGCCTGCGGGGACACTTGTTGGAGCTGTTACTTCAAAATGATTATATGTTATAGCTTTAATAAAACAACTTGTTGTATTTGACATTAATGACGGGTTACCGGATGTGTCTGCTGATTCTATTGCAAAGTAATATGTTGCTCCCTCTGATAGGTTGCCTAATGTTTTACTTTCAATTGTCCCATAAGCGGATGGTATCCATGTTTGTGTATATGTTGTTGCATTATTAAAATCTGCTTGACTGGATATTGGTGTAATAGCGTACTTTAATATGTATGATGCTACTCCTACTTCGTCGCTTGGGGCACTCCATGTTATTTCTGCTGTCCCTAATGTTGAACCTGTAGCAGCAGTTAAGTTTGTTATCTGGGTAGGTGGAGTAATATCAACTATATCAGGAGCATCTATTGAAGTTGTTGGAGTTCCCGTTGCAGAAGAATTCCATACATCATATGCAGAAAAATAATATGTGTAATCTGTTCCAAGTGCCAAAGTCATTGAAGAAGAGTATATCTTACCATCAGTATATGTCGTATCTGCAGTGTCAACTGCTGTCATCGTAAATGGACTGCCGGTTATATTTGTCCCGCTCTTTTTAATATATAACTTCGGATAACCACTTGCTGGTGCATCATTGTCCTCATGTATATATTTCACCCGGTAAATATACGTATTTGTTGATGCACCAATTTCAGGGTCAAGCCCATCTGTGATATAATTTATATCTTCTGTCCAAGAAAGTGTTGGACCTTTTTTAGCTATTGCATCAGGGGCATCTATAGGGGTTACCGGGGTTCCGATTGCAGAAGAATTCCACACATCGTACGTCTCAAAATAATAGGTATACTCGGACCCGGCAGAAAGTCCAGTTTTTGAATATGTATAAATTGCCCCTGTATTGTAATTTCCTGAAACATAAGTCATTGTAAACGGACTGCCGCTGATTTCCACCCCGCCATTTTTTATATGAACTCTGGGAGAAGTAGTTGATGGTGCATCGTTATCAGCATCTGAATACATTACTCTATATACAAATTGAGATGTCGTTGAACCAGCTAATGGATAAACCCCTGACGCAGTATAATTCGGTTCATTTGTCCATGTTAAAACAGGTGCATGATTATTAGGCTCAGGCCACACACAATTTACTACCACACCATTTGAAGGAATTGCATTTGACATAACAGACAGTAGCCAAAAACCGCTGGCTAAATTGTTTGGTGTCTTGAAAGACATTTCGGTGTCCGCATTCTGCCACTGGATAGAGGTCATCGGATAGACAGAAGTTGTAACATCTATAAGCCAGCCTCCTTCTGATATACTGCCATTACTACCAGTATTCATCTTTTGCAGATAGACCCTTGGATAGTTTGTCGGTGAGTTTATAGAGGCATAATTACCACCCGAACCCTCAGAATAGCCCCTAAACCTTTGTCCTGTGAGTGTGAAAACTGTGTCTTTTGATACATTGACAGGAAAATTTCCCGAACCGTTAACTGTTGCTATTGACGGCTGCATAGTTGATGCAGCTACTGAATAGTCGTATTCTGTGTATCTTACTAATTCCGCTGTAGAAAGGGTTTCTGAAATACCCCACCCACCTATAATAAGGACTTTGCCATTGGGTAATAATGTCGCTGTATGGTAACACCTTGAGCTTAACATAGAGTTGGTAGTGGAAAATATGCCTGCTGATGGATCATATAACTCTGCTGTGGAGAGGGCAGGTGCTGAATCATTATACCCACCTGTTATAAGAACTTTGCTATTGGGTAACAATGTCGCCATATGTGCAAACCTTGAAGTTGTCATAGAGCCAGTAGTAGAAAATGTACCTACTGATGGGTCATATAACTCTGCTGTGGAAAGTAATCCTGATGAAGGAGTAGAAGAAGTCCCACCTGTAATAAGAACTTTACCATTGGGTAACAATGTTGCTGTGGCGAATTCTCTTACGATTGTCATAGAACCGGTTGTCGAAAATGTACCTGCTGACGGATCATATAACTCTGCTGTGGAAAGTAATCCTGAAGCTGTACCATTAGAAGTCCCACCTGTTATAAGGACTTTGCCGTTAGGTAATAATGTCACTGTATGCCACTGCCTTGCAGTTGACATAGAGCTAGTAGCAGAAAATGTTCCCTCTCCAGCAGGATCATATATTTCCGCTGTGGAGAGAACTACTGAAGCAACATTCCCACCTATTATAAGGACTTTGCCATTAGGTAATAATGTCGCTGTATGACTATATCTTTTAGTTGTCATAGAGCCAGTAGTAGAAAATGTGCCTGATGACGGGTCATATAATTCTGCTGTGGAGAGATATCCTGAAATATTATTCCAACCACCTGTTATAAGAACTTTGCCATTGGGTAACAATGTCGCCGTAGGTAACTCTCTTTTAGATGACATGGAACCGGTAGTTGAAAATGTTCCCGCCCCAGCGGGATCATATAACTCCGCTGTGGAAATACCACCACCCCATCCACCAGTTGTAAGAACTTTGCCGTTAGGTAACAATGTTGCCGTATGCAGTTGCCTTGCAGTTGACATAGAGCCGGTTGCAGAAAATGCACCTGCTGACGGGTCATATAATTCTGCTGTGGAGAGAAATTCTGAAATATTATTCCAACCACCTGTTATAAAGACTTTCCCATTGGGTAACAATGTCACTGTAAAAGATCTTCTTCCTGTTAACATAGAGCCGGTAGTGGAAAATGTACCTGTTGACGGGTCATATAACTCCGCTGTGGAGAGTAATCCTGAATCTGTAGCATTAGAATTACCACCTGTTATAAGAACTTTGCCACTGGGTAACAATGTCGCACTATGAACATATCTTGTTGTTGACATAGAACCGGTTGTCGAAAATGTTCCTGCTGATGGGTCATATAATTCAGCTGTGGAAAAGTATGTTGTACCGTACCCACCTGCTATAAGGACTTTGCCATTGGGCAACAACGTCGCCGTATGACCTTGTTTTGCAGTTGACATAGAACCGGTTGTAGAAAATGTCCCTGCTGATGGGTCATATAATTCAGCTGTTGATAGGTATGCTGAAACAGAATACCCGCCTGCTATAAGGACTTTAGCGTTAGGTAATAATGTTGCTGTGTGGTATGTTCTTGTAGTTGACATAGAACCAGTTGTGGAAAATGTGCCTGTTGCCGGATCATATAATTCTGCTGTGGAAAGAGCTATTACATCACTCCCACCTGTTATAAGAACTTTACCATTGGGCAATAATGTCGCGGTATGATATAGTCTTGCAGTTGACATAGAGCCGGTTGTGGAAAATGTACCTGCTGACGGGTCATATAACTCCGCTGTGGATAGGCTGATAGATGAACCATTATTCACACCTTCATACCCCCCTGTAATAAGAACTTTGCCATTGGGTAACAATGTCGCTGTGTGAAATCCCCTTCTAGTCGTCATAGAGCCAGTTGTGGAAAATGTGCCTGATGATGGATCATATAATTCTGCTGTAGAGAGAAGTGTTGGACCAATATTATACCCGCCTGTTATAAGGACTTTGCCATTAGGCAATAATGTCGCTGCGTGCTGACCTCTTACAGTTGACATAGAGTTAGTTGTTCTCCATGTCGGGTCTATAAGTACCGGATATTTTAAATTCTCATTATTAAATGAAAGTTTTACAAAATGCCTATCATTTTGCTGTAGTTGCAGAGCTTGCTCTGCTTGTTTTGTAGTCAAAGCAAGCTTTGACACTACATTGTCATTGCAGACTTCCCACTTGCCTTCAACTTTTTTACCTGTAGCATCAAAGATAACAGGTTTTGATAGTGTTAGTCCGGAAACATTTATTTCTCCTGATTCATTTATGGAAACATTTTTTGCATTATATTCATATTCAAATTCCAATGGTGCGGTTTTATCTCTTAGTAAAATCATTTCCTGGCACTGGTTATTTTCGAAAACATACAGAATATCAGTTGATTGATAGGCATTTTTGTAGACAAGAACGCCTGACTCAGTTTCAGCTTTACTATCTCCACTAATATGTTTTACAGAAATTTCTTCTCTATTATATTTAACAGTGTAGCCATCTTTTATGTTTTCTGAAAAAATGAATTGTGGATTAGCAGAGCTTTGCCCTGCGGCTACATTACCTACTTCCCGCTTCTTCATCGCCTCCAATGCTTGGACTTCGGCTGGCTTTAGTGAGTCCTTTGATTGCGATGAACCGAGATAAGCCTTCTTTATCTTAATGCCGTCTTTTGTTTTTTCAAATTCAACTCCGACAGAATTTATTATTGAGTCCTGCACTACAGAGTCGTGGAATTTCTCCTGGACAAATCTTGTGACTTGGTTGTTGTTTTTATTTGTAGTCGCAACCCCTTGGGTTGCTTCTTTTCTATCAGCACGCCAAGGGTCTACGACGACTACGTTATTCGATTCTGCTTTCTTTTTTGCTTCAACAAACAAAAATAGATTGCGTTTTGTTTTTTCCATTTGGGGATTTTCAGTAAGTATCTCTTTACATAAATTTATCGCTTTATCTAAATCTCCATAATATGCATACGCAGTTGCAAGATTTGTTTTTGCTTCTAATTTAGCAGAGCTTCGCTCTGCGGCTACACTTACCGCTTTTTCAAGTGTCTTTACTGCTTCTTCGTAATTGCCTTTATTAAAATATGCAAGACCTAAATTATTAAGTCCATCAAAGAAATCTACACGTTTTTGAACCGTCTGACGATATTTTGAGATTGTCTCATCAATATTACCTGTTTTTGCTGCAATTCTGCCAAGGTCGTTTGTCGCTTCATCATATTGCGGGTCTATTTTAAGACATAATTCAAACTCTTTTGACGCTTCTTCAAACATACCCTTTGATGCATATGCACGCCCCATTCCATAATGAAGCGTCTCTGACTGAGGGCAGGTCTTTAAGTTAGCAGTTACAAATGACCAGTGGTCGTGCCAGTCACTGGTACGATTGATGGAAATGTATGCATAAAGCGAAAATAAAATTAATATAGGTAACACAAGAATCGCACTTTTGACATGTCGAACACAAGCAGACCAAGGGTCTGCAACTACATTAGCAAGTCCGCAACCTAATATTAGGCCAAAACCTGCTACGGCTAAATACAAAAATCGTTCGTTGATGATTGTTCTTATCGGGATTATGTTGGAGACAGGAGCTAACGACAGGAAAAATAAAAATATTCCAAAACTAAGTATCGGTTGGGTCTTTTTTAACCGCCAAGCTAAATATATTATACCACATAATACAAAACCACAAATCAGAACTTCAATGTCAGCTGCATATTTTACAGAAAACAGATATTCGGCACTTAATGGATACGGGGCAAACATTAACTTAATATAATATGCAAAACCTTTAACCATCGTAAGCATTTGTGGGATAAATCCGCCCGCCCAGTAGGTTGTCTGTGCTGTCTGCCCGATTACTGTTGAACGAATCAGGACAAAGAAGAATAGTATGGCAAAATATGGGAAAGAACGATAAAAGGCACTAAAGAGTTTTTGTTTGTTCAATATATATTCATATGCAAGAATTACCAATGGTAATGAGATTGCCATCTCTTTGGAAAGCAGCGACAATATAAAACAGGAAGTGGGAAGTAGGAAGCCCTCCACTAAATCTTTGGCGGGCAAGTAGGAAGTTGAAAATTGTTTATTATTTGTGTTTTGCGTATGTTCCGCGTGTTTTATATAGAAAATCAAACTTAGCAAATAGAAAAACAAAAACAGTATGTTTGAACGCTGGCTGACCCAGGCTACTGTTTCTGCCTGGACAGGATGGATTAGAAAAACTATTGCTGTAATAAATGCAGGGAGTTCTTTTCTAGTTATTAAAAATATTAGCCAGAATAGCAGAAGTCCATTGATTAAGTGAATTATTAGATTTGCCAGGTGAAATGACTTCGGATTAAGTCCGGAAAGCTTATAGTTTAATGCATAACTGAATGTTGTTAGCGGTCGCCAGATGTCGCGGTTCATTTGCGGGTTATTGGAAGATGTTCCCGGTGAGAAAAACTTTGCAACCGGAGTTAATGTACGGATATTCTCGTTTAATACGATAAATGTGTCATCATCATAAAGAAACTGGTTATTAGCGACATTCTTCCAAACTAAAAATCCACTAATAATCAATAATATACTAAAAAATATGTTTTTTTTCATATTCACTTTTCCCTATATCTATATTATTATATATAACGGACTTTTTACTTTATGTCAATGGCTTTTTGAAACTTTTTTACCTTCCGAAATATATCCCCCATTTAGTTAGACGAACAACTTTCAAAAACTCTGCATTGAAAATTATTTTTTTTCATATTATTAATCCTTACTGATTACTACAATATGGTACGGTTGAGTAAGTTGCTGGGTGACGGTGGTGTTTGGTGATGGGACTGTTTCTACTGTTTCTATGTAGATATTGCTGTCTGTTTCTTCTATTTCTGATATTTGTATTCCGTAACCGCCGGTTTTTTGCTCGCCCATAAAAACTGCTATAACAATTTCTTTGTTGAAATCTATTTCGGGAATAGAACCTGTTTTGCCTGTGTGTGTTTCCCACAGGGCCTGCCATTCTTTCTGTGTTTTTATAACTAAGGATTTTTTTGTCTTTATACCGCTGTTTGTATCCTGCCATTGTTTAAGGATTCTTTTTGTTTTATATTTTGGTCCCGCACCCCTGAGTATAACCTGACTGTCTTTCCCAACATCAGCTTTGGCGAATTCTATTGTTCTTATTATTTCTTTTCGTTGTCCCTTAATGGTGGTTTTTTTGTTGATTTCTTTTATTTTAGATGCTACTTTGATTTGTGGTTGTGGACTACTTGCTTTTTCTACATTGGTCACGGTTGGCGCATTAGCAACTAACACTGTTTTATCTTTTTTGAATGTAAAACATACTATACCAACCAACAATATAATCACGGTCGCTGAAATTGGTATGAATATATTATGTTTTATTCCAAGAAATGGATGTTTATTTGATTCGAGTACGGTTTGAGCAGCGTCAAGTTTAAGTCCGAATTTCTGGTAATAATCTGCAGGAAGTTCTTTTTCGTTTACTGTTTTAAGTAAATTGATGGTAGTTTTAAATTCTTCTAAAAACTGTGAGCAATCTTTACAATGCTGGATATGGACATGGACTTCTTCTTTTAGTTTGGGGTCTAGTTTATCTTCCAGATAAAGTGATAATAAATCCTGTATTTTTTCGCAATTCATAATTTTACCTCTGGCATGAAAATATGTAATGTGCGATGTGTGAAGTGTAATGAATAACTAAAAACACATTATATTTTTTCATATCTATTAATCTATTTTTTAACATTAACTGACTTTGGGCGGGCAAGCCCGCCCCTACGCGTAAGTAACAAACATTTTGTACATCAACTCATAGCACCGCAAGGCGGTGCGACTACAAATATGGCTTAATCCATTCATAGAGAGGGGATGTTTATTGTTTTGGCTCTATGTATGGTTTGAGATGTTTGTTCATCTCTTTTATTCCTCTTGTTAATCTGGCGCTTATTGTGCCTATGGGACAATTGCATATTTTCGCAATTTCTTCCAGCGATTTGCCCTCAATATACTTAAGGACAATTGCGATTTTTTGGTCCGGAGTTAAAACATCCAGTGATTTTTTTATAATTTTTTCTAATTCTTTGTTTTCCATATTTTGCTCGGCAATTAAACCGGAATCTGCAAACTCTCTTTGGAATTCCCCGCCATCTAATTTTATTGTTTCATCAATAGAAGTAAAATTAAGTACCTTTCGCTTCCTTGAAATATCAATCCATAAATTAACTGCAATCTGATGTAACCATGTTGAAAAACTTGATTTCTGTTGAAAATCCTTTATTGACTGCAGTGCTTTAAGAAGTACATTCTGCGAAAGGTCTTCCGCATCCGTAGTGTTCCCGGAAAGCCGGTAACACAGGTTGTATACTTCTTTGGCGTATTTTCTAACTAATATATCAAAAGATTCTTTGTTGCCTTGTTTAGCAGAAAGAATTATTTTGTCTTCACTGTAATCCATTCCCTACTCCATTAGACGAACAACTATTAAAAACTCTGCATGGAAAAATAATATTATGGCTTGCCAAGGGCGAACAACTACAACAACGTTATAGTGATTCTATTTATCTTGCCAAGAACAAGATACTACATAACTTCAAATAAACTTCAATATCTCATTGAAGCGTTCAAATACTTTATTTAATTCAAAATTTGTGTTGACTCTGACCACGGGGAGTAAATCTGTTTCTACCTGATTGTGAAGCATTTTTACTTCTTCTTCGTTTAAACCAAAATCTATTTTATAATCCCTTTTATATTTTTCATGCTCTAACTTTTTCCTAAATAAACCGATAAAATGCTTATCAGAAAAATTAAA
Organism: Elusimicrobiota bacterium; assembly: GCA_028718185.1. Classification (NCBI taxonomy): domain Bacteria; kingdom Pseudomonadati; phylum Elusimicrobiota; species Elusimicrobiota bacterium. The sequence continues at coordinate 688,932 of JAQUMH010000001.1, forward strand.
ATCAGATTGTGAAATTTGCCATAAATCATAGTAATCTCGTATTGCAACTTTTTCCCGTGTTATTGCGGCTCTTAATTTTTCCGCTACTGTTTCTTTTAAAGATAATGACATTATTCTATTTCTTGGCATTATATCTTTCCCGGTAAATGGATCCTGAAAGAAATGTTTAATTTCATTGTGAACCGGTTTATCAATCGGCAATTGTCTTAATGATATTTCTATTTTTATTCTTTCTTCTTTTCCGGTAATTATTGAATCATACAAAATAACGAATAAATACTGGGTTGAATTATTAAATCCTTTTCCCCTCGGATTCTCACTTCGTAATTTTATATCAGCTACGAATGTTGCCATTTTTTCTCTGATTGGGGCAATGGCTTTGGATCTTTGAGAACGAGTAGTCAGAAGACTATCAGAATAATAGCAAAAATCGAGATCTTCACTTAAACGATTATAATTAAGATATATCTTGTTAAGTAGTGTTCCGCCTTTAAATACCAGATTCTTAGTTAAACGTGATTCTATAGAATTTAAGATAACTGTAAGATAATAATCTTTTTCTATAATAGCTGTACGAAAATTATATTTCTTTGCAATTACAGGAATTAAATTTTGCAATGTTAGTTTATCCATTTATTATAATTCGCCAATTTTTATCTATTTTTCCCCGGCGATTAGAGTTGTCAGGATTTAGTTTAACAAAAGTCATATCGTTATCTATAGACCTTTTTAATTTTTGCAATAACTCTTTATTAAAATTTATTTTTTCTAAAAGGTAACCCGCTCTTTTTTTTACTGACGCAACAGGAAACGCAATTAAATATTTAATAAATTTCTGCCGGTCTATTTTACTGATATTGGATTCTAATACTTCTTTAATGCTGCCGAATGAAGATATAGGATAATATAAAAAATCAACCAGTGTTCTTTCCCTATCACTAACACTAACATATTCATTATCTATTTTTATTTTTTTAATACCGTAATATTTTTTATTCTCTATTTTTACCGCTTTATACCTAATACTTCCTATCGTCTTTAAAAAAGATCTTTTTGTATTCAAAACAAATATTGTATTAGGCACCTGTTCGGTAAAACCCCAATAATTATACATTGTAAAATAGCCGATATAATAAGGTATATCACCCATCCACAACTTTGCTGTTATAAACTCATTTGGCGACCATAACTGATTAGGTGCATCAAGAGGAACAATAATATACTTTCCCCTTTCAATCTGTAGAAGCCGCCCTTTTTTAGTGAGTCTATATAAAACATTCACCGCTTTTCTCTTATCGCCAAATAAAGCTCGCACATATTCTTTAGTAATAAGTTTTTGCTTCTCGTAACCGGCACGAGAAATCAGATATACTTCATCTTTAGATAATCCCCTGTAATTATTGTTTTTTTTATTCATTGTATTGCGTTTTACCAATTCTCATATTATGAGAATACCACTAACTGAATATATTATATAAAATAAAGGTATTTTGTCAAGGGGGTTTTGCTAAAATAATTTTTTATTTTTTGGGATAGGCGAAGATGTCCTGTGAAAGAGTAAAAAAATTAACACTAATAGGGTTTTTTATAGGTATGGCACGCCCCACCACTTAAGCTTTGGCGGGCGAGCAAGAACATGCGACTACAATTATGACACCAAAAGATTATGGTTTACTTTTTTTCTATGATTGGTAGGCTGGCGGCTACTACTGCTTGGCCTAGACGTTTGCTTTTTTCGTCTGGAGTACGCAACTTGATTGAAGATGCTAAATCAGGAAATTCTTCTTTTAAAATATCCTCTGCTATTGATATTACTAAATCACCACCGGTTCCGGTCATAACACGTCCTAAAACTAACAAGTTTTTCATGTCATAAAAATCTGCGTAATGGGCTATGGTATAACCCAGGTAAGTACCGATAGTTTCATATATTTTTTTAGCTTTCTGGTCACCTGCAGCCATTAGTTTTTGGACTCCAACAAGCTTTTCAGGTAAAGGCATTCCTTTCGGGAAATCAATTCCGGCAACCGGTGCCAATCTACCTACTGCCTGCTGGGAGAAATACTGTGAACCGCAGCCTATATCACCGGACCACTCGTCAATAGGCGCGTTATCACGGTAATCAACAGGGACAAACGCCAATTCGTTCAGCCAGTTTGTGATAGTGCCTTTAGATGTGACATAACCTGCCGCCTGACTGGTGCCCATTGCTATCCCTAAAAGGGTGTTTGTATTCATTGATATCGCACCGGCAAGGGCTGTAACTTCACCGTCATTTACAACAACAAAGGGAACATTGTTCCACTCTTTTTTCATGTCAAGAAACATGTTAACTATATGTTTTTTAAAATCCGCTTCCGGAACTGCGCGAAAAAGAGATGCGACCCGAACCTGGTTATTTACATATGCACCAGCAGCGCTGCCGCCTATCGCATCAACACGCGGCATTTTTGCAGCTGCACGCTTTAAAGAATCGGCTACACCCGATATATGATATTGCGGGTCTTTCTGGACATAAGGGTCCCACACAACTTCATCCGTAAAGACAACTTTACCATCAATAACAGCCGCACATTTCCGGTCAGAACCACCGAGGTCAAAACCAATCCTGCATCCGTCAAAATGACCGCCAAGAGGAATGTCTATTTCACGGGAAGAAGGAGCTTTTTCAAACGGACAATTTATTACTTCAATCGGTTTGCCATAATTTTTTACGCCTATAATGTCATCGTCAAATTTTCGTTCGCCTTTCGGAGAATAGGTTTTTCTGATAAAATCCGCAATCTCTTTATTCCCTGCTATTGTTATTTTATACCCGCCTTTCATCCACAATAAAAACTTTACGATACGCTCAACATATTTTATATTTAGGTCAACCCATTCTTTCTTGTGAGGAAAGATTTCAGTCGTATAGATGGATACTGTACCATCGCTTCTTTCCAGTGCAATAGTCATCTTTTCGCCCGAACCGGAACTTTTAACAGCTTCCCTATAAGCCCTGTTCCAAAAAATTGCAGGGACAAAATTGGGATCCAAGACGGGTTTCCTTTTGTTACTCACCTTAATTTTCAAAGCCATGATTGGCCTCCTATATGTAAAACATAAAGTTATAGAGTTATTGGGTTTTAGGGTTATAGGGTTTTAACTCTATGAACTCTATAACTCCATAAACCCTATAACTCTGCCTTCTAATATTCATGCAATTCGCCGTTTACGAAGACTGCTTTCGGGCAGAATTTATCATCTAAAATCGCTATGTCTGCAAAATATCCTTGTTTAATTTCACCGACTTTTTCGATTCCTAAACTTTTTGCCTGGTTATAGCTGGTGGTTTTAATCAGTTGACTTAACGGCAAACCGGTTATTTCATAAACATTTTTCAGGGTGTCATAATATTTTATAGTGCTTCCGGCTAATGCGCCGTTAGATACCAGGCGAGCTTCACCGTTTTCAACTTTAACATCCAGTCCGCCTATTTGAAAATTGCCGTCTTTAAGCCAGGCAGCTGCCGAAGCGTCTGTGATAAGAACTATTTTTTCAACGTTCCTGACTTTAAATATAAGTTGTATCATTTCAACGCATAAATGAACTTTGTCGCAAATAACTTCTGTAAGAATATCGTTATCTAAAAGTCCTGCCCCAACAAGTCCTATTTCTCTGTGATGCAGTTTTGTCATCTGGTTACAGAAATGGGTCAAATGCTTAAGTCCCGCTTTTTTTGCCTCATAAAATTCTTCATATGTCGCAGCACTGTGCCCGCAAGATGAAGCAATACCCATGGCACTTAAATCTTTTATAAATTTTAGCCCGCCTTCTACTTCGGTTGCAAATGTTACTTTCAAAACTTTTACTATTTTATTAAGTCTTTTAACTTCTTCAATATCGGGTTTCCGTACAAATTTGGGGTTCATTGCACCCAAACAAGTAGGATTTATGTACGGTCCTTCAAGATGCATACCTGCAACTTTAGAATATGTTGTTTTCTTCTGATAATCTGCAATAGCTTGTAAGCATTTTGTAATACCTTCTTCCGGGGCGGTTAATGTCGCGGGCACCATTGTTGTCACACCTTCGTTTAATTTCCATTTGGCTATTGTTTCAGCAGCTTCTAATGTACCATCTATAAAATCAAAACCGCTATTACCATGAAAATGTATATCTATAAAACCAGGAACAGCCATTTTCCCGTTTGCATCATAAACTTTATCTGATTTGGGTAGTTGTTCTCCGGCAGAATAAATTTTCTCTATATATTTCCCTTTTATGGCTATGGATGCTTTGGATATTTCCAAATCCGGCGAAATTAACCTGCAATTAGTAATTAGCTTGTCCATTGTTTTTTCTCCTTTTTAAAAAAATGTGTTATGTGTTAAGTGTAATGTGTGATGTATGATGGTTTTTTAACTATCTTCTTATTGTCCCCCCTCATCTTTCATCTTCTCCCCTATGGGAAGAAGAAAGAGACAATTTTTTACTGCGGATTGCCAAGGGCAATCCACTACATAAACTACTTTTTGGGTGAGCAGGCTCACCCCTACGCGGTCATTTTCTCACCACAGAAGAGAATATAATAAATTTTATTATTTTTTTTCTAAAAATCAAGTCAATTGTATTCCTTTTTATTTTTTGAAAATAGTACAATTTCTTTCTGGGCTCCTTTTTTGTTTGTATCTTTTTCTACGAAAACAGGCTCGTTGGTAAAAGGGTCTTGTTCGGTGTAATACATCAGTGTTGAATAGGTTGAAGGTGTAGGGGTAAATATCTGCATTTGTTCCGGGATTAGCTTTAACTCTCTTGATGCGAATTCTTTTAATTTTTTCATTTCCTCAATACCGCATCCCGGGTGAGCTGCAATAAAATAATATGTTAAAAATTGTTTTTTCCCACATTCTTTATTAAGACTATCAAACAACTTCTTAAAATCACTTAAATAGTGCTTGCCGGGTTTGCCCATCTTTTTTAATACAACATCTTCGGTATGCTCGGGCGCTATTTTTAACTGTCCTGAAACATGATTTAAAACCAGTTCTTTTAAATACGCAGTACCATATTGTTTATCTTCTAATATAAGGTCATACCTGATACCTGATGCTACAAAAACTTTTTTTATACCGGGGATTGTCCTTAATTTTGCCAAAAGGTCTATTTGTTTTTTATGGCTTAATCCCAGATTTTTACATATTCTAGGATAAACACATCTTTTATTTGAACAATGTCCCTGTGTAAATTTTTTACTGCACTCTATCCCATACATATTGGCAGTCTGTCCGCCTACATCCAGAACATATCCTTTGAAACCCGTCAATTTAGTAATCTTTTTCGCTTCATCTAAAATAGATTTTTCGGTCCTTGATATAACAGTGGTTCCCTGGTGAACAGCAAGCGAACAGAAATTACATTCTCCGTAGCAACCCCTGTGGGTAGTAATTGAGAATCTTATAGTTTCTAATGCCCGGACCTCCCCGCTCTTCTTATAGTACGGGTGGATATCCCGCTCATAATCCAAATCATATATTCCGGATAATTCCTGCTCTGTTAAATTATACTGAGGCGGGTTATGAATAAGATATCTTGTGTCCTGTTTCTGGCATAAGCCTTTCGCTGTTAAAGAATCAATATTAGCATAGAAAGTATTGAACATTTCAGTAAATTTTTGCATACCATCCGGCGAACTCACTTTAACTTCTTCGTATGAAGGAAGCAAATGATACCCGTCTTTTTGAGTCTTGGAAATATAACAAATTCCCAGGACATCCTCCGATGATTCATTATTTTTCAGTTTTTTTGCAAGTTCTAAAACAGATTTTTCGCCCATTCCGTAAACCAAAAAATCTGCTTTAGCGTCAAATAAAATAGACCTTCGAACTTGATTGTCCCAGTAATCGTAATGCGGTATTCTTCTTAAACTAGCTTCTATACCGCCAAGTACAATAGGTTTTGTGTTTTTGAAATGTCTCCTAATTAAATTTGAATAAGCTATAACCGCCCTGTCAGGTCTTTTGTTGTTTTCACCGCCGGGTGTAAAATCATCCTGTTTTCTTCTCTTTTTGGTTGCTGTATAATTTGCAACCATAGAATCAACACAACCTGAAGTAATACCCCAGAAAAGTGACGGCTCACCTAATCTTTTAATATCGGAATCAGTGCTAATGTCCGGCTGAGCGATAATACCGACTTTATAACCGGCGTTGAGAAAGACTTTACCTATAACTGCGGAACCGGTATGAGGACTATCAATATAGGTATCGCCTGTAATAAGAATCACATCCAGATTTTCCCATCCGAGTTTGGTAACTTCTTCTTTGGTTGTAGGTATAAACATAAATTTGATAATAGTCCGCCACTAAATCTTTGGTGGATTAAAGACTTATGGTCTCCCATACTCCCTGCTTGCCGGTAGGCAGGGTTCATCTTCTAACCTGTGGGGATTTTACTGCGGATTGCCAAGGGCAATCCACTACATTAATTTCTTTTTGGGTGAGCAAGCTCACCCCTACGCGATCATCCTCTATCCGTTGGAGAGAAGAAAAAATTTAAGGGTATGCGGATAACTGTGATTTGCTATTAAGGAATGATTATTACTTTCATGGATTCTTTGGCTTCGGCGACTGTTTTAAAACCAAGACCGGTTTCATCTAAGCTGAATCTATGGGTAATCATATCTTTCACTTTGATTTTACCTGATTTCATTAGATCAAGTGAGGCGGAGAGGTCATCCGGTGCTGCTCCGTATGAAGTCAATGTCGTCATTTCATTCCGCCAAAAATCGTTTATCGGTATCGGCAAATCAATCCCGGGTTCTGGAACTGCAAAAAACAATATTTTTCCACCACGGTCGGCTAATTTTAATGCTTGTTTTGATGCAGAAAGTGCACCTGTGCAAACTATGACTGCATCTGCTAAACGGTTATCGTTTAATTTAAGAATTTCTTCGGAAATATTTTTTGAAGCGTTTATAGCATAATCTGCGCCGAACTTTTTCGCCATGCTGATACGGTATTCATTTAAATCGGCTGCAATTACTTTCCCTGCACCGTAGATTTTAGAAAGCTGGATATGGAGTATACCCGACATCCCGCAACCGAGAACCAGCACGCAGTTACCCGGTTTAATACCAAGCAGTCTTTGTCCCCGTACAGCACAGCCTATCGGTTCGATAAAAGTTCCTTCCTCAAAACTCATACTATCGGGAAGGATATAAGTACCTTTATCTATATTTATCTTCGGAATTCGTATATACTCGGCGAAACCGCCCGGGTAAAAATTTGTCTTGTGCAGTGTTTCACAAGCTGTATGATGACCATTCAAACAATAGTGGCATTCATTACAGGGAACGTGATGGGACACAAAAATTCTGTCACCAACTTTATATTTTTTTACTTTTTTCCCTACAGAGGACACAACACCTGCTGCTTCATGGCCTAACACAATAGGCGCTTTTTTAATCCTGTACCATTCCATGACATCGCTGCCGCAAATACCGCTTGCCATTACCTTTAAAAGCAATTCGTCATCACCTATTGCAGGTACAGGTACTTCCTGTATTCTGATATCTTTATTATTATAATAAACCGCTACTTTCATAAGTTGATGCCGACCAAGATCGGCAACTACATCAATATTGTAGTGGCAGAGCTTGCTCTGCCTTCATCCTCCCAATTTCCATACAATAAATTATTTACTTCTTTTTTTAGATAAACTTTCGTATAAATCCAACGCTTCTTTAACTGACGCTTTTTTGTGAACAATTGAACGGACTGCCTGGATCATAGCTATAGGATTTTCCGATTGGAATATGTTTCTACCCATATCAACCCCTACGGCTCCTTTATCTATAGCGTTATAAGCAAGTTGTAACGCTTCTTTTTCGGGTAGTTTTTTCCCGCCGGCAATAACTACCGGGACAGGACATGTTTTAATCACTGTTTCAAAATCGTCACAATAATATGTCTTTACTATATTTGCACCGAGTTCCGCTGCTATACGGCAGCATAAACTGAGATATCTCGCATCCCTGACCATATCTTTACCGACAGCAGTAACCGCAAGGACCGGTATCCCGTATTCCTGCGCTTCGTTTATTAAATCTGTCAACCCCAATAATGTCTGTCTTTCATTAGGTGAACCTACAAAAATAGAAATCGCTACTCCGGAAACGTTCAAGCGTATTGCGTCTTTCATAGAAACCGTTGTCCCTTCATTTGACAGCTCACTTAATATACTTGTCCCGCCGGAAACCCTTAAAACAATCGGGACATCAGATTTCGGGTCAACTGCCGCCCTCAACATCCCTCTTGTGAGCATCAGAGTATCCGCATATGGAATAAGCGGCTTGACGGTTTTAGTAAGATCTTCCAGCCCGGTTGTCGGTCCTAAAAAATACCCGTGGTCAACTGCCAGCATAACTGTTTTCCCCGTGCCCGGTTTAATAATCTTTGATAAACGATTTTCCATTCCCCAATCCATTTTCTTACCCTCCTTATATCTATTAAGCCACCTAACAAACGCTGTCTCTTATTACATGATTTATATACCGTCCCAGTTCAGATAAACTTCTATCCTTAAAAATTATCTTAAAATATGCAAGAATATGTTTTGGTTTCTTCAAGCTGAATTTTACAACATCAAAAATAAACCTATAATCCAGCACCAGCGATTTATATATAGCCGGAAAATATTTTGAATAAAGCCGTTTCTGCAAGGCGAGCAATTCATCCGCTGTGAAATTTATTACCATTACAGGCCTGCTTGCCAGTACCCCGGCATGCAGCCATGTTCCTTCCCTTAACCAACCATTTTTTTTTGCCATTTCATACAATTCTGTGCCGGGATACGGGGTAATCGTGAAAAATTCCGTGTAATCACTTTTGATTTCATCAGCAAGTTGTTCGCTCAAAATAACATCTTCCATCTTTTCTTCCGGATTCCCAATCATAAAACTGGAAGCAGTACGCATACCAACATCCCTGCATATTTTAAACGCCCGCCTGATAGCATCAATTTTTATATCTTTGTGAAGAGCGTCTAATACTTTTTGAGAACCCGATTCAACCCCGAACTCCAGTTGAACACATCCGGCATCTTTCATTGTCTTTACCAACTCAGTGTCTATGGTATTTACCCTGGACTGGCATGCCCAAAGTATGCGTCTTGTACTCTTTTCTTTTATTAGCTTACAAAGCTCCATCATCCAGGGCTTGGTCATAGCAAGCGTGTCATCACAGAAATAAATCCCTTCCAAGCTATCATATTTTTCCATCAATTGATTCATTTCTTTTAAAACATTTTCAGGACTTCTTCTATGTACTCTTCTCCCGTACAATTGATAGCTCTGGCAAAAAATACATCTTCCCGGACAACCTCTCCCTGCAATAATTGTCCCGCAACGCAGCCACTTGCCCCTGATGATGCTGTCTCTCTGCAAATACCACTTCATATCAAACAAATGCCAAGCCGGAAACGGTAATTTATCTAAATCCGAAACCGCCGGGCGGGGTTCAGTAAAAAACTGCTTACCATCTTTTTTATAGCCGATTCCTTTAATTGTGTCGATTGCATCGATTGCATCAATATTCCGGGATGGATTATAACTATTCACTATCTCGAGCATTGTCTCTTCACCTTCGCCAATTACTACTATATCAATATTTTTATCAGACAATACCTGTCTTGGAAGAGCACTGATATGCGGACCCCCGATGACTACTAAATAGTTTTTATCAGCTCCCTTTACAACTTCAGTAAAATGTAAAGCCAGTGTTTCCTGCGCTGTTGTACAGGTTATACCGACAATATCCGGCTTGAAATCCGTCAACAATTCCTTTATTTTTTCGTCCTGTTCAGGGACTATCGGGTCGTATACTTTAACCTGATGGTGATTTTGCTCGAGAACAGCAGCAATATACGCCAACCCTAAAGGGATTGAGGGACGGGATTCTACACGGGGATTCATTAAAAATACTTTAGCCATGTTTTTCGTTAACAGCCGCTGATTACACAGATTATCCCAAAACTTCAACATGTGTTTAATCAGAGATCATTGGGGAATCCAATAATCTCATTTTACAAATATTTAAAAATATTTCAATTAAAAAAACAGATATACTTATTATAAACACTTTGAGAAGTATGGATTTCTCCTTGACAAGACCAGGAAACTTATTTATAATTACGCTTAAAGTTTCTACATTGAAGGAGGAAATTATTTTATGTATCTTACTGGTTTCGCGGATGAAGCGGCAACTGATATTGACGGTCAAATTGAAGCGACAAAAGAACTCGGTTGGAAAAATATAGAATCACGGGTAATTGACGGAATTAACTTAACAGATATACCTGAAGATAAATTCAAAATTGTATGTGACAAACTTAGTAACGCAGGTGTTAAAGTTAACTGTTTTGGAAGTGCTATCGGTAACTGGGCAAAAAAACTTTCCGAATCCCCTCAGTCAAGTTATGATGAAATGAAACGCGCAGTACCGCGCATGCAGAAACTCGGCACAAAACTTATAAGGATAATGAGTTTTGCAATACCTGACCCTTTACCATTAACAAACAAAGAAGCGGAAAAAGAAGCAATAAAAAGAATAAAAGAAATTGTTAAAATTGCAGAAGACGGCGGCGTAATTTGTGTACACGAAAATTGTGCATGCTGGGGCGGACAGTCATATGAACATACTTTACGACTTTTAGATGCAATACCATCTAAAAGTTTAAAACTTGTGTTTGATACCGGTAACCCGGTTTTTGACCTAGATATCCGCGGTAATTCCCCGTATAAATACCAGAATTCTCTTGAGTTCTACAGAAAAGTAAAAAAGCATATTGTTTACATACATATTAAAGACGGTAAAATGATAGACGGCAAAATGCAGTATATGTTTGCCGGTGAAGGTGACGGTTCAGTAGTTGAAATACTAACAGATTTGATGAAAAACGGTTATGATGGCGGGATTTCCATAGAACCGCATCTTAAAGTAGTTGTGCATGACTCCTCGGTTAAATCGGATGCAAAAGCAATGTATGACAGCTATATAGAATATGGAAGAAGAACTGAAAAAATTCTTTCCGAAATCGGATGGAATATCCACCACTCCCGCCACTGAATCTTCAGCGGGCAAGGAACTGTTGGCGGATATCAGAGAGCTCAATAAGGAGAAATATCAATGAAAACTGTAAGAATCGGGGTTATTGGTGTTGGTGTGATGGGAAGCGCTCATGCTAAAAATATTAAAGGGCTTAAACGTATGGAACTCACAGCTGTATGTGATGCCGATAAGGAAATGGCAGATAAACTTTCAAAAGAACTTAACTGTAAGGTATATTATGATTCAAAAAAACTCATAAGGTCCGGTGATGTAGATGCTGTCATTATAGCGACCCCACACTACGACCATACTATAACCGGTATTGATGCTCTTGAACAAGGGCTACACGTCCTTGTAGAAAAACCGATTTCCTCTCACAAAGCCGACTGTGAAAGATTAATTGCCGCACACAAAAACAAAAAACAGATTTTCGCTGCGATGTTCCAGTTCAGGACTTTTCCCAGATTCAAAAAAATAAAATCAATTATAGAAAATGGCGAGCTCGGTGAAATTATCCGGACCAACTGGATAAAAACCAATTGGTTCAGGCCGGAAGCATATTACTCCAGCGGTTCGTGGCGTGCAACATGGAAAGGAGAAGGCGGCGGTATACTTTTAAACCAGTGCCCGCACAACCTTGATTTATTCCAATATATTTGCGGTATGCCTAAAAAAGTTGTAGGTTTCTGCGGGTTAGGAAAAAGACATAATATTGAAGTTGAAGACGAAGTTACTGCATATCTGGAATATCCTAACGGAGCTACCGGAGTATTTATAACCTCAACCGGCGAAGCACCTGGGACTGACCGGTTCGAAATATGCGGTGAAATGGGAAATCTTATCTGCGAAAATGACGAAATAATATTCTTGCGTAATGAAATGTCTTCTTCCAAATTCAACAAAACAACAAAATTCAAATTCCAAGGTCCTGATTTCTGGAACATAAAAATACCTGTTACCGGCACTGCCGGAATGCACGCGGAAATAATACAAAACTTTGTGAACGCAATACTTGACGGCACACCGCTTATAGCACCTGCCGAAGAAGGTATAAAATCAGTTGAACTTGCTAATTCAATTTTATATTCATCGATTACAGGTAAACCCGTGGAACTGCCTTTGAATAGCGCTGCTTATGAAAAGATGCTTAAGAAACTTATTGATTCTTCTAAATATGTAAAAGTAGTTAAAAAAAGTGAAGTTGAAGAAGATGTTTCAAAATCATTTCATAAATAGCTCAAAATAATTATTATCCGGTAATGAGCGATATAATCGGCGAGATTACTAGAATGATTGTCAGTATTAAGAGGATTACTGTGATTGACCAACCGACAATATTTTGAAATTTATTATTCACATAACTACCCATTATCTTCTTATCATTGACTATAATTATCATTGAAATCAATACCACCGGCAGAAGAATAGCGTTTATTACCTGGGACCAGATTGTTATCTTAATAAGCGGGGCGTTCGGTATCAATATAATAATGACCGCAGCTAATATGATAGAAGCAAATAAAGCATAAAAATAAGGTGCCTCTTTGACTTTCTTATTTATACCCGCCTCAAAACCAAAAGCCTCACAAACATAAAATGCAGTCGCCAGCGGCAGTATAGTTGCAGAAAAAATTGAAGCTACGAAAAGCCCGAAAGCAAACAACTGCGAAGCAAATACACCAGCAAACGGTTTAAGCGACATTGCTGCATCTTTAGCTTCATTTATTATAACACCATTTTTATTTAAAGTAGCCGCACAGGCAACAATAATGAAAAATGCTACAACTACGGTAGCGACACAACCGATAATAACATCCCATACGGCATATTTATATTCTTCTATTTTAATTCTTTTCTCTATTACAGCTGACTGCATGTAAAACTGCATCCACGGTGCAATAGTTGTTCCGACAATTCCCAAAACCATACTCAAATAGTCTTTATCAAACTGCATTGTCGGTGTTACAAAAGCTTTCCCAACCTGAACCCAATCCGGCTTAGAAAGAACTGCTGATACAACATAAGATAATAGGCAGAAACTGAAAAATAAAAATATTCTTTCCGATATTTTGTAATTCCCCTTGGTAACCAGCATCCAGACAAATACCGCAGACAACGGAACAGAAATATATTTAGATACTCCAAAAATATTCATACTACCAGCCACACCCGCGAATTCGGTAGCAGTATTGCCTATGTCTGCTATTATCAAACCTAAAAATATAAAAAAGGTAATTTTAACGCCAAAATTTTCCCTGATTAAATCTGCGAGTCCTTTGCCGGTAAAAATACCCATCCTTGCATTCATTTCCTGAACAACAACTAAAACAACAAAAGAAGGAATTAGCGTCCATAAAAGTTTATACCCGTATATCGCTCCTGCAACCGAATAAGTAGTAATACCACCGGCATCATTATCAACACTACCTGTAATAATACCGGGACCTAATATACTGAGAAATATCAATATATTTACTAACATCCTGTTTTCTCTGATTTTATCCAATAGCTTCATATATTTTATACTTCCTCTTTAATTTCACCGTATACCGCTTCAAAAGCATCTTTCAGGGTTATTATACCCATAATTTTATTTTGTTTATCTATAACAGGTATTTCGTAGAAGTTATATTTTGAAAACATCTGAGCTACTTTTTTTACATCTGTGTTAATTTTAACTTTTTTAATTCTCTTTCTCATAAAGTCGGAAACAAGTTTTGTCGGTTCCATAGACAGTAATTGCCTCAAAGTAACGATTCCTATCAACGAATCATTATCATCTAATACATAAACATAATAAAATGATTCCGTATTTTTTGCCTTGGCTTTTACATTATTTAAAACATCATTCGCAGTTACATTGATTTTTGTAACCATAAAATCTGTGTTCATTATACTTCCGGCAATATGTTCAGAATGTGATAATAAATCTTTTATCTGGCTTACTTTTTCTTTAGGTAATATGCTGTAAAAAGAACTTACCAATTTTTTTGGCAGATGTGCCAGAAGATCCACTACTTCATCCATCGGCATTTCTTTCAAAACAACAGATAAATGTTCCTGCGGAAGCGATTCAGCAACCTGAATACGGATTTTCAAAGGTAATTCATGTAAGGTTTTTGCAGCAGTAACTTTATCTAATGAAAGAAAAATCCTTTTTCTTTCATCAACTCCTAAATCCATCAATATATCAGACAAGTCAGCAGGATGCAATTCTGATAATTTAGGCTGTTGAATTTTTAAATGCAAAGATTCGCGTGAATTAGAATCCTTTATTGGCTGAACATATTTCCACGAAATCAGGTTATCTTTAATTTCGTATGAAAATAATAACTGAAAAATAGCATCGACTATATGATAGCAGCCTAATCTCAACAGCAACCCTCTAAAACCAACGTTCATGTGAACAACCCAGAAATTCAGCCCTTCTCTTAGCAAATGCAAATCATTAACACGAACTACTTTGGCGCCGGAAATATCAACTATCTGCTTATCCCAAAATGTCTCCTTGAGAAGCATTTCTTCTTCACTTTGATTTACACTATTTCCCGCATTTACTGCAGGATTTTCTACATAAATTGCTTTGTCCTCAATTACTTTCTTTACATATATCCATGATAAATAAAATTTTTTCTTTTTATTTTTAATTATTAAACCGCTTACCTTTGGATACATTTCCTTGAGCAAAACCGCAACATCATCTATTTTACCTATCTTTTCATTGCTGTTAATATTAACTACAGGTAATCCTATTATTTGCGATAAATATATAAAACTTTTCTCAAAACCGTTCATAAAAAAATGAAGCTCCTTGCGACAAGCTCAGGACATCAAATCGGAATAGTTCAGAACAACATCTTAAGTTTATTTTATTAAGCATATTCTACTAATCAGAAATAAAATGTCAATCATTATTTAACCTAATGATAAGTACCGGAGTTTGCAGTGAAGGAATGCCAAAATTAAATCAATAAATATTTTTTCTAAATAAAAATATTTATTGACATAAAAGAATTTATTTTATAAACTAATGCACAACAAAAATTTGCCGACACAATCAATAAAAACAAGTTAAGCAAAGTTTCGCTTTGCAGCTACAAACCAATTAATATTGTAGCCGCAGAGCGTTAGCTCTGCTAAACATTGAAATTCCTATATATAAATTTATAATTATGACTTTAACAACACCTTATTATTTAATTGATGAATCAAAATTATTAAAAAATTTAAAAATAATAAAACACGTCAGGGATGTGTCCGGCGCTAAGTCGGTACTGGCTTTGAAATGTTTTTCCACCTGGTCTGTTTTTGATATTATGAATAAATACATGGACGGAACAACCAGCAGTTCCCTGTATGAGGCACGTTTAGGTCATGAAAAATTTCAAAAAGAAGTCCATGCTTACAGCGTGGCTTTTTCAAAGGAAGATATTAAAAATATAAAACAATATGCAGACAAAATAATTTTTAATTCCATATCACAGTTAAAAATGTTTTACAGTGATGTCCGCACTCTAAAAGTAGGATTAAGAGTGAATCCGCAGATCAGTTATTCTCATTTTGATTTAGCAGACCCCGCACGAAAATATTCGAGACTTGGTGTAATTGACAAGAAATCTTTATTAAAAGTAGCTCATCTAATTAGCGGTTTAATGTTTCATTTTAATTGCGAAAATGCAGACTTTAATAATTTTTCTTCTACCCTGGATATCATCGGCAGTAAATACGGAGATTTGCTTAAAAAATTAGAGTGGATTAGTTTAGGCGGCGGACTTTATTTTACAAAAGATGGTTACCCGTTGGAAAAATTCTGCAATAAATTAAAAGAGTTCAGTGCCAAGTTCGGAGTTCAGGTATATTTAGAACCCGGAGAAACAGCTATTACACAATCAGCAGAGTTAGTAACAAAAGTTTTAGATATTGTTCATAATGAAATTGATATCGCAATAGTTGACGCTTCTACTGAAGCGCACATGCTGGACTTGCTAATTTATCGAATAGATGCTAAAATAGAAAATTCTAATCAAGGTAGATTCAAATATATGATTGCCGGGCGGTCGTGTCTGGCAGGAGATATATTCGGGACATATAATTTTAAATCCCGGTTGAAAATAGGTAGTATCGTTAGAATTACCGATGCTGCTGGATATACAATGGTGAAAAAAAACTGGTTCAATGGACTTCAAATGCCTTCTATCGTAGTGAAAAGACTAAACGGAACTATGGATATTGTTCGCAATTTTGATTATAAAGATTATATTAACAGTTTATCATAAGGAGGTTTATTAATTATGAAAAAAAATGTTCTGATTATTGGTGCCGGGGGTGTCGCTCATGTAGCGGCACATAAAGCTGCTCAAAACAACGATGTGTTGGGAGATATCTGCATAGCGTCACGGAAACAGGAAAAATGTGAAAAAATAATTGAAAGCGTTCTCAGGAAAAACAACCTTAAAGACAAGACAAAAAAAATATATGCCAAGCAGTTTAATGCGCTGGATGTCCAGTCAACCATAAAACTGATAAAAGAAACTAAATCTTCCATAGTTATTAATCTTGGTGCATCCTTCATTAACATGTCAGTTTTGGAAGCATGCATGGAAACCGGTGTAGTTTATCTGGATACTGCTATTCATGAGGAACCGAACAAGGTATGTGAGAATCCGCCATGGTATGCTAATTACGAGTGGAAACGAAAAGACCGTTGCAAACAAAAAGGTGTAACAGCTATACTTGGCGTTGGATTTGACCCAGGCGTTGTCAATGCTTATTGTGCCCTTGCAGTGAAACATCATTTTGATAAAATAGATACTATAGATATAATGGATGTCAATGCAGGCAGTCATGGAAAATATTTCGCCACTAACTTTGACCCTGAAATAAATTTCAGGGAATTCGTTAAGGTATGGACTTGGATTGACCGCAAATGGGTATGCAAACCAATCCATACGGAAAAACTG
Organism: Elusimicrobiota bacterium; assembly: GCA_028718185.1. Lineage (NCBI taxonomy): Bacteria > Pseudomonadati > Elusimicrobiota > Elusimicrobiota bacterium. The sequence continues at coordinate 705,979 of JAQUMH010000001.1, forward strand.
GTCTATGATTTTCCTGTTGTAGGTAAACAGACCGTGTACCTGAACGGCCATGATGAACTGCATTCTCTTTCAAAAAACATTGATGCAAACAGTATACGGTTCTGGATGGGGTTCAGCGACCATTACCTGAATTGCTTTAGCGTACTGAAAAACATCGGATTACTTTCAGAAAAACCTGTACGGACAGCTGAAGGGCTGGAAGTCATACCGTTAAAAGTTGTAAAAGCATGTTTACCTGACCCGATGTCACTGGCTCCAAACTATACAGGTAATACTTGTATCGGTAATTTAATAAAAGGTAAAAAAGACGGCAAGAAAAAAGAAATATTTATTTATAATGTCTGCGACCACAAGGAATGTTACAATGAAGTGGAGTCCCAGGCAATCAGTTATACTGCAGGAGTACCGCCGGTGGCAGCAGCCATGCTTGTGTCAGACGGCGTATGGGATGTTAAAACTATGGTAAATGTTGAAGAGCTGGACCCGGACCCGTTCATTGAACTATTAAACAAAACCGGACTGCCGACAGAAATCATAGAAACCAAGTGGCACAGGGTTTCAAAAACTGCTGAGCATAAATCTACATAGTTCCGGTTTTACCGTAACGTCAGGAATACTTTCTTACAATTAAAAAGCCCCCACATAATTAATTATGTGAGGGCTTTTTTTGAACTTTTGTGCATTTGGTACGGGTTTACTTCTTTACAGGTTCTTTTTGTTTTGGTGGAATATGCACAGTGATTGATTTAGCTACTTTTTTGTCCGCTGACATAAAATAAACAACGGAAACTTTATCACCGCTAACAATATCCGCAAGAGTGATTTTCTTGTCCGCTTTCATAACTGTCGTTTTGTCATCTGTTGTAACTGTTTCATCAACACTCTTTTTCTCTTTACCTAATGTAGAAATAACAATTGTATTATTTGCAGCATCAATTGATGCTACAGTCCCTTTCAATCTCATTGTCTTTACTTTTGCAACCGGAGCAGCTTTTTTAGCCGGCTCTGCTTTTGCGGGTGCCACTGCCGGTGTCGCTGGCGTTGCCGGTGTCGCTGGAGCTACTGATGTTGCCGGTGTCGCAGGTGTTGCCGGAACAACACTATCTGCTGCTTTCACAAAAACCAATGTTCCTACTAATAACATTACTACCAACAAAATAACTTTCTTCATTACTATACCTCCTTTTATCTTTACCCGTCCACACATAATGCGTAAAGGGAATTCGCCAACGTTTCAGTGGCGGATACTTCGGCGAGGTGTTCGCTGAAGTTGGAGCAGATGCCACTGACCTTAGTCAGTGAGGCTCCATGCTCATGCCGGTTATCCCGGCATCATTTAAATTTTTCATCACCTCCGTCTTTATTAATAATATTACTAAAAATCATCACAACAAATTTGTATATATCAAAAAAATATTATCTTTTTTTGATTCTGGTTATACTATACAACAAAAATAATTAAAATAACATTAAAGCAATATTAAAAATTTTTAATCTTTAAATTACTAAGCATATTCTGATGAAATCCGGATAACCTGCCTTTTTTGATTATAACAAGTGCAGATTAAAGGTCAAACCTCAATTTACTTTATGTGATTTTTTTATATAGGAGGCTGAGGACAAACAATAGGACATTTACCATTACAACTGTTGCTCCTGCGGGCAGATTCAGGAAAAAGGAAAAGATAATCCCGATAAGTACAGAGAAAAGCGCAACAATACTTCCTATTAGCATAGCTGATTTAAAACCTTTGGCGACCTGCAAAGCAGTAACGGACGGTAAAATAAGAAGCGCGGAGACAAGCATTATTCCAACCATTTTTACTGATAAAACAACTGTTATCGCTGTAAGGAGGGTGAGAAGCGTATTGATAAAATTTGTTTTTATTCCGGTTGTTTTGGCGTATTCTTCATCAAATGTTACAGAAAAAAGATCGTAATAGAAAATATAAATAACCGATAAAACTATAAGAGATAAAACTATTGACAATACTACTTCAGTAGTACTGATTGATAAAATATTACCGAACAGGTAACTGAACAAATCAACATTAAAACCTTTGGAAATACTGGCTAAAATAACACCGCCGGCAATTCCGACCGCAGATACAATACCTATAGCAGCATCACCGTATACCTTCGCTTTTTCCGTAATTTTTAAAACCACAATTGAACTAATCATAACCAAAGGTACTGCCACATAAAAAGGATATACGCCGAAAAAAAGTCCCAAAGCAATGGCGCCGAAACTGACATGAGAAAGACCGTCACCAATCAAAGACATTTTTCGCAAGACCAGAAATAAGCCGAGCGAAGAGCAAAGCACAGCAACAAACGAGCCGGCTAAAAATGCTTTTTGAATGAAAGAGTATTGCAAAATATTTATTATATCCATATTAGTTAGGCTTGAAGGGTCTGGCGACAACTAAAAAACTATAATTAAATTGTAGTTTCACGCCCTCGGCGTGATAATATTGAAATTCCTATACATCAAGTCAAGCCGACTCCGCCACAAAACGTTGGCGGACAAGCAAGGTCGGCAACTACAGAAAGATTGTAGCGGCAGAGCTTGCTCTGCATTACTGAACAATAAATCAGTCGTGCTGGTGGCAGATTAGATGTTTTTGGGCATCTCCAAAATACAAACTCATTTCGGATGAATTACAAAATTCATTGAATTTTCCGAAATAAACCACCTTTTTATCTATGTACAACAACTTACCGGCATATTGCCCGATATAGCTGGTAGCATGTGTAATTAAAATGACTGTGACGCCGGTTTCATGGTTTAATCGCTTTACTATTTCGAAAAAAGATTCTCTGGATTGCGGGTCTAACGCCGTGCTCGGCTCGTCGAAAATCAAAAGTTCCGGACGCGACACCAGGGCGCGGGCTAACAAAACCTTTTGCTGCTGGCCTCCTGAAAGTTCGCTAAGAATTTTTCTTTTAAGGTTGGTAATTCCTGATATTTCTAATATTTCATCAACTCTATTCCTATCGTCATTCGTTATTCTTCTCGGCAGTTTCTTTTGAGATAAAAGTCCGAGTATAACCACTTCCTCCACAGTTGCAGGGAAAAGCACATTTATTGCAGAGGATTTTTGCGGCAAATATCCTATTTTCCCCCAGTTGCTAAATTTAGACTGCGGCATACCGAATAGCTTTATCTCCCCGGCAGTTGACGGTAAAAGACCTAATATTGTTTTTATAAGAGTGGTTTTTCCTGCACCATTAGGACCGGCTAACCCGATATAATCACCTGCCTCAACTGTAAAAGAAACATCTTTAATAACTTCAGTCTGACCGTAGTTTATGGATAATTGTTTAATTTCAATAATTGCAGACATATTTTTAGTCTTGATATTTAAGACCGGTTTTTAAATTCTTTAAATTATTTTCCATTATGGAAACAAACGATATATTATTATTGAATTGCTCTTTAGAAATATTATGTGCCGCATTTAAAAAAAGCATTTTCGCTTTAGTTTCATTTGTAATGGTTTCAGCTATCTTCGGGCTGGTCAATTCCTCGTAAAAAACATATTCAATTTTGTCTTTCCTAATCTGATTAATTAATTTTATAAGGTCTTGAACAGTCGGCTCAGCGTCCGGAGAAACTCCCTGTGCGGACAAATACTTTAAACCATAACGGTTGGCTAAATATCCGAAAGCATAATGCCCGCAATAGATGATTTCTTTGTTTTTACAACTAGCCAGAGACTTTTTATATTCGTTATCTAACTTTGAAAGAGTATCTTTATATTTCCTGGATTGTTGTTTGTAAAATTCTTTATTGCCCGGATCCTTTTCACATAAAGCTTGTGTGATATTGTCAACCATAATTTTAGCGTCATCAAAATCAAGCCAGATATGCGGGTCAAGCGAACCTTTCTTTTTGTCTTTATCCCGGGAAACTGCCTGGATCATTCTCGTCCCTTTACTGGAATCTACAACCTTGACATTTTTATCTATGGAACCTTTTATTACGTCTTCTGCCCACGGTTCCATAAATTTACCTGTATATATAAAAACACCGGATTTGCTTATTCTTATAATGTCGCTGGGCTTAGGCTCAAACGAATGAGCTTCAACACCCGGAGGTAAAAGCAAGGAAATATCCAATTTATCCTGCCCGATATTTCTGGCAAAATCATACAGCGGGAAAAGCGTGGTTACGACTTTGATTTTTTTAGTTTCAATATCAGGTTTGCGTGAAAGATTTGATATTATTAATAAGCTCAAAATAACTACTACGAGAAATATTGTAATAAACGCTATCTTTTTATTCATATTTTTCAAACATTATATTTAGGATATAAACAATATACGAATTTTTAATCGGCTATAATTATACTTTTTTCTCTTTATTTTTCAATCAATAAAAACAAGTTAGGCACGCCAAGGGTCTACGACAACTACAAACTATAATTAAATTGTAGTTTCACGCCCTCGGCGTGATAACATTGAAATTCATAGACATCAAGTTAGGTTCCCGCTTTCGAGATTGTGTCATAACCCACGATTTGTCATTTCGAGAGCCAATTTATTGGCTCGTGGCAATCCCTTCTTCGACGAGCTACATTTTATGAGATTGCCCCATGAATGGGATCTTCGACTTCGCTAACACTCGCAATGACATTGCGACACAGCCTCTTCACGGGAATGACAGGCTTCTTAATTCCCCTATGCGGGATGACACAGCCTCTTCGCGGGAATGGCACACATGAAGAAATTGTCATTCCGAGTTTCTTAATCGGGAATCTATAATATTGAAATCTCTATACATCATATTAAAAACATTTCTTATTTTATTAATAATTCAATTTTCACAAAATTAGTTTTCGGCACACCACATAAGGGACAAATCCAATCATCGGGAATATCCTCAAATTTAGTTCCCGGGGTAACTCCATTTTCCGGGTCCCCTACTGCAGGGTCGTAAATATAAGGACAAGATAAACATTGCCATTTTTCCATGTTATCCTCCTCGCACTAATCAGCGTATTTTTTTAATAATGCTGCTTGTATTTGAAATCCTGCTCCGAAAGCGAGTAATATAACAATGCCGTTTTCTTTAATAGTGTTGTTCTGAATTATGTTGTCCAGAACGAAAATAACTGTCGGGGAAGACATGTTGCCGTAATTTTTTAATATTTCCCGCGTGTACTGTAATTTTTTTTTATCTATTGCAATGCTGTCTTCTATTGATAACAAAATATTTTCACCGCCCGGATGCACTGCCCAGTAATCAATATCTTTAATTTTCAGGGAGTGCTTCGCAAAGAAACCTTCCAAAAATTCCGCAATGCTTTTTCCGACTATTTCAGGAAGACGCAGAGAAAGCTTATTATACAGACTGCCTTCCTTATATATAAACCGTATATCTTCACGAAATTTCGGTAAACAAGCCGATTCAAAATCCAATATTTCAAAACCTGACGGTTTGTTACGGACAATATAAGATGCTGCACCATCTGCAAAAATTGCATTTGATACTATAATGCCAATATTGTCATCCATCCTGAAATCGCAGCTCGAAATCTCCACAGAAACACCTAATACCGGTGAATCCCCGTTTGATTTTGCAATATCCCTGCACAACCTTATATTAGGTATAGCTCCGGCACAACCTGCACCTACAAGGTCATAAAACATAATATCTTTTCTTAAACCCATACGTTCTATGAGGTAACTTGAAATCCCGGGACAGATGTAACCGGTACATGTATTCACTACTACGGCGGCTAAGTCCTTTTTATTAACTTTCGCTCTTTTCAAAGCCTCTTCCGCAGCATGAGCGGCTAATTCAACGGATTGTGCAGTAAAACGGTCAATTCTTGTGTCCTGATTTTCAGATAAAAATTGGTTTGCATCGGAAAAAGCAAAATGCCTTTTTGCCACGCTTGGATGGGAAAATATTTTTTTGGTTAACTTTAAAGTCGAGGGTTTGATTGTTTCACTATAATTATCTTCAATAATTTTAAATGCCTTATCCTGTTCCAAGCAAAATTCAGGCACAGCCGTTCCGATCCCGGCAAGAAACATATTATCATCACTTTTCACATCTCTCATGAATGCACTCCTATTGTTTTTAAAGTACGCCTCAATAATCCGGTCTTTTTCCAAAGAGGCGGTCTGCCGCCTAAACTATAATATATACTTGACAACTCTGAAAGAAAAGGGAAAGAAAAAGAATTTGAATCAATAAAATTCATATTGGAATTAATTTCATTTTTAATTTTTGCATTAATCCAATTTCTGTCTAAAAGCGGGGAAAGGTAAAAGAACGGCTCTAACATTTCTGACTTATGCAGGTTCAACACACCTTCTTCACGTGCGACTTTTTCCAGTTTTGTCCCGGGATAAACCCTTATACCCACATTGAAAAAAGCTACATCATTTTTACGTATACAGTTCTTTGCAAAATTGAATGTTTCTCTGACTGTTTCCTTTGTTTCACCGGGTCCCCCGATGAGAAAAATCCAAAAACACGGTATTTTACTTTTTGCTACAATATCTGCCAACTTCAGCAAATCATTTTTTGTATAATTCTTGCCAAGGTTTTTTAAGATAATATCTGAGGCGCTTTCAGCAGTAATTCCTATACCCTTAAAATTAGCCGCTTCCATTGCAAGCATAAGCTCACTATTCACAAAACCGGGATTCACATCAACAGCACAGAACCTGGCTTTTATTTTTGCTCGGGTAATTTCATCAAGAACTGCCATAGTATGCTCATATGGTGAGTTAAAAACATTATCTACGAATTCAAAATCTTTGTATCCTTTTTTTACCATTTGTAAAATATTCTTTACAACATCTTTTGGATCTGAAAGAACATAGTTATCTCCTTCAATAATCGGATACGTACAGTAAACACATTCATACGGGCAACCCACCTTTGTCCTAATCGGGAACGGGACCAATTTGCGAACGTAACGGTCCGTATCAACCCAATTATAAAAATCTTTATCGGAAAAAATACTTAATTTACTAAGTGATTCCATCGGATTATATCTGAAGCTGTAACCGGTAATTGAAGCAAGCCCGGGTATACCAGTATAATCTTTTCCTGATTTTAAAGCGTCAAGATATTCATTAAAAACTATTTCGCCCATTCCCACACAAGCAACATCTGTGTCTGTTTCACGCATAATCTCTTCCGGCATTATCTTAACTGCTGAACCGCCAAGTATAATTTTTGCTTTAGTTTTTGTTTTTATGAGTTGGCAAACAGGTTTTACTTCACTGCCAAGCATTTTCGTATTTTCCATATCATTATTATCTATGTTCCTTACAGAGATTCCAACGATATCAGGATTGAACTTTTCTAATTCGCGAGCAATATCTTCATAAGGATTTCTGGAAAACATCATATCTAAAAATTTTACGTTATGCCCTTTTGAATGGACTGACTGGGCGACTATGGCAGCTCCATAAGGCATTACAACCACAGGATTATGATTTCTATTTGAACTTATTATTAGAACTTTCATAGTATATTAACAAAGTTTTAGCAGAGCTAACGCTTTCGCCTCAGGCGAACCTACTCGGCTGCGGCTACAATTTCAGGGTTACAACTCAACCTATTCAGTCGGTGTGACTTGACTGTTTTGACAGGGCTTTCATAACATGTATTAATAAATCATTAATGTCTATGGGTTTTGTAAGGTAATAATCAACTTCACTGCCTAATAATCCTTCCATTTTATCTAAAGGCTGATTTTTGGCGGTAAGCATAATTATCGGTATATCCGAAATTTGTTTTTTGCTCTTAATTTGTTTAGCTACCTCATACCCGTTAAGCTTGGGCAGCATCAAATCAAGAATTATCAAATCCGGTCGCTGACTACCTTTGTTCCATACTTTTTCCAACGCCTGCTCACCGTCATAGGCAATATCAATTTCATAACCGGCACCCTCAAGATTAACACGGATAAGTTCAACTATTTTCTTATCATCGTCAACTACTAAAATAATAGATTTTTCTTTTTCCATATAACTCCTGTCCTGCCAAAAAATATAGTTCAGTTGCCTTTTACAACAATATCATGGGAATTTTCCCACAGACCGTGTACATTGCAATAAGATAAAGCATAAATCGTTCCGGATTTATCTGTTTTAAAACTCGCCTTGACTTGCGGAAGTGTATATATTGCGCTGACATTAAGTCCCCGGGTAGATTCGCCGTGTGCACTAAATTTATATTTTCCTATCTGAAACGGAAACTTTCCTCCTTTTGGAAGAAAATATAATTGAAGCCACCTGATATGATGACCCGTCGTATTGGGATGAGATATCTCCTTACCTATAGTAACGATAACTTCACATGCCTCGCCTTTTTTTACTTTACCGGACACCTCAATCACGGGAACATGCTTTTCTTTTTTCCAATCCCCACTATGAAATAAATCTTTCATACTTTTCATAAATATACCTTAATATAACACTGTTCTATATCATTTTATAAGTGGGAGTTTCACGAAAAAATGATTCAAGAAGAATCCGTGAAACTCCCTTATGACTATATTTATTGCTATTTCATATCACCCATTTTCATATTATCTTTTTTCATCTCACTTTTTTTCATATCATTCTTCATCGTAGTTTCATTTTTAATTGAAACCAGATGCAGCATATCGCCGTCTTTCTTTGCTTTTAAAACCACTTGCAGTTTGCTGTTTTTATTCTTCAAAAATTTGACAATTTTCGGATTGCTTTCTTTATCAAAACCGATGAGCTGTCCATCCGCTGTGTATAATGAATATCCGCTTGCCTGGCAGTTAGCCATTAAAGCACATTCTTTTGTATGTGTCTTTACAAAATCTCCCAACTTATCTTTGTTTGAGGTAGCACACATATTATCAATAACAATCCCTTTGAACTCCATCACATTTTTATCTGCCTGTTTTGCCGTTTTCGGCATATTTTCCGCAGAAACTAATGTAAATCCCAACAACAACAAACTTAAAACAAACATTTTCTTCATAAGACCTCCTTAAAATTTTCGTTTATGCTGCTTACTCCAACACCATTTAATTTTTACACCACCTCCCTTCTTACAACAACTCAGATTCCCGTTTTTGTTGGAGAGCTTGTCATTCCCTATTATTTTACTTCAATTGGAAAATCTATCCTAAAATTGTCACCTGACTTTAACTGGATTGAATAAACAACAACCCACTTCCCGGCATTATCAAAAGACAACGGTAAAAGAGTACACACACCGGGACTTACAACGGGATACTGTTTATACAAAGCAAGCACACGTATATAACCCGGAGTATCGGGCATAAGCGATGTACATTCAATACTCGCATCATCTAATGGTACTTTATTATTACTTAACTTATCAAATATTTCCAAATTAAATTCAACTTTTTGATTCACTGTTATTTGTGAAGGAGTACTTTTAAATGTTATTCTATACCTGTCATCTTGTGCAATCCAGCCATTTTCCGTTTTGTCATATTTTAAATCTTTTAAGCTGTTTTTATACTCAACCAGATTACTAATTTGCAAATGAGAGCAAGACGAAATACTAAAAAGTGAAATTATTAGAAATAAAGGTAATAATTTATCATTCATTATTTTTTTGTAACATTTATTATTTTTCATACCTGTATATAAAATATTTCTCCTCTATTTCATTAATCCAAGCAATTTATGTTTAGCCATAGTTTTCACTATGACTTCTATGTACGATAAAATAAATTTCTTATCGGAACCTAAAATTTCTGTTTTAGATGAAGTTGACCAAATAAGATTGCTTTTGCCGGCATCATACATGTTGGTTTCTATTATTGCATAATCGGTCTCTGACATATAACCCGGAGAATACATATCCTGGCAACCGTATAAATAATAGTCGCGCCATGTACTGTAGTAAACTGGCGGATAATATTCACAATTCGGAGCATATGTGTATACTGCCTTTTTGTTAACTAACCTGGTAATAATTACCGCATCGGCGCCAAGCTCAGTCATCTTAGATTCAATTAGCTTGTCATCCCCTTGTTTATCATCGGGAATAACAGAATAACTCGCAATGGCTGCTGTCCCATGAACATTTAACTGTTTGACAAACTCATCTTCTAATATTCTTCTATCTGCCGAACTCTTGAGTATACCTATTATCATAATCTTGTGTGCCTGTAACTGATATGACTTATTTTTCCAAACCGAAGTAATACTTGTCGTGGCACATGCCGTAATGAGCATTGCAACAACAGCACAAAAGCCAAGCGAAACCCGCACATTTAATTTCATTGTTAGTTACCTCCTAAACAAAACACTTAATTTCCATCAACCGACAACAAGCTTTTTTAACAAACCTATACTTTCTGTTTGTCACCTCCTTACTTCATTGAAAATCTTTACAATTAGAATCTTAATACACCCAATGCCAATTAATATATTTATTGAATTTTCAAAAACATCTTTTTAGCTTAATTCCGTTGGTTAGAATATACAATAAAAAGAATTAAAACAACGTTAAAATATTATTAAAATTTTTTAATCTTTTATGAGGTTCGCTGCGAATTGAATGAGAACAAATAAACAAACAAAAATACCACCGATTTATTATCGGTGGTATTGTTAAAAAATATCAATTCTTTTAAAGAAGTATAGAATCCCCAACCGGGACAGTTTACTTTTTTTCTATCTTTTCTGTTACTATATAAATATCGCGATTATTGCTAACGGCAAAATAATGGAACATTGTAGTACTGTCCCACACTATCCCGACCTTGTTGACAAACATGTTATAATCGCTGCCTTTTTGTTCATCCAGTACTATAAAATACTGGTTATACAATCCGGCAATATACGCCACGTGAATACTGTCCGAACTGAACGATATTGCATCTTCCTTTATAAATGTATATGTCTTGCCGGGAGTTCCGTCCACTACAACACACAAACCATTAAACCCCTTTGCAACATAAGCAAGGCGTTTGCTGTCCGGACTGAATGTCAATGAATTACTCTTAATATCATCATACTGTCCCTGCGGGGCACCATCAAGTACTACCATCCATTTGCCATACTGGCTCGCGATATAAGCAAAATGATTGCCGTTCGGACTGAAAACAAGCGAGTCCGTCTTAATATCATCATAGGAAGTATCGTTTTTATTGTCCCGGTAAATATGCGGTCTTCCCTGAGAACGAACAATATATGCAATATGCATGTTGTCTGTACTGACAACAATGCCTTGCATTGCCAAACTAATGACAATCGATTGGTCAAGTGAACCGATTACTTTATCATTATCCCGTACTATGCGAATTTCTGCTGTTTCTGCGTACATTGACATTGCTACAAACAACATAAGTAAAAGTATTTTTTTCATTTGAGATAACCTCACATTTTATTATTATTTCTTGCTATTTTGTTTCATTTGTTTTATTATTTCCTGGGTCAGTTTAGAAGAAGCATCTTGCGCTGCCAAAGTAAGATTGGCACCGGAACCTGACGCCGATGCACTCCAAAGCAACTCGCCTGTTTCCACAGACACAAGCCGTACTGACATCCCTATACTTGCAGGTAAAGTTTCAACTTTGGGAACCAAATAATCAATACCGGTATAGCTGTAACCGGTAACATAATTCTGCGTGGTTGCGGTTGTAGTGTTCCCGTCATGTGCTACTGTCGTTGTTTGTCCGAATATGGGTTCAGTCTGCTGTTGAGGCATATTAACCATGACCGTCTGTTCACGAATATTCGAAAAATTGGTGAGACTTCCGAATGCCAACGCGTCAACCCCCAAAAGTTTGCCTATTTTACTTATAGTAGCCTGGTCAAACCTTGAAGGATCCAAATCCTGCTCTTTGAGGATTTCATTTATCTGGCGGCGCTCAATTAGATTATAGCCTGCTCCTAAAAGATAACTTTCAAAAGTACTTGCTATAACTTCACCTGAACCGGGATATGACGGATAATCAGTAAAATCAATTAACGCTATGCGATTTATAGGATGAAGATAGTAGCTTTTATTGAAAAAAACTACAGCACGGGGTGCACACGCAGAAAACCCTAACATTAATAGAATAATGAAATAATTATAGCGTATTTTTGAATTAATAAATTTATTCATGATATTGTTTAACCGTAGGAACAAATGATTCCGCACGATGTTTAGCTTCATCAATTTGCGGTTCAGACATAACAGCTTTTAATCTTTTTAAACTTTCTTCAGCCGGCTTATCGTCATGTGCCGAAGCCAAAATATACCACTTGTATGCTTCAACCAAGTCCTTATTAATACCTAAACCCCGTTCGTAAAGACGCCCGAGTTTATATTGTGCAAATGAGCTACCTTGAAATGCAGATTTACTATACCACTGAAACGCTTCGTCGTATTTTAGCATGGTGCCGCGACCTGTTTCACACATTACTGCCAGATTCTGTTCTGCAAATGCGTTTCCTTTTTCAGCAGCTTTACGATATAACATAACAGCTTGATTATAATCACTCTTTACACCCAGCCCGTGTTCATAAAGAAAACCAAGATTATTTTGAGCAAAAGAATTATTCTTATCAGATGCTTTTTGATAATATTCCTTAGCCTTGCGGTAATTCCTGGCAACACCCTGGCCATTAAAATACATATTACCCAAGTTGCACAACACCATTGATTTAACCCGATTGTGAGCATTCGCATTTTCTGCTGCAGTATTGTACCATTCAAATGCCTGATTATAGCTCTGATTAACTCCATAACCGACATAATAAAGATAGCCCAAATTGTTTTCTGCTGTTGCATTTCCCTGCGCTGCTGCTTTTCGATACCATTCTATAGCTTTATTATAATCTTGTGAAACACCACGGCCATGTTCATACATAATAGCAAGTCCGCACTGGGCTTCAGCATTTCCCTGTTCTGCTGCAACAGTAAGAAGCTTTACGGCTTCATCGTAATGTCCTGAGTCATATGCCATCTCGGCGTCAGAAACAGAATCCGAAAGAACTTGCAGATGAACACATAATAATAACAGCGTAACATAAACAATAAACAGATATAATCGCTTTATCATAATTTTAATTCTTAATACTCGTGTTTATTATGGCGTTTTCAGATTAAACTTACTGCAATTTGCTTTTGTTTTTGTTCAATTTTAACTTTTCCTTCTTTCGCCAACCAGCCTAACGCCATATAAAGATTCTTATCATCTAAACTAGTTCCATTTTTTAATTCATCCAGATTAGATTGACCTTTTGTATGGAGAACTTGCCAAACCTTTCCTGCATTTTCACCAACAACCGGAATCCACATTTTGTAATACCTCCTGCGTAAAACTGTCTGCTTCTTTATCGTATCCAATTACACAATATCATAGTGTTGAACACGTCATTTAATTATCGCTATCTATTAGACCTCTAAAGTAACAAAAATGTTACACTTTTTAACTTGTTAATTCCCTGCGGCTTGCCGCAGAGATATTTAATAATAAGTTAGGCAAAGTTTTGCTTTGCAGCTACAAACCAATTGATATTGTAGCCGCAGAGCGTTAGCTCTGCTAAACATTGAAATTCCTGTACATTAAATTTACATGAACTGAACTTTTCATATTAATTATGGTGTTTTTCAAATCGGGACAAAACGATATAGACACAAGGAACCACATATAACGTCAGTAAAGTTGAAACAAACACACCACCGATAATTGCGATAGCCATGGGAATCCGGCTCTCTGCCCCGGGACCAATTGCCATTGCCGCCGGAATTGCACCGGCAATGGTAGCCACCGAAGTCATCACTATGGGACGGAAACGGATTGGACATGCTTTCAAGAGTGCTTCACGAACAGACATTGTCCCCTGTGCCAGCGACTGTTTTGTAAAATCAACCAGCAATATGGAATTTTTCTTTACTATACCCATAAGGAGTATCAGCCCGATGATACTGTAAATGTTAATCGAACGGTGAAAAATAAATAAGGCGATAAGCGCACCGGAGACACTAAAGGGCAACGCTACCAATACGGAAAACGGATCTATAAAGCTATTAAACTGAGAAGCAAGTACCATATAAGCTACAAAAATACCGAGCACGAGTACCCAAAAGAGACTCTTCAGGGATTCGGTAAATGTTTGCGAGCTTCCGCTTAGGGTAATATGGTAATCCGGCGGCAGCACCCGCTTGGCGATATCATCTGCAGCTTGAAGCGCACTTTGTTGTGATTGTCCCGCCTTAACGTTAGCATAGACGGAAATAGAACGTTCCCGCTGGCTGCGCCAGATTGACACCATAGACGATTTTTCTTCCATAGTAACCATTTCCGACAGCGGAATTAGTTCACCATGGTTGTTGCGGACAAAAAGATTTTTAACTTTATTCAGCGGATCTTCTTTGCTCTCTTCCAGTTTCAAGCGGATATCATAACGGTGGCCTCCTTTCTCATATGTTCCGGCAACCACACCGCCTATCATTGCATTAACCGTTTCTACGATATTAGCTATACTTACCCCGCGATCAGCAGCTTTTTTGCGGTCAGGTAAAACGTGGAGTTCCGGCATACCGATGGCATAATTGGTGTCCAAGTCAGTGACCAAACCGGTCTTGTCCATCTCATCCATCATCAGTTTAGAATACTTTGCCAGCTGGTCCCAATCAGGACCTTGAATCATGAATTCAACAGGAAAGCCGCGTGAAGCCGAAAAGGTTCTTGAAGAAAGGTCCTGTATCACCGCCCGAACATCCGGTATTTTATTAAACTGTTTTCGGCAGAGTGCCATAAACTCCTGCTGGCTTAGTTCGTGTCCCGCTGCTGAATCCACCCCGCGATGTCCGCGTTCTTTCATTGTCACAAGTACGCTGCCGCTGTTAGAATCTCCGGGAGAACCTCCACCCACCTGCAAAACATATCGGTCGACCTCGGACCGGACTGAGAGAAACTTTTCTACTTCGCTGAATTTCATGTCGGAATAAGAGAGAGCGGAACCGACAGGAGTTTTGAGCCGTACATTAAAACGGCTCTGGTCCTCATTTGGAATAAATTCTTTATTAAGTATCCAGAAAGTTGAAAAACCAAGTCCAAAAACCACTAATGCACCGAACATCACTTTCCACCTGTTATTCAAAGCCGATTCAAGCGTTCGTGCATAAAATCGCGTGGTTTTCTGCATCAGCATTTCTATCATTTTACCAATCCGGGTTGTCCGTTCCCCTACATTCACGAACTGAGAGCATCTCATCGGTGTCAGAGTCAGAGCTTCCAACAACGAAAGCAGTACCGCCACCGTAATCGTCACACCAAACTGGAAGAAAAACTTTCCTATCACCCCGCTCATAAATGCCACAGGCAGGAAAATAGCCACTATGGAAATAGTGGCGGCAGTAGCGGCAAATGTAATTTCCTTTGACCCGTTGAGCGCAGCATTAAATTTATTTTCACCTTTTTCCTGGTGCCGGATGATATTTTCCAAAACCATTATGGCGTCATCAACAACTATCCCTATAGAAAGACTAAGAGCGAGTAAAGTAAAAGTATTTAAGGTAAAACCCGCAAAATAGAGAACAATAAAAGTGCCGATGACGGACGTCGGGATTGCCAATATAACATTCAAAGTAGAAGACCATGAGCCGAGAAACATCCAGCAAACCAGTGCCGTGAGAATAGCCGAGAGCAAGAGTGTAAAATTGAGTTCCCTGACGGCTTGCTCAATATAATGGGTGCCGTCAAAATTCACTCCCAACTTCATACCAACAGGAAGCCCCTTCTGTATCTGGGCAACTTTGACTCTTACGGCTTTGGCAATTTCGACTGCGTTGGACCCGCGCTGCTTGAGAATTCCAAGTCCGACACAGGGTGTTCCCATAGCGCGACTAATCCGTATTGTGTCTGCCAAACCTTCTTCTATCCTGGCTACCTGGTTAAGATGTGTTCTGACATAATTCGGCTGACCTCCGCGCTGATTGATAACGAGATTATTAAATTCTTCTATGCTGCCGGCTTCACCCAAAGTTCTGACATTCAACACCCGTTTGCCAATTTCGAGCTGCCCTGCCGGAGATTCCATGTGCTCATTCTGAATGGTATTAATAACGTCATTCACCGTTAATTCGTAGCGATTAAGCTGCTTCTCAGACACCCAAATACGCAGGTTTGGATTGGTGTAGCCATTCAGAGTAATATCTCCGACACCTGCAACTGATGAAAATTGGTCTTTTATACGGTCACTAACATAGGACATTAAATATCTGAGGGGATAGCGGTCGCTTTCCAGGGTCAGCAGCATAATAGGCTGGTCTTCTGGATTGGTTTTGCGGATAGTGGGCGAACTTATGTCTCTGGGAAGTCTCTGCAGGACCGAGTCTACTTTTGCCTGTACATCCTGGACGGCAAGATCTATATTACGGTTGAGCTCGAATTCAATAGTAACCGTTCCTTCGCTGTTTTCCGACTCTGATGTTACACTGCGCACACTCTGGATGCTCATAACCGCGTCTTCGATAATATCGACGACCGATGTTTCTATCACCTCAGGAGCCGCCCCTTCTAAACGAACATTGACGGATATCACCGGAAAATCCACGTCAGGAAGCTGACTTATCCCCATACGCATGAAGGAAATACCTCCGAATACGATAAGGGCTGCCATGAGCATCCATGCAAAAACAGGACGGCGTATAGACAAGTCAGATAAGGTCATAGTTTTAAACTCACTAAAATAATATCTTACTTTTTCTCGATTACAGTTAGCTATGTTTACCTTTTATCATATAACTTCAATTATACAATCTACATAATTATTTAATAAGTATATCTCAATGCTAACCCCAAATCACCACTATTATTAATAATAGGTGATAAATTTAACGCTTCCTGCCAATTATTTTTATCAGAATTTTTTGACTGACTATTCTTATTTACGATTGTCCTACCACCTGCCACTGCAATCTTTCCAAAATAATATCCTATTACTAAAGCCAGTGGATAATCACTCACCCAATGAACACCGTTGTTTAGCATTTGATAACCGAGTATTGTCATTAACGTATAACCCAACGGACGAATATACTTATGTTCGGCATAGTTATCAGCTATTACAGTAACAGTCATCATAGTTGTCGCTAAATGTCCGGAGGGAAATGCGTCGTAGTTAGGCACACATTTAAGATATTTCTTTTGATTAGGGAATAAATCCCATTTACCGCCATCTCTGGTAGCCTTACTAGGACTTTGTCTGCCAGTAATATGTTTTAGAAATTGAGTAACAAGTGTTGTTGTTATAAGACCTTCAGCCAGTTGACTGGATGTCTGTAATGCTCTGTAATCATTTTTTACAATTCCATAACCAAGAAATGAACCCGTAATTATAGTTTGTGGCCACCCATCGCCAATAAAATAAAACGCCGAACCGATATCTTTAGGTGATCTGAAAATCGGAATACCCCGTTCACTTAATAAAATTTTCCAATTATCGCTAGGCGGAATATTTAATTGTTTACCAATCTTTTTAGCTCCATCAACAACAGGCTGATCTACGGCTACTAATAATGCCGTTGCAGAAAAAACAACTCCCATTGTAAAAACATTTTTCTTCTGAAAAGCATTTTTACTACCAATAGATAAATCTTTAGGTGTGTTAGTAATAAAATCAAACAACTTTGGCTTATTATAAATAAAATCAGTATCTTTATTTATATGATAAACCATAGCCGGCTCAACATATTGAGAATCTTTTTCGTGTTTACCAATTATACTATTCGAATCTTGAGAATAAATATTATTAAAACTTAAAATAGAAACTAAGATTATGATGTTTATTATTAATTTCATTTAGTGTGCTGTCTCATAAGTCCCTTTACATTTGTCATTGCGAGTGAAACGAAGCAATCCCGGTTTCCGCCCGGGACATGCTTCATGAAACAATATAGTTTTCTGAACCAAAAAGTGAGATTGCTTCATCTCGGAGTTTATCCCGACTTTCGTCGGGACTCCTCGCAATGACAATCAAATGTCAAAAAGCGTTAGCGACACTACACTATATACTCTAAAAAAATATAATGCGTTAATGCTAAATGTAATGTAATATTGCCTCTTACTATAATCAAATTTTATCATTTTCTTTTAACTTTTCAAGATTAACACTGTTTGCTTAACTGAAATACTTTTTAAAAAGCAGTGCCTACCCGAATTCCGTTTCCCAACCAGTAGACATCTAATTTATGGTTTGAACTTTTTACTGAATTGTAGCAGCTTATAACAAGTTTTGCAGACAGTGTCCCGAGCAATGCTCCGCCAACCACATCGGAAAACCAACGCTGGTCTGTGTATATTCTTCCCAAGGCAGATTTATTTTTCCTTATCTTTCTTTATGATATTCCCTGATTCATCCATAATTATTTTTTTACTAATAAAAAAACAGCCCCTTAAACAAACTTTATAGTTCGTCGTATTATCCCGGGTGATTTTTTCAGCTCTTTTAATTTTATATTTTGAATAATTTTTTGCTAACACAGCTTTTACAGGTACCGGCAGACTATTTACATCTATACTTTCCATAATCTTAAAAACAGTGCCGTCGGAATTGTAAGTAACTTCTTTTTTCTGGGAACCTTCTTTACCTTCAATCTCGTAATAAGTAGTAGTACCTTTTGTCCGCATTTCCCCTTCTTTTATTACCGCATTCGGATATGCAGTTTCAAATGATTTTATTATAGAATCCGGGACATTTTTTACACAGCTTTTCTTTGGCTGCTTTCCGGTTTCCTCCGCATTCGCGGAAAAAACAAAAAGAACAATCCCAACAAAACATAAAAACAATACACCAAACTTTTTCATACTCATCTTACCTCCTTTACGACTTTATAACTCTATATGGATTATTTCGACTTAAAACCTATAAGCAAATCCTGCACCGGTTGGAGTAATAAATTTCCCATTTCCAATTTTTATAAAACCCCATTGACTGAGACTCCAATTAATTATTATGTCTGGAACTTTATAGTTGTAAATATACAACAAAGTCGATTAAAATAATGTTAAAACAAGATTAAAATATTCTAATTCTAATGTTTAGTAACACTAAATTTGTCATACCTAAAAAACAACCGGTTTATATTCTGCTTATCACTTGTCCTGTCTGTCTTTCTTGCATATCTCACTACAAACTTGTTTTCCATCCATTAATGCCGGAGGCAAACCACCTCCCGGATGAAGCCATTGCCCTGCCATCCAGAAATTTGAAAGTCCCGGTATCTTATACGGGATTTTCTTTCTTACCTGTTTGGCATTTGGCCAAAAACCTTCCCATCTGCCTTTCCAGACATTAGTATATCTCTCATAAGTTGCCGGGGTCGCCACATCAACCGCTTCTACTTTTTCTTTGATGCCGGGAAACCTGTTATTAATTGCTTCTATAGTTTCTTCTGCAATTCTTTTTTTCTGCTTATCATATTCTGCTTTATTTTCATTCCTTAAATTAGCCCAATAATCATAGTCAGCCGGGAGCATAACCGCAACGGGTGTCTTGCCTGCCGGTGCCAGTGAGCGGTCAAAATTAAGTATCCTTAAATGCAATTCTCCTGTGGATGATTTCGGGTCTGTTATTATTTTTTTCTTAAGAATAAAACTAATCATAGGGGGTTCGTTCTTAAACTCGTCCGCCACCCCGAGCGATACCTGACAGGTTGCAGGAAAAAGTTTCCATTTTGAATATGCTTCTTCTATGAGCGGTGTCTTATATTTCCCGCCGAGCATCCTGTAAATGGTGTCGTAACCGTCTGCGGCAGAAACGATATAATCTGCATTGCAAATTTTCCTGTTTTCAAGCCGAATCCCGGTAGCTTTGTTGTTTTCTACAATTATTTCTTTTACCCGGGAATCATAGAATATTTTTCCGCCAAGCGACAGATATTTTTTCTCAATTCTTTTTGCAAATTCGAGAGACCCGCCAATAACAAAACCATTAGCTTTTTTTGCCATATAACCCAGCATCATTACGAGCATAGACGCACCGATATCGCCGTCAATAATTCTAAGAATCGTTTCCCTGATATCCGGATTCCTGAATCTTTTAGCATAATCTTTTATATCCATACCAAAAAGTCTTATAAACATTAAAGCGGTTCCTGCATTGGAAATTAAAAAACCCGCCAACCTAACGATATACCCAACCATATTTACATTATCTGCAGGAAACTGCAGTCTTGAAAATAATTTTATAGCGCGGATAAATCTCTTTATTTCTTTTTCATCTTCGCCCGAAAGAGCAAGCATTTCCTTCTCAAGTTTTTCCGGATCGGTGTATATGGAAATTTTCCTGCCTGAAGAAAGTTCAACCACGGAATAAACATCGTACTCTACGACTTTGGTCGTATCATCAAGGGCACCCACTTCCCTCCAGAGGTCATGGAAATAACCGTCAGGTGACGAGCCCATAAGCCAATTTATGCAGCCGTCAAAAACATAACCGTTTCTCTTCCACGCAGTACACACACCTCCGGGTAGTGAGTGCATCTCATATATTTCCACCTCATATCCGGCTTTTTCGAGATTTATTCCCGAACACAGTCCTGTAACACCGGCACCAATCAAAATAACTTTTTTATTACTCATATATTTCTCCTCGCTTTAACTTCTACCATTTTGAATATTTTTCTTACCAAACCCTTACCTGTAAAATTTTTTATAGGGTGAAAGAGAATAAAAAAACCACCTGTTTGTCACCGGTAGCTCTATAATAAAAACAATCTCATTAGTTTTTAGATAATTCTTTTAATGCTTCGTGAATATCTTTCATGTGTTTGCGGCTTTCAAAGGTAGACAAGAGACTGTAAACACACGGTACAACAAACAATGTAAGAAGCGTGGATAGCAGCACACCTCCGATAACAACTACAGCCATCGGAACGCGGGTTTCTGCACCGGGACCGATTGCAAGTGCCGGAGGTATAGAAGCTGCTACTGTAGCAAACGATGTCATAATGATAGGTCTCAAACGCAACGGACAGGCATTCTTTAACGCTTCTGTTACACCCATACCGCTTTCCCGGCGCTGGTTAGTAAAATCCACAAGTAATATAGAATTTTTCTTTACAATACCCATTAGAAGAATCATTCCTATGGCACTGTAAATGTTTATAGACTGGCCTGAAATCAACAAAGCAATTACTGCTCCTGATATACTAAATGGTAAAGCGATAAGCACGGTAAATGGATGTATAAAACTGTTAAATTGTGTTCCAAGCACCATATATGCTACAAAAATACCAAGAATCATTGCCATGTACAGACTATTGAAAGAATCCTTAAATGTCTTGGCACTACCGGAAAAAACAATTTTATATCCGTCAGGAAGCAATTTTTTTCCTATAGACTCAATCACTTTCAATGCTTCGCCCTGCGACTTGCCAAGTGCAAGATTTGAATAAATACGTATAGCACGTTCGCGGTCTTTGCGTGTTATTGAAAGAAGCGTCGGTCTCTGGATTATGCTTACAACATCGGAAAGGCTTACAAGTTCCCCGCGATTATTACGAACCCATATTTTTCTTATGTCTTCGACATTTCTCCTGTCTTTTTCAACAAGTTGTATCCTAATATCGTAACGCCGCCCACCTTTGGAATATTTTCCCGAACGGACACCTCCGATAAGAGCATTTATTGTATTTCCTATAGCAGAAATACTTACAGCCCTGCTCGCAGCTTTCTGCCTGTCAGGGACAACATTAACCTCGGGCATTCCCAGCACATAATCTGAATCCACATCTACCATCACTCCGCTTTTTCCCATCTCTTCTTCTATTTTATTACTCAGCTCACCGAGTTTACTCCAGTCTGTTCCGCTTAGAGTAAACTCTATAGGGAAACCACGTCCTCCGCCGAGACTCATCAAAGAAGGATCCTGAATGACAACTTTTACAACTCCGGGTATTGTTTTGAGAGTTTTGCGTAATACAGGCATAAGTTCCTGCTGGGTGAGAGGTCGTCCCTTCTTTTTATCCACAGGTCGCTGTTTCGGAGGTCTGAGTGTAAGCATTATTTGTCCGGTATTGACTGTATCACCGCCGATATTGCTAAAATACGCTTCTACTTCGGGCTGCTTTGAAATTAATTTTTCTACTTCCTTAAACACATTGTCCGTATATCCTATTGAAGAACCTACATTAGTTTCTATCCTTACCATAAGACGGCTTATTTCCTGAGGAGGTGAGAATTCTGCTTTTACTAATTTAAATAAAAATAACGAACCGATAAAAAGGGTTGTTGATGCAATTATTACCTTCCACCTGTTTTCAAGACACCAGTCAAGCAGGTTTTTATATGTATTTTTCAGCCACTCCATAAATCTTTCCATAGCTTTGCCGATACCTGTGGTATGGCCGACTACGAGAAATTGTGAACAATACATCGGGGTAAGCGTTAATGCACCAAGCAGTGATATCATTACTGCTACAGAAATTGTTATACCGAACTGCATGAAGTATTTGCCTATAACATCTTTCATGAAAATAACCGGAACGAATATAGCAAGTATCGCTATTGTCGCTGCAATAGCTGCAAATGTTATTTCCCGGGCGCCCTTGATAGCAGACCTCACTCTTGTCTCGCCTTCTTCCCGGTGGCGTGTAATATTTTCAAGCATCATAATAGCATCATCTACCACAATCCCTATTACAAGCGAAAGTCCCAGCAAAGTGAACATATTCAGCGTAAAGCCGAGCACATACATGACAAACAACGTTCCGCATATGGACATCGGAATTGTAAGAAATACATTAAGTGCAGAACTGAGTGAACCAAGGAATAACCAGCATACAAAACCGGTAAGCAAAATAGACAATATCATTACAAAATACATATCATTTATTGAATCTCTTATAAAATCCGTCGTATCAAAACGCACGGCGAGGTCAAGCCCCTCCGGTAGATACTTCTGCATTTGTTTTATTTTTGCTTTTACATCATTAGCAACCTTAACGGAATTCACACCGCGCTGTTTCCTTATACCAAGCCCTACTGTGTTCTTTCCCATCGCCCGTGATAACCTGCGGACATTTTCAGTCCCTTCTTCAACATCAGCTACATTACCTATCGTAAACTTCTTCCAGAGTGGCGAACCTTTACGCGATGGTATGATAATGGACTCAAATTCCTTTACCGAAGCCGCCTCTCCAACCACGCGGATATTCATTTCATTTCTACCGGTATCAATATAACCGGCAGGGACTTCTGCATGTTCGGATTGTATCGCTGCGGTTATATCATCAACGGTAAGCTCGTCATCACGCATTTTTTCCGCATTAAGCCATACCCTCAAATTAGGGTCGGCAAATCCGCCAAGGAAAACTTCACCTACACCCGGAATAGTTGCAAACTGGTCTTTCAGGTGATCGCGGGTATATTCCATCATATAGTTTACTGGCTTATCTCCGGATAATGAAAGCCATAATATCGGCTGGTCTTCAGGATTACTTTTAGATATCGTAGGAGTGTCAATGTCGCGTGGAAGCGAGTGCTGTGCTCGAGCCAGACTACTCTGAACCTCCTGCAACGCAACATTTATATCTTTACTTAAATTAAAACTGACAGTTACTCTTGTGCTGCCTCTGCGGGAAGAAGATGTAACTTCCTGAACACCTTCTATACCCATAATAGCATCTTCAATAGCATTTGTAACTTCTGCTTCCATAACTTCCGGCGCTGCTCCCTCCCATCCGCAGGAAATTGAAAGAACGGGATAATCAACATCCGGAAGCTGACTTATACCGAGACGGAAAAAAGCGACCATCCCGAACACAATGATACCTATAACTACCATCCATGCAAAAACCGGATTTTTAATTGAATTATCAGATAAAGACATAATTTTTTACCTTCCTATTTCATAACTGCTATATCGAGCATTGCTTTGTCAATTTTAACCTGTATAAGTGTCTTGTCCATGTTACGTTTAATATCCGACATTGTTAACAACGCCTGGATGACATCAAGATTGTTTACAAGTCCTAATTTGTAATCCCCTAATTGTAACTGGTAACTTTTTTCAGCTTTATCATATGCTTCTTTATAAGCTATCGCCTGGTTGAGTGATGAAACAAGTGACTTATGCAGATTAAGCACTTCTGCTGTTGCATCTCTTAAAAGAAGCGACAAATTGTTTTCTAATTCCCGCTGACGTGCAACTTCTTCATTTATTTTACCGCGCAAAATACCGCCTTGAAACAACGGCATATCTAATGTTAAAAGTGCATCCCATTTGCCGTCATCAGACATACTTCCGGTACGGGATGTATAATATGAACCGTCAAGATTAACGGTAGGCAATAATGCTCCTTTGACAATTTTAACTTCTTCAGATTGAATTATTACATCTTGACGGACAGATTCTATATCCGGTCTGGATTTTACTGCTTCAATATAATTTTCAACTAAACCCGCTTTCTCCACCGAGGGTGTATCGTCAATAAGATTAATATCTGCTGAAGCTATCCCAAGCAGACGTGAAAGAGTCTCATTTGCTTCTGACTGGTCGCCCTTGATTTTTTCATATTGTGCATTAAGATTTGCTATTTGAGATTCCATCGCTAAAATTTCACTTTCTCTTGATTTACCAAGACGCGCTCTCTCGTTTAATTCTGATAATCTGTCTTGCATAAACTTCAAAGTATTTTGAATGTTGGTTATATCTGTTTCTATTTGAATTATAGAATAAAAAGATTGAGTCACATCTAACCTAAGTATCCGGCTGACGTTTTGATATAAAAATTCTTCTTTGCGAATATCAGCTTTTGAAAGTGTAACTGTATTCGCTTTTCTGAACCCGTAAAATAATGGCTGATTTAATGTAAAACGTGAATTTGCACCTTCACCGTCATACTCTCCATTAACAGTATCCCTGTAGAATTTTGAATATTTAAACCTTATATCAGGTAAAATATCTCCCGTAGATTGCTTTAATCTTTGTTCCGCCTGAAAACGACGTTCTGACTGAACTTTAAGTTCGTAACTTTGTTTCTGTGCTATATCGAGACATTGCTGAAGAGTCAAAGCTGGAATCTTGTTTTCTTCACCAACGATACACGAAGCAGTTAAAATAAAACAAAAAAATAAAAAATAATGTTTTTTCATAATTGAATTAGTTAATGCCGACCAAGGTCGGCAACTACATAAACTTTGTAGTGGCAGAGCTTGCTCTGCCTACATATGCCATACCCCTTTATAAAATTTTATTCGTAACGCAGGGCTTCTATCGGGTTTAGCTGGGACGCCTTTTTGGCGGGCCAAGTTCCGAAAATCAGTCCGATTACAACTGAGAAGGTAAATGAAACAACAATAGATGATAGAGAAACTATAGTCTTCCAATGCGCAAAAACTGCTAGCGACACCGAAATTGCAGAACCTAACATTATTCCTATTACTCCTCCCATAACACAAATAAAAATTGATTCTATTACAAATTGAAAAAGTATGTCACTATTATTAGCACCCACAGCTTTACGCAGCCCGATTTCTCTTGTTCTTTCTGTTACAGAAACAAGCATAATGTTCATAATACCTATACCGCCAACCAGCAAACTTATGAAAGCGACCGAACCTAATAATGTAGAAAATATTTTCATCGTAGCGTTAACGGTTGCCTGAATATCAGCTAAATTTCTTATGTTTATGGAATCAGCCCTATCTTTCGGAAGACGATGAAGAAATAGAATTCTATCTGTAATTTTTTTACTTACATCATCCATAATTGTTTCATCTGCAACCTGAACATCCATAGAATCTATGAAAGCCTTCCCGAACAACCTATGCATCGCAGTATTTACCGGTACTTCAACCTTATCGTCTTCATCACGCCAACCGCTTGCTCCTTTTACCGGTAAAATGCCTATAACCTGAAAATCCACCCTGTTTATTTTTATAAATTCACCCAGCGGATTTTGATTGCCGAAAAGCTGTGTTACAATTGTCTGACCTATAACAGCTACTTTTGCCCTGCTTGTGTTTTCTTCTTCAGTAAAAAATCTACCTATAGTAGGTTTGGCATTTTTCATAAACTGGTAATCCGGAGATGTACTTTCAATGCGGGTGTTCCAATTTTTACCGTTATAAATAATTTGTCCGCGACCATTTGCATATGCAGCGACTCCCGTCACACCATCAACATCTTTTCTGATAGATTGCGCATCTTCCAGAGTAAATCTTGTAACTGCACCTGCTCCAAGCGATACTCCCTGCCTGTGTGATGACCCGGGAGATACCATTAAAATATTTGAACCTAAGGACGCCATCTGCTGTTTTGTAGCTTCCCGTGCACCCTTACCAAGTGCGAGCATAGCGATTAAACCGGTTACGCCAATAAGAACACCTAATATTGATAAGAAAGAACGTGTTTTGTTTGACATAAGCGCTCTCATCGCCTGAGAAAAATAATCACCAACTCTTGATATTTTAAATACATTATGATGAATTTTCGGTATTTCCATTTCTTCATCGGGTTGTTGAACAGAAGCTTTACTTTTATGGTTTATTTCATCGGCAATTATTTTTCCGTCCTGCAATTTTATTATTCTTTTAGCCGCTTGTGCCAAATCCGGTTCATGGGTTACCATAATAATGGTAATCCCCGAATCATTGAGTTCCTTAAGTATGTCTATAATTTCTGCAGCAGATTTACTGTCAAGATTTCCTGTGGGTTCATCGGCAAATATTATAAGAGGATTGTTTATTAAAGCACGGGCTATTGCCACCCTTTGCTGTTGTCCGCCGGATAATTCATTTGATTTATGCTGTGTTCTGTCACCTAATCCGACTCTTTGGAGAAGCTTTATGGCATTTTGGCGACTGTTCTCCATATTCTTTTTCTTATTATCAGAATACACTAAAGGCATTAAAACATTTTCAGTCGCCGACATACGCGGTAAAAGATTAAAACTTTGAAAAATAAAACCGATAAACTTATTTCTTACAGTTGCTAACTGGGAATCTGTTAGCTGGGATATTTCGTGTGTTAAAAGATTATATGAACCGCCTGACGGTTTATCTAGCAGACCAAGTATATGAAGAAGCGTTGATTTCCCGCTACCGGACGGACCCATAATGGAAATAAATTCACCTTCTTTTACAGTCAATGAAACACCGTGAAGAACCGGGACATCTATACTTCCCAAATAGTATGTTTTCGAAATATTATTAAGTTCTATTAATTTCATCTTCCCCTTCCCTGAACACCAAAAATACCTCCGATTCCGCCTCCCCCTCGCGCATTTGTTGTCGTTCCCCTTTGAAGAGGTCTCCCGGAAATTACAACATTATCGTCTTCTGATATGCCTGATATAATTTCAATATTTTTACCGTTGGAAATCCCGGTAATTACCTTCCTTTTTTCAGTCTTTTTAGATTTCCCACTTATTATTGAAACAAATTTTTCAGTTCCAGTATCCGTAACGGCATCTGACGGTAACAACAGGGCATTATCTTTTCCATTCGCTGAAAGTTCAATAGTGGATGTCATACCGGCACGAAAATCCGGCGGAACTCTCTCCGGACGTATTTTAACTTCATAGACTGTAACGTTATTCATCACTTGTGATTCATACGCTATATGCTCAACTACACCGGGATATACTTTATCCGGATAAGCATCAAGCAATATTTTAACCTTTTGGTTTAAGTCTATATATTGTAAATCCGTTTCATCTACATTTGCTTCAATAATTAGTGTGTCTGCCATAACTACAATTGCGTCACCGGTTGTTACAGATTGACCGGGTTCTTTGTCTCTTGCAATAATAAAACCGTCAAGCGGCGAAATTACCGGTGTAGGCTTATATGTATCTTCCCATCTTTTTAACTCATCTTCACCTTTAGAACGCGCAGCATCAAGGAGTGCTGCTCTATCCGTAGAACTCATCCATGCAATAATCTCACCTTTCTTAACTCTTTGACCTTCAACAACTAAAACATTTTCAATACGACCGGAAACTTGCGGCTTTATTTCAAGGCGGTTCCTCGGGCTCACTGAACCGTTAAGACGCAATTCAATAGCGATAGACCCCCTGAACGGTTTGATTTCATGTGACATAAAATCCGCTTTCTTGCTTTTTGTTAAAAATAAAATAGCAACACCAACCACGATGACAACACCTGCTATAATGATTATTTTTTTCACTTAAACCTCCAACAAGAATCATAGAGTTTTTAGAGTTTTAGAGTTTTAGAGTTTATAGCGTTAAAACCCTACAACCCTATAACCCTATAACCTTTTTTTACTCTGCTAAACCTAAAATATTTTTCCAGGACGCTTCTGAAAGAACTGCGTTTTTCCTTACACTTAATAATGACTTTTGTGCATTTATATAATCATTTTCAACAACATACCAATCCTGATACGAAACAAGCCCGTTGATATATTTTGTTGAAGCTATTTCTGACTGCTCTTGTGATGCTTCTAAATATTTCTCACTAACTTTCACATTTTCAAACGTATCAATGAAATCGTTCCAAACTGATTCTAATCTGGACATAATTTGCTGCCTTGTAAAACGCAACGTTTGTTCCACAACCATCACGTTGGTTTTTGCAATTTTTACATCATAAATATTTCTGCCGCCCGGGAAAAATGAATATGATAGCCCTAAACTTACCGATTCATTTCTATTTTCCGGCGCCCATTTATTACCTGATTGGGAAATGTTACCTGAAAGAGAAACAT
Organism: Elusimicrobiota bacterium; assembly: GCA_028718185.1. Lineage (NCBI taxonomy): Bacteria > Pseudomonadati > Elusimicrobiota > Elusimicrobiota bacterium. Next base: position 734,644 of record JAQUMH010000001.1, read on the forward strand.
CGGGATAAAGTTCACTCATAGTTGATTTCAGGTCGTATCTGGATTTTTCTACATTATATTCTGCAATTAAATAATCCGGCGTTTCTATGAGCAATTCATTAGATGCCGGAACTTCTTTTGGAACAACCACAGTAAAAGTTCCGGTAACACTGATTACTTCAAATTCATCTCTTCCGATATCTCTAACCATTTGGGTTGATGCTGTCCCTAAAGCTCTCTTTGCACGGGCAAGCTCATATTCAGCCTGTAATTTATCTGCATCTACTCTTAGAAGAGAACCTTTATCTTCTATACCGGCATCATATTTAAATTTTACAAGTTCGTAATTTTCGCTTCTTCTTTTTAATATCGCTTCTGTCAGTACAACCGTTTCTTGAGCCAATAACAAATTTACAAAACTTTGCTTAAGACTAAAAACCATATCAGACAAAGCCCGTTTATATTCCAGCTCGGCAATTTTTAATCCAATATTACTTGATTGGGACTGACTAATATCACTGAAACCTGAAAAAAGTGAAAGCCTGCCTGAAAGCCCGTATGAATAGTTCTTTGACTCTGAATTATCCGAACTTTTTGATTGACCTGCTCCTGCACTGGCTGATAATTGAGGCAGAAAATTCGTAAATGAGCTATAATAGCTTAGCCTGGCTTTTTTAATGCCTTTTTCAGCTTTTATCAAGTCCGGATTTTTTGTTTTTGCTTCAGCTAAAACATCCTGCCAGGTAAGCTGCTGGGAGTGACTGAAATTAGAACTAAGAATTAATATTTGAAAACTGAAAGCAAGAATGATAAATAGTTTCTTCATGTATTTTGTTCCCTCACATTTTATTGGTATAGTTAATTTCCCTTTTCCATTTTTTCGTCATGCTTCTTTTCACGTTTCTCAAATTTTTCTATCATTTTGTCGTATTCAACCTTTTGTTTATCATCCAATATATTCCTGATTTTTCCCCTGATGGCATCCATCTGCGCTTCAATTTTCGGATGTACATCCTTCAGGACTTTGTCCATTTCCTTCTTTTGTTCTTCTAAAATAACTTTAATTTTTTCTTTTTGTTCAGCTGTCAAATTAAGATGTTTGCAGAATTTTTGCAACATGCCATCAACATTACCTCTTTCCGGCATATAACCAAACGGGCGATGCCCTTCCCTTCTAAAAAACTGAGCTCTACTGAGTATAATACCGCATGCTATACCTATCACAAGTATTACAACCGCAAGAATAACATTAACTATTTTGGATTTACCCATATTCCTATACCTCCCCTGAAAACGCCAACGAGATAATTTCATCTTCTGAAATTTCAGAATTCATAATTGCCGTACCTTTAATATCTCCGGCATTAGAATTATCCTGCAACAAATATCCTTCTAATTCTTTGCTAAAATTTTTATCTATCGGCGATACCAACATGTTTACTCCGATAGCTATCATCAAAATTCCTATTCCTACATATATTACTTTTCTTGCAACAGCGATAAAACCATCTATTATTCCCGGAGCTGATTCAATTTCACGAATTCGTGCCATTAACCTCGTTTCAAAGAAAGGTACCGGTTCTTTCTTTTCCACACAGGAAAGCACTTTTTTAATTTTTTTTAATTGTTCCAGTTCTTTTTGGCATAAATTGCATTTTTTCAAATGTTCGTTAACTTTATTTATCTCTTCGTTATCCAGCTCGTTGTCTATATATCCGGACAGCAATGACATATATTTTTTACAGTCCATTTAAATTCGCCTCCCCACAAGACTCTAATTTCTGTTTCAAACTTTGTCTTGCACGAAAAAGATAAACCTTAACTTTGTCCATCGAAATATTCATTGCCTGCGATATTTCCTTATATGACAGGTTTTCTATATCTTTAAGTATGACAATTAAGCTATACTTCTCCGGTAACGAAAAAATCAGATTAGTTATAATTTTTTGGGTTTCCTTACTTATCATTTGCTTTTCTATGCTATCTTCATTTCCTTGCAGGATATCTTTTATTGCGCCTTTGTCATCTTTTGAGAAACTGCTTTCTATTGAAACAGTTTTATTTTTCCTTTTTTTTAGCGCATCTATGCATTCATTAACCGTAATCCTATATAACCAAGTTGCAAACGAAGATTTACCTTTAAAAGAATTTATTGAAAAATAAACCTTTACAAACACTTCCTGGGCAATATCATCTGCCTCTTGACTGTCTCCCATTACAGAATATATAGTATTGAACACTCTGTTTTTGTACTTACCCACCATCTGTTCAAAAGCAGAATGATCACCTTTTTTTATTAAATCTACCCACTCATTCTCAGAACCCATTGATTGATTTACCGCTTTCTTAACTATTAGACCTTTAAACTACCTAAAATGTTACACTTTGAAAATATAATTATTACCAACAAGTCAGGCTTGCCAAGGGTCTGTCGACAACTACAAAACTATAATTAAATTGTAGTTTCACGCCCTCGGCGTGATAACATTGAAATTCTTATACATCAAGTTATCATTAATAAACTTTTTCCCTATTTCTCCCCTGTTTTTTTTCTAATTTTTTAATTTTGTGCCAGTTGGTTATTATTTCTTTTACTGATTTCACTTTTTTATCTGAAAAGATATGAGGATGCCGTCTTTTCAGTTTCTTAACCAAAGTGTCAATTACATCTTCTATTGTAAATTGCTTTTGTTTTTTCGCAAGCTGGGAATGAAACATAACTTGTAGTAATATATCACCGAGCTCCTCTTCCATATTGCTAATATCCCCTGCTTTTACGGCGTCAATAAATTCGTTAGTTTCTTCTTTAAGGTATTTGAGTAAGCTCTTATGGGTTTGCTTCAAATCCCATTTGCACCCTTCCGGTGAAAGCAGTTTATCAAAAACCTTAACAAGTTCATCAAATTTCTTAGACATAGATTATTTTATATATTATTTATAATTCCAATTTTCTTTTGTCTCGCTTAAGGGAATTACAGTAACTTTTGTATTTAACTTATAAGATTGTTTTCCAGGATATATAATCCAGAGATGAGAAAGATTTAAATCATTGATTGCTAAATGAATTGAACGAGTTATTTTCGGAGCATCTGAATACTTAAATTCTATTCCCCAATTCTTACCTTTATTTTGCCAGAATAAATCTAATTCTGCACCATTATGCGTATTCCAAAAAAACAACTCTTCATTTTTCTTTTGAAGTGATTTTGATATACATTCAAGTGCAAATCCCTCCCATGATGTTCCGATTTTATTATGAACAGACAGTTGATTAAAATTCTCTATCGACAACAAAGAGTGAAGAATACCAGAATCGCGAATGTATATTTTTGGACTTTTTACTAACCGCTTTCCTATGTTTGCATACCAAGGTTGTAAAATCCTCACCATAAATGTCTGTTCCATAATATCTATATATTTTCTTACAGTCATATCTGAAATACCAAAAGACCTGGCAAGTTCGGAATAATTCAATACGACACCATGATAATGACTCATCATAAGCCAAAATTTTCTCAGTGTATGCGATGGTATTGTTATCCCGAGTTGCGGTATGTCTCTTTCTAGAAATGTACTGATATAATTCGAAAGCCATATAGAACTTTCTTTATCATTGCGTGATAAGAATGAACGGGGCAATCCACCTCTAAGCCATAGCTTTTTGATACTATCTGCTCCGATATCAGAAATAGAAAAACCTCCAAGGTGATAATACCCTATCCGTCCTGCAAGAGATTCTGAACTCTGTTTCATTAAATTGCCAGATGCACTTCCCAAAACAAGATATTTCTGTTTCGGATTTTTATCTACAAGATATCGCATTGTTTTGAATAAATCTTTATGATGCTGTATTTCATCAATAACTATTAAGCCGGACAAATCTTCCAGTGTAATTTGTGGATTTTCAAGACGGCTAATATCCTGTGGATTTTCTAAATCGAAATAATGATTATATTTCATTAGTCTTGCAAGAAATGTCTTTCCTGATTGCCTTGGTCCAAGAATAGCTGTTACAGGAAACAATTTCAACAAATTATTAATTTCTTTTATATCATGTTTTCTCTGTATTATGGTTTTCATAATTTAGTATTATAGATTGTTATTCAAGAAATGTCAAGTGTTTCATATGATATTTCTTGGATAAATCCAAACCCTTTCTGACAACAACACGGCAATTAAATTACTTTCAATAATTGTTAAAACAAAAGAACTGAATGGTTTGAAAATGCAAGAATCACAGAGTCTGACTCCGGAATTTTAGAACCACTCAGTTCTCTGCGGAAAACAACACTGAAAACGATTTTTGTCTTATCGCACTCTATAGTTAAATAAATCAAATAACAAATAGATTAGGATATTATGAATTTTGCAGTAATTTGCGCATATTAACAAAATTTTTATACGGTTGCTTCACTACAAAAGCGTTGGCAAGCCACTTTGGAATTTTACCACCCGGCTCATTATGCATCTGATATATCATCGTAACTGTTCCGGTATCCTGATGGGGAGTTAATGTCCAACTTGCTTCAACCGTTTTAACCCGCACAACTCCCTTACGCACGGGTATATATTCAGGAAATGCTGTTACCGTCAGTGTGACACACTTAGTTTTCTTGTCTTCTGTTCTGATTACTTTATAAACACAATCCCTGTCAGCTACAAGAAAAGAAACATGTTGATATTCGTACATTATGCTTTCATTAGAATTAATCTTCTTTAGAACACGTATCTCCTTTATGTTTGGCGACCATTTAGCATAGGATTTAACATCCGTGATGAGTTTTAAAGCACTTTCTAAACTTGCCTTAATTTCAGCGGTAGCTTTAAACTCTTTAAAACCTGAACCTTTAACATTCCTGGTGTAGACGGTAATTCCATCTTTTTTCATTTTAAGTTGCCAGTCATCTGCCAAGAGATGACCCGAGAAAAGACATGCGATAACAAGCAATGCCATTAAAAAAATAAACGTTTTGCCACTACGAGAAACCATACTACAAGTAGTACGACAGAATAATCTTACTGCGGAATTTGCCATAATTATTCCTCCTTTTTTAACATTCTTTAAAAACAGCAGTGTATTTATTAAATTTTCTTTTCCAAAAGTATTAAATCTGGAACCATAAACAATTATTTCGCCGCCGGATAGAAATCTTAACGGGAATGCTGCGCGGATATGCCCCAATCCCATAAGTACAGCAATTAAATATGTTGACTTTTTGCTGTCAGCTTTTCTGATTTCTATATTTTATGACTCTTCGTAAAAGATGTTACGATTTTCCGGTTTCCTCACTTCGCACCGGCTGTGGACACCCTCTGCAGCTTCAAGACCAGGGATAAAACAGCCTGTCCTATTATAAGGACGACGATGCCGTATACCCACCAGGGGATGTTCCGGCCGAAGAAAAGCACATAAAGAAAAGGCGCCACGGTCGCACATAGAAATATTGTGCTCCAGAACATGACTTCTTTCATAAGCCTTTTGGCAAATGACCGGAATATGCGAAATAATGAATAGTAGAAAAATGGCACACAAACCAGGTAGATGACCAGGAAGATGACCGGATTGACACCATAGTTATCACGAGCCGCCTGCATGAATTCCTTGGTCTTTGAAATTGCATACTCTATCATTTCCTGTAATCTCCGTTAATTCGATCAGCCCCGGTTGCCAAATACATAAATCCTGCGGCTTATCGCAATGGACTTCATTGTACCGTCTTTAATCACTTATGATACCGTATGAACCATTTGCGTAAATGTAATATAATCGTATTTTTACCTATGCTTATTTTTTTATTGGACCATATTATTGTGTGGCTGAAAAACGGAATAAAATACACTACAAACGAAATAATATCTTTTATAACGACACTTACAAGAAACAACAAATTTAAAATCGGATATTTCCGATCTTCGTCGTTTAAACAAACAAAAACTATATACTCCAAAAAAACCTTTGTTATAACAGTTATAATAAGTATATCAACCCACACGCCGCCATAAATCAATGCTCCGACAGAAGAAATAATTATCGGATTGAGGAATATTTCAAGAAAATATATGTACCTCTTTAGATGAAATCTTAATTTCGCCCACCTTGCCAGTCTATTGAAAATCTTTTTTATCGTTGAGCGTTCACTAATGCCGTCCACCCAGGCATAGTTTGTGGATATTTTAAAATGACTGTTATCAAAAGTTTCCCCCATAATGAAATCTTCTGCGACATACTCCTTGAAATATGAAAATCCCCCAAAACTTTCCAGGCTTTCTTTTTCTATAAGGACCGATTTACCGGTTATCACCTGTCTCCTGAATAGGCTCCATGCCATAATCATTACACCGGAAATAAAAATATTTGTATTGGAATTCTCTATCATACTTCCTATCGTTCTTCCCCCTATTCCGCGTATCGGCGAGAAAATCATCTTTGAACCATTTACCAGATATTCATTAACCATAGACTCTAAGACATTGTTTTTCACCCTGATGTTTGCATCTACAATCCAGTATAAACTTCCTGTACAGTATTTTTCGAGCTTAGACAGTGAAGATATCTTCGGGTTCTGGGTCGATATGGAACCTGTCTCAATTATCTCTGTTCTAATATTTGGATATTTTTTCTTAAGATTGTTCAAAATTTTCACATACTCACTGTTTATATTTTCAACACCAAAAAGTATTTCATAGTTTGAATATTTAAGGTTAAAAAAAGATTCCATATTTTTTTCCAGGTCATCTACAACAGTAGAAATCGGCTTCAGAATGCTGACTCTTGGATTACCCGAAAGAGTAACGATTCTTTTTTTCCCGAAAACATAATGAAGAACGGTTAATAGCGTAATACCGGAAAGCACAAATAAAGAAAAACAAAGAATTATTAAAATTATCGTTTCCATAATATTATTTTATCGCCGAACAATTGTCCGTCCACTTTTTTATAAAAAATAATTTTTCCTGAACATTTTTTGCCAAAAGCATATAGGCATTTACTTTCCATTTATGTTTAAATTATATACCTAATCAAAAAAGATTCAATTATACTCGGGTATAATGTCACGATATCTACTTGCTTTCCCTTTATTTGTTTTATATAGTAGAAGTAATGACCTTACTGAAATATTTCATTTTTATACTTTTTACGACTTTTCTCTTGCTAAATAACACCATTCTCAATTCTAAATCGGTTTATCAAAAACAGATAAACAATCGTGAAATTGAAATCGAACTTGACCCGTATTCCTCATGTATTGATTATTATCTTCCACTTATGGGTACTCCGATACAATATTTTGATGACGAGAACGAAATCAGTGTCTATAAAAAGCTGGTACCTTCACCACTTCCCCGGTTTCTGATGTTTGAATTAAGTATTTATCCTGTGCCTTCTTTAGGTACATTAGTAAAAAAACAATTTCCTCAATTTTATGATTCACTGGATGTAGCAGATAGTTTTAATATTATAAAAAGTGTTTCTGCGGGTTTTGAAGAACCTTATGCTGTATCTATATTCCTGGGTAATGTAGTAAGTTTCAGATTTGAAGGAAAAAAAGATGTTGAGGGCAAGGGTTATAGCGGGTTATTTGTAAGCGGCGGTAATTATTATATTAAAGATAATGAACTCATTGAAGATAACTGGATAGCAAGTGAAATAAAAGTAAAAGGATATAAAATAAAACCTGAAGGTGATATGGATTGGAGTTTTAGAATTGGTTCTAAATTTAACGATAACCAATACATTAAAGATGTTTTCTACTTCTCGCTACAACGCGACAGGACAGATTATATCAGCAATTCATCATTATTTAAAAACAGCATTTTTGAATATACATTATATTTTGATACAAAAAGCAGTAATTTGATCAGTCAACTTTTTGTGGTCGGTAAGAAATTTCCTTTGAAAAACCGTAAGATGGTATTCAGCATAAGCACAGGTTTTTTTTGGGAAAAATCAGATAAGTATACCGGTCCGCTTAAAAGAACCGACATATCAGATAATCTTCAGATACTTTTCCGTCCTAACATAGAATTCTAACCGAATTATTGACCGAAACAGGCACTAAGAAGTAATCCCCTTTATCCAAGCGTTGATGTCTTTCAGTTATTTGTTGCAGCACTATAAAAAATAAATCAGAAAAATGACCTGATATCCAATTATCAAAAGTTATTAGCATTTTATGTTACAAACATTTTCACTTTAGCCTTCATCGAGAAAAAGTTTAACAGAACCTGACAAAATACCAGCAATTATGGGACCAAAAAAAAGACCATAAAATCCGATTACAGAAACTGCTCCAATCACGAAAATTAACGTTAAAAACGGATGAAGATCCATTCTTGTTTTTAAAAGGAAAGGACGCACAATATTATCTACCAGACCGATTAAAACCGCAGAAACCGCAAAAACCACACTTTCCCAAATTTGCCCGACAACAAAAAAATATACAATAATAGGAATTGTAATCGGAGCTGTTCCAATTACCGGAACAAATGATGCTATTAATGTAAGAAGACAAATAAACAAAATTGCTTTTACCCCGGTTATTGCACAAGCCAATGCCATAACTAACGCTTGAATTATTCCTAACACGATTGATGCAAAAACGACAGAATAGCATGAATTATATATGATTTGAAATAATGCTTCGCGCTTGTTATCGGGTAGCGGAGTAATCTTTCGAATAAATTCTATAGCTTTTCCGCCGCCAATAAAACCAAAAAAAATGGTAAGAAGAACAATTAGCCCGGAAAGTACGACTTGCGGTATTTGTTTGACAAGTGTTTCAAAAATCCGCTCTAAAATCACTTCAATCGAAGTAAGACTGCTTCTAATAGCTGATTTTAATTTTTTATCACTTATCTGCAGAATATCTTGAACTTTATCATTAAGAGCTGTTTTTGAGATTCTAATTTGCAATTTTTCAACTATTGAGGCGGTACCTACGCTGTTATTTTGCTGGTATTTGGAAATCTGTCTTAATGCAGATCTTGTTCCGGTTATGATAGAAAATGTTATAGGAATAAGAATAAACATTGCAAAAGCTGATGTGACCAGAAATGATGCTAATACGCGTGAAATCCGGAAAGAACAGACCTTTTTATAAACAGGAAATAGCACAAGCGTAAACATACATCCAAGAAGTATAGGTGCAATCAAACTGCGAAGAAAATATATAGAAATTAGAACTAATCCAAACATCAATAAAAATGGTGCGAATTTTTGGACTTGCTCTCTTTTAAAATAAGATATCTTTTCTTTGCTTTGATTATTTTGTTCTTGCATGGTTTTAAAAACCTTAAGTTAGGTACGCGAAGGGTCTACGACAACTACAAACATTGAAATTTCTATATACATATATGAGGAATGTAGACGAATATCCCCTTTTTCCAAAATTCTTTTTTTTCTGACCCGAAGATTAATCTTTTCTAAATACTAATTCGTTCTGTTATTGGAAGATTTTTTTTAATGTCCCAACCGAAGAGATCAATATAGAGGACTTTGGGCATCCCGATTGAACGTTCTTCGGAATTTATATAGACTTTTTTGAGAATACTATATTTGCCTCCAATAGAGAGTACGGCTTTATAAGAGCCTTTTATCTTTTTGACGATGATCTTCCGGTCTTTTAGAGCAACTAACAGAATTCCAAATTGGTTCTTACCAAGTTTTTTCTGCGAATCAATTCCGTACGCGTATTTCTTTTCTATCATACTTAGTTCTTCTTGTTTACCATTTTCCAAAATCCAATATACTATCACGGGACTTAGTTCTCTAATGTCATTATTTTCAATCAGTTGGACATCATACTGAACAATGTTTTTGTTTTTATTTCGCTCTATAAAAAAAAGAGGCTTAGTGTTGCTATGTAAGTTAGCTGCAACAGTCCAGACAGGAACTAACACGATTAATACTAATGCGGCAATAACAATTTTCATATATTTTCTCCTAATTTTCACCACACAACAGTTTAGCCATTCTAAAACGGCCCGCAATGACAACTTCAGACTGATTTAACTATTGCTTCACCACAATCATAAATATTTAACCCTTTAGTAATTGGTAATTTTAATAAAAAAAAAACACCTACTCAGGTAATTATATGCGCAATTATAAACATCGCTACTAGAATAATTAATGAAATAATAAGCGGTTTCTTCAATCAGTTCCTCCTTGTTCTATTTACCGGTCTCAAAAATAATATGGACTTTTTCAATTATCTTATTTACTATCTTATCAGTATTATCAATTTTATTGGATTTCCAATATTCATTGCCGACTGCATTTAAGAGAACTATTTTCTTCTGTTGTTGCTCATCTAAAAATATTTTAACCTGATTATCTTTTTGATTTGTTTTTGTTTTATTGATTATAACAATCGCATCATATTTTTTTGCTATCGAATTGTTAAGTTCTTTTATATCGTTCAATAAAACATAACACCCTTCTTTTTGAAGTATATTTACAACCTGAGAAATTACCGGATCTGTAAAACCACTTTTATTAGATATGATAATCACCTTTCCTGAAGAATTATCATCTCCAATACTGCTTTCTAATGTTGATAAACCCGCATAATTCATAAAAACAAAAATTAAAACAATCATCATGAAATAACTATTTAACACCTTTTTCATTTCAGCTCCCATAATAGTTCTTTACATTTGTCATTGCGAACAAAGTGAAGCAATCTTGCTTTCCTCTATTAATTCTCCGGTTTTTTCACCTATGTCACCAAAAAATGTTTTTACTTTTTTTCTTGTTATTTTTCGTGTCTTCGGTGCAAATAGTAGACTCAGACAATTGCCTATCGCTACGCCTAAAAAGTAACTGCAATAATTTTACCATTATTTTTTTCATATATTTTATTCTTCATCCTATTTCTTTTTATTAAAAAGATTTTTTATTATGTTTGTGATTGATGGAAATAAACTGCCACCCAACAGCACAAGATTTAATAGCGGAGATGCCGTGTTAATATTTTTTGCGAGAGTTTCAGTTTCTCTTGCAGTTTGTCTTACCTGAATCATCGTTAGTACAAAATGCACGGTTCCAAAAAGAATTGCAGTTGTTATAAGAATGACACATACTAATAAAACAGTTTGCATTTTTCCTCCCTTATTTAATCAAAAAACAAGGTTTCTATGGCAGGTGACAGATGCTATAATATTTTTTGCCCGCGAATGATTCTTATCAATACCACAATAACTGCGATTACAAGCAAAACATGAATGAACCCGTGAATCGTGTAACCTGTGACAAAACCTAACAACCAAAGTACAATAAGTACTACAGCAATCGTATTTAACATTTATTCCTCCTATTTCACTATAATTTCAAAAAGAACCCTTCTGTTGGCTGCTGCTTCTGTTGAGTCGATGTTCTTAGGTACCGGTTCATACATTGCCGGTCTCGCCTCACCATATCCAATCGCTTTTAGCCTTTCCGGCGCAATATTTCCGGCTATAAGTATTTCCCTTACAGTATTCGCCCTTCTTTCACTTAACTTTTGGTTTTCCTCTTCAGTGCCTGAGGAAGCGGTATATCCCGCAATGCGGATTTTAATACCAGGGTTATCATTCAGAACTTTGAGATTCCGTAATATCGCCTTCTTTCCCGCTTTCGTAAGGATATCCGTATTATATTGAAAATGCATATCCTCAAGAATGATTAGCTTCTCGAGAATGACGACCTTCGGTTCTTTCGTTGTGGCACAACCCGAAAACAAGGCTAATCCAAAAACAACTAACACTGGCAACAAAATATTTTTTTTCATTTCTCCTCCACTTTCTTAAAATGTATAATCATTGATTGCAACGTCTATACATTTAACCTATACATCCGTGTTATGTTCCGGATAACTATTTTAAATAACAAATGCCTTTATCAAATTAAAACATCTTTTCAGACCTTGTTCTCGTACTTCTTATTTCACTATTATTTCAAAAAGAACTCTCATGTTGGCATGCGCTTCTTTTGAGTTAATGTTACCGGGTATAGGTTCATACTCTGCCGGTCTTGTTTTGCCATATCCGATTGTTGTCAGCCTTTCCGGTGCAATACCTCCGTCTTTAATGAGTATTTCCTCTACTGCCTTTGCTCTTCTTTCGCTCAATTTTTGGTTGTACTCTTCAGTGCCTGATGCTGAGGCATACCCGGCAATGCGGATTTTAGCTTCAGGGTTATCTTGCAGGACTTTGGTATTCTCTATCACTACCTTCGTCCCTTCTTCTGTAAGGGTTGCCGTATCAAATTTGAAATGCGTATCATCAAGAACAATTAGCTTCTCAAGGATGATGACGTTAGGTTCAACGACAGGCACAGGTTTAGGTTCAGGTTTTATTTCCGCCTTTGGCGTTGGCTGAACCACCGGCTGAACATGAGCGGATTTTTCCGGAAACGAGAATAGAAAATTGAGCGCTATTGTAACCATGGAACCGTTGTCATCATAGGTTTTATTCAGCGCATTTATATCTTTAGACTCCACGCTTTCCAACAAAACGTAACGATAACTTCCATCCAGGGATAGATTATCAGTCAACATGGTCTCAAGACCGGCACCGACATGCAAACCAAACCTGTTTGTGGTATTGCTAAAATTGTTCGGACCTTCTGTCCTGGTATAATACCAACCTACACCTCCGAGCAAGAACGGACTCCAAACAGCACCGGGCATAAGATATTCCAACAAGCTCACCTGAACAGGATAAGTTTTAATACTTGTAAGACTGTTAAAACTATTACGGCGAAAATCAATAGATCCTTCCAATCCCAAACTGGGCGACAAATGCAACCGGGCCTGAGCACCACCATACCATTGCCCCTCTTCTGCATCTTTTGGATTGTAATAAGTTGCCCTGGGACCAATTGAAAACGGCTTGGTTCCTATACCAGAATCCTTTCCAAATACCGGCATAGACAAAGTTAAAAATAACGATGCCGATACAACACACTTCTTAATTTTTAGACTGTTCTTCTTCATTACAATTCCTCCTATGTATATTTTTCAATTAATTCTCAGCAGGAGCTGGTTAAATATTTCTTTTTTATTTCCATCCTTTATCAATGGGTCCAGCTTTCTTTTCCATCATATCGCCTTTAGGCATTTTTCCCATGCTGCCTTTTTCTCCTTCCATTCTATCCATCATTTTGTTATGCATACCACCGCCCATTTGTATACAGGAGTCATTACGCATCATAAATCTGTGCATCCTTGGTCCATAAACCATACCACTCACAAGACATACCCCGGCAACAATAAACAATATTATTGCCATAACTTTACCAAAACCGGATACACCTTTCGGGATGTTTGGCTGAACCGCTGTCCACATAACAAAATAACCAATTGTTACAAGCAATACCATTACTACTACAGGAAACATAATGTACATATTTCATTACCTCCTTTTCTAAACATTTTCCGAACTCCTATTCAGAGGATATTCACTTATTTATATATTTATCGTTCTTACTTCAGCAGTTTTTGCTCAACCATATTTTTCACCATGAAATTTACATATGATTTAATAAATTGCTGATCAGTACCGGAAATCTCGGTTGCTGATGATGCTGACCAAACCAGTTTGTCTTTGCCGGCATCATATATGTTAGTTTCCATAAGTGCATATTTGGTCTCTTCAACATAACCGGGAGAATACAAGCTCCTACTTCCATATTCATAATAGGCACTCCACGAACTATAATATGTTGGCGGATTATATCCACTGCCTGCAAGCTTGGTGTATACTGTCTCTCTGCTTGCTATCCTGGTAATTAGTACTGCATCAGCACCCAGTTCCTTCATCTTCGATGCTATAACCTCTTTATTGCTATCTTTGTCTTCGGGAAGAATAGTATAACTTACAACGGCTTCTGCACCCTGTAAATTAATTTGCTTGACGAACTCATCTTCCAAAGTTCTTTTATTTGCCGGTTTTTTGGCTATCCCTATTATCATGATTTTATGAGGCATAACCAGATATGTCTCGTCTTTCCAAACCGAGCTAATCTTTGTCGTAGCACAACCCGTTATGAGAATTGTAGCAAGTACCCCAAAACCAAGCGAACTTAGCACAATTTGTTTCACTGTCTGTTCACCTTTTCCATACAACAAACTTATTTCCCTGAACATTTGAACCTCCTATTAAAATATAACAACATTTTTTGAAATTATGCATACCTCTATCATTTATGATCTGCAGTCTTTTGAATACTTTTCCCCACACTCTCCACATCCTTTCCTGCGCCTTTCATCATATTACAACCCAGGACTGAGATTGTTAAAAACAAGGCTACAAGAATCAAAAAATAGTTCCTTTTCATGTCGTTCCCCCTTTACAAATACACCTTATTGATTAAATCGACCAACTCCTGGCCGTTAACCGGTTTTTGAAAAAACCCTGCTGCCCCGGTTTTTAAAGCCTGCTCCTTTAGACCGCCATTTTTATCTGCTGAAATAATAACAACCGGACGTTTGGACCCGGATTTAATAATCCGCTTTAAAGTTTCCCATCCATCCAATCCCGGCATATGTATGTCCAGAAGCAAACAGCCATTAACACTGTCCGGCACATCGCTTAAAAATTTCTCTGCGGAAAGGAAAGTGCTCACTTCAAACCCAAAAGTCATTAACAAATATTTAAGTGCGCGGCACACTGATTCATCATCATCCACAATAAAAATTTGTTTCTTGATTGATGGCATTTCACCATGCTCCTTGTTGAAATACAATTCTTCCAACTTTATGTTTGCATTATATGGTATATTCAGAAAACGGTCAATTGAACTTGGGTATAACAGATATTTATCGACGCCGGTTTGCAAAAAACCGGGACATCCTGCCTGCCCTGCAGCAAGTCGGGCTCGGACTGGTAAATTACATACCCACATTTATGACCCGTACCGGATTATTAATCATTTATTAAAAATCATACTGTATTGTCGGTGGATAAGTTGAAGAAAGGTGAATCTTTGATTCTTTCTTTTCATGAAGATCTACTACCCAAGTTCCGACATAATAACCGATTGCAGCTCCAAAAAGGCAATCAGACGCCCAATGATAGTCACGATAAACCCTGGAAACTGCCGTGAGTCCGGCAGGAACGTAAACTAAAACTTTCCAGAATTTAGAATCTATATTTCTCGAAAGGACGGTTGACAACACAAATGCCGCATCCACATGTCCTGCGGGAAAAGAATTATTGTTACTGTCAAAAAACGAAAATGATTTAAAATGGGATGGACCTTCGTTGGTATATGGCCTTGCCCTGCCGATACCAAATTTCATTATAACTGAAATCGTTTCTGCATAAATCGCACCCTGGGCAATTTCAAAACCCATTTTTTTGGTGGTGTTATTATCCGCCAGGCAGCCGTGTATATAAAACCCAACAATTGATAACGGAAGGACATAATAACCGCCCCACTGCTCGCCTATTTTCACCGGAAGACTGTCTGCATTTTTAGGATGTTTCAAAACAAAATCGCGGATTGACTGATCATATTGGTGAATTGCAGCCGTACCGCCGACTACAACTCCCAGTTTTAACAAATCGCTCCAACCCCATTTTCCCGGCTGCTTGATGAAGTCAACTGACTCGCTTCCAAGCTGGGAAAAATTATAAGCATTTTCTGCAAAAAGACCGGATTCGCAGATGACAGCAAAAAACAACAAAAGCAATACACTTTTAAACGTTTTCACTTTTCACTCTCCTCTTGTCAAATATCATAGTTATGAAACTGACAAATATTAGTTAAGGCAAAGCTTCGCTTTGCAGCTACAAAACAGTTGATACTGTAGCCGCAGAGCGTTAGCTCTGCTAAACATTGAAATTCCTATACATCAAGTTAGAGCCGACTCCGCTACTAATACTTTGGCGGACAAGCAAGGTCGGCAACTACATCAACATTTGTAGTGGCAGAGCCTGACTACCGTTAGGCAAGCTTGCTCTGCATACATAGCATCCCCTTAGTTTTGTCGTAGACAAAACTGGCAGGGGGTAGTATATCCTTCGCATTTTTGCGAAGGATATACTAAAACTTCATTTGTATAGTCGGCTGCAAGGTTGAAGACAGCTGGACTCTGGGCCAATTTTCATTATCGTAATTCACCAACCAAGTCCCGACAGAATAACCTATTGCGGCGCCGAAAAAACAATCGGATGCCCAGTGTTTATTCTCATATACTCTGGAAATTACTGTGCATACTGCAGGCGTATACGCTGCGATTTTTAATAAATATGAATGAGTATTTGATGCAAGGACAGATGAAACCGCAAATGCAGCAGTTGAATGTCCTCCCGGAAAAGAATTATAATTATATTTAAAAATCGAGAAGGGACGATAGTTGGATGCGCTGCCATTTACAAAAGGCCTTGCCCTGCCGATAATAGTCTTAAGTGTAAATGTAATTGCTTCAGAATATAATGTTGCCTGTACTATTTCAACTGTGATTCTCTTTGTAAAAGATTTATCAGGTGTCAATGTCCACCCGTATAACCCTAATGCTCCTACGGCCACGGCAGTGGGATAATAATCTCCCCATATTCTTCCGCCTACAACAACTATGCTTTTATCGTGTTTACCGTTATCTTTTTGAAATGCATCTCTAATTTTTTCATCGAACGACATAAACAACGCTGTTCCAGCGCCTATATACGCAAGTTTACGCCAGTCGCTTGCACCCCATTCTTTTGGCCGGTTGACAAGGCTGACCATTACATCGCGCGAGTCGGTAAAAAAATTGTAACCTTCCTTCGCTAAAAGATTTGTTCCGCAAAAAGCAACAATAAAAAACATTAAAAATAATTTATTTCGCATTTTTCTACTCCACTAAATTCACTAAAATCTGGTTATTTTCTTCTGTACATGAAATCTTCCAAATAAAATGAAAGAAATATTCTTTGCTCCGTCTTTGTAGTGTCAACGTTCTTAAAATCACGGGGATATCTATTGTTATAGTATACCTGATCTTCAAATCCAATACTCATTTTATTAAAAATTTTAAGCGTTATATTGGGCTTCATTATGCCGATATAATTATCCCCCATAAATCCAAAATATGTATGAATCCAATAATAATAATACAAAAATGATACGGTAACCCTTTTGCCGATTTCAAGTCCGCTTTCAAACTTTCCTTCCAACCCATCGCCATAATTATAATCTCTTACCTGAGTTTCTTGAGGTCCAAACCGTGTATTGTTTGCGGCTAAAGGTATTAAACCAAGATGTAAACTAGAATAAAGATTTGAATTGACACTAATTGGAATGTTCGATATTACTCCGGGACCAAATGCCATGGTGCCTAATTCAAAAACATTGTTGTCCCAGTAGTCTAAATGTTGGAATATTCCTAATAGCATTTTCGTGTCTTTATATTCAACGTTTTTGTCGAGTAAAATTCCATAGCCGGTTAGTTTAGTCAGCTGTCTTCTTGGCATTCCGGGATAAGAACTAAACTCTGTGTTAACAGTAAAATAATCAAACGGCTTGCGTGATCTGTCTATAAACGGATCTCCGTAATCAAACTGAAAATTATATATTACCTGTGAAGAGCGTGGAACAAAGTTTTTTCCACCGATACTGCGTAGTCCTGTAGTCAACGTGATATTGAGCGGTTCCTTTTGATATACTTCCTTAGAAGTTACGGTTTTTGCCTTGCCGTCTATAAGCCTGTTGAGACCTCGCGGAAGATCAATTATTCCGGCAACCAGCTCCCTAAAAAACCTTTCCGTCCCGGTCGCTCTATCATCAAGAACAATTGAACTCAATCTGTAAGTTATCTCACCGATAAACATTCCGTTAATAGACGTATTAATTAAATCATTATAAGAAGGCAAAGTGTTTTCGCCAAAGTACTCCCACATCATACTACCTCCGGCTGCATATAATCCTGATTCATAATAATTGTAACCATTTGAACGTCCCCAATTAAAATAACCGCTGCCGCCGAGAGGATGTAATAAGAAATTCATATTAAAAACATCATCGTCAAATACCCATCCTTTTTTTAAGTTGTGGCTCCATGTATTGAATCCTATTCTGGCATAATCCGCATTTGAGACATATCTGTCGATTGACCATATAAAAATATTTTGGGTAACAATACCTGCAGTAGGTCTCCAGAAAGAACTCTTTTTGTTATATTCCGGATCGTCGTTCTGTAAATCATAATATTTGTCGTATGATAATATATTCCCGGGCTTATCCTTGCTGTCTGCAGAAGTTACTTCTTCCTTTGGACTTTGCTGCTCAGAAAAAACACATGACATCATTAATCCAATTAATGGTGACACAATTAAAACAACGGAAGTTAATATCTTTAAGATACGGACTAATTTTGATACCATGATTACTCCTTTATAATAGCGTATAGAACAACAAAATCATTTGCTTATAATGAAAACTTAACTTCCAGGTCACACAAGTTAGGCACGCCAAGGGTCTACGACAACTACAAACATTGAGATTCCTATACATTAAATAGATGATCCCGAAAATCCTTGGGATATGAATCTATCAGTAAAGGGGTGCGGTAACCGCTCCCCCTTACCGGTTAACAAAAATACTTTTAGTCTCGTGTTATTACGATTTCTTACCTGCAACGGTCATGTCATTGACCACGCTTGCAACACCTTTTATATCTTCAGCAAGTTTACCGACTAACGACTTCTCGGCGCCATTCTTTGCCTTACCGTGTAATGTAACCACTCCGTTATTCGTACTTACCTTGGTTTTAATCATACTGGTTGAGCGATGAAGTAACAACGCCATCTTAACCTGAGCGGTTATTGACGCGTCGTCTATCTTTTCACCTAACGTCTGATTAGTATTATCAGGATTATTAGCCACCGTCATATCATTCTTGACGTCTTTGACACCTATGACATCTTTAGCGTATTCAGCTGCCAATTCTTTTTGGGCCTGGCTGGATGCTTCGCCTTTTAAAGTCACAACCCCGTCTTTTACGTCAACTTCGGTCTTAAAAACATTAAGATTCTTATGGAACAAGATTGCTGTCTTAACTTTAATTCCAATCCACCCATCTGAATTTTCGGCAAGACGCTCACCTTTGAAAACCAATTGATTGTTCACTTTTTTAACCCCGGGAAGATCAGAAACTGTCTCCTTGGCTAATGATTTATGTGACTCTTCCTTTACGGTTCCCTTTAATGTAACAACACCGTCCTTTGACTGAATGCTGATACTATCGTCTTTGAGATATGTTTTAAATACATATGAATCCTTAGCAGATGATTCGATGCGTCCATCTGTTTCAGAAGCGCATACAGTCGCGCTAGCGAGTAAAACTGTGACCATACCCGCGGCAAGTACTTTTAGATAATTTGTGTTCATAGAACACCTCCTGTTTTTTTACTTCTCTTTGTTAATAGCGTCTTCATGCTATATTACAATTTTTATATCCCTAACCTCTTTTCCTGATTTACTCTTTCTTATTGTTTTCTTCCCTACAATAAATTATCACCCCCTTCTCAACATAATGGAACACCAAGCGAAAAATCCCACTGTGGCGGTCATGGTATCGTCAATTACTTCAATAGTTTTTGTTTAACCATACTTTATATGAGTCCGGTTTTTGCATAATATATAATAAGGCTGATTAAAATAACATTAGACATAAATTAAAATATTTTAATTTATGCGATTGAAATTTTTTTATCTATGGCTTTCTTAATCTTGTTTTCACACTACCTCATGCTTTACGGAGCAGGTTTTGTAACCGCATTTTGATCAAGAGTGACCGCAGTCTGTGACAACAGTCTGCCGTTTATTGTTGCGCCAGTCTTCATTGCGATTTCTGTTTTCGACAATATCACCCCTTCAAAGTGTGATGTCGTACCAAGGGACACAAAACCGAAGGTCTGCCAGAAGATGTTCTTGGGTAGTGCACCGCCTGCCAGTGTCACATTCTTAGCAGAGGCCATGGTGATATCTCCCGCTATCTCGAAGATCCAGACATCGTTTGGTCCACCCGAGAGCGTAACATCCGTAGGAATTATAAGACTGGTTCCCCATTTATATGTACCAGGGGGAAGGGTCATCCCTCCAATATTTCCGGCACCAACTTCTGTAAAATCAGCAGCTCGTCCTGCGGCATTGGTATACGCAGTTTCCATGTCGCTTACAGCCGTGGTCATATTAGCGGGGGTTGGAACCGCATAGTCGGCTGCATATATATTTCCGGTTACCTGAAGGGCTGTCGAAAATATATTTGAGGCATCCATTGTTTCTGAAAATCCCGTGATAGCGGTCCGGTCGATGGGACTCACGCCGATATCACCGGTGATTGCGGAGGTTGGAACGGTTGAGATTCCTGATTTTGATAGAATCACATAATTGCCTGCTGTTCCAAGATCTACTGGCGATGGACCTACACCTAAGCCGCCTCTGCCCGTGCCGGCGCCTGGAACGGATGGTGCTGCTACTGCGACTGTCGTAAATGTCCATGTATAGGCTGCTGCCAATGCATTACTTGCCAGGTCCTTGGCACCAATGCTGATTGTCGCTGTATAGGTGGTACTGGATACAAGGTTGCTGGTTGGATCTAAGGTAGCGGTTGTACCCATGTAGGTCACCGCACCTGAAACAACTGTGGTCCCTTTCATTAATGTAAAGGTCGCAGTTGTGATTGTTTCATGTTCCATCACCTCACTGAAGGTGGCGGTGATGTTAGCATTGACCGCTACACCAGTGGCCGCATTCGCAGCGATTGTGGAACTCACGGTGGGGGCAGTGGTGTCTGCCGATGCCGCCGCTTTTTTCACTATCACTTTTTTATCCAAATCTTTCACTTTTTGTTTTACCGCGCCGGTCATCCCAAATCTTAAACCTGCGGCAACCAAAACGGAACAAACAAAAAAACATATTGTAAAAACTGAAAATATCTTTTTAAATTTCATTTTACCTCCTCCAAAAATTATCATGTCATGCTGAACACATTCGCTACACTCAGTGCATAGGGCTCCGTTCTTCGCCTTAGATTCAGAATGACATTTCCACGTTCATCTGTGGTTTTATTTTTTCCCAAAATAATAATTTATCCCAAAATTAACCACATATTCCAGACCGCTCACCGACTCAGTTGTATCTTTCGTATCTTTAAGCGAAACATACGCAGGACCTAAATCTAACTGAACCGAAAAACTTTTCGCAAAAAAATACTCGCCTCCGACGAAAACTTCTCCCGCAAACCCTGTTCCTTTGCTGTCATCACCAGTGAATGTTACAAAGTTTGTTTCTAATCCTGCAAAAGGTAGAAGTTTATCTACGGATTTAAAGTAATAATACCCTCTTAAACCGCCGATAACGATGTCCTTGTCAAACTGACCTTTCACCTCCAGAGATATTTTATTGCTTAAAAAATACCTCACTCCGACTCCGGGATAATTCACCCCAATTCCCAAATCACCTTTTGAAACTTCTCCGAAAACAAAAGATGCAAAAAACAAGATGCAACATCCAAGAAACAAACAAACCAACTTTTGACTTCTCATCTCAATTACCTCCCTTATTTTAAGCTTTTACCACACTTTGCCTTTCATCACATTGAACAATCTCAAATCCTGCTTTAATCATTATCATTAGCAGTCTTTTGAATACTTTTCCCTACGCTCTCTACATCCTTTCCCGCGCCTTTCATCGTGTTACAACCCATGAGCGAGGTAGTTAAGACTAAAACTACAAAAATAAAAAAAAAGTTCCTTTTCATATTGTCACACTCCTTGAAACATAATTCCTCCTATTTTTGCATTATATGGGATATTAAGAAAGCGGTCAATTGAACTTGGGTATAATAGACCTTTTACAACATTGGTTTGCTATAAGATAGTCGCTTGAATCAGTGAGATTGTATGGGAAAAATTGAAGATCGGTTATGCTTTGGAGGAAGTAATGCCTGCTTTTTGGGCAAAATGGATAAGTTCTGTTACTGTTTCAGCTTTCATTTTCTTCATGACACGACCGCGGTGAACCTTGATGGTTTGAAGGGCAGTTCCACGCTTGTAGGCAATTTGTTTACTCAACATACCCTTGGCTACAAGTATAAAAACTTCCAGTTCTCGCGGAGACAAAGTCTTGATGCGCCGTTTTATTTTTGATATTTCGGCTTGTTGTTTATTTTGAGATTTGCTTTTTGAGATGGCTTGCGTAATGGCTCCAAGTAGTTTCTTCTTGGTAAAAGGTTTGGGAAGAAAATCAACAGCTCCTGCCTTCATACCTTTCACGCTCATCGGAATATCACCATGCCCTGTGATAAAGATAATGGGGATAGAAATCCCCCTTTGCGCCATTACTTCCTGAAGAGTAAGCCCGTTTATATCCGGCAGGCGGATATCCGAGACCAGACATGACGGCAGATTGGGATGCTTATATGCCAGAAAGTCTGCTGCTCGTATAAATGTTTCTACTTTGAACCCGTGTGATTTTAACAATAAGGTTAGTGCCCTACATATTGAGACGTCGTCATCAACAACATATATAAGTGGTTTGAGATTATCCATTAAGTATCCTTCTTACCCACAGGAATGGTAAAATAAAAGGTTGCACCGCGATCTGGATTGTTTTTCACATCCAATCGCCCGCCATGCGACTCAACAATGGAACGACTAATAGACAATCCCATACCCAAACCATCCGGTTTGCTGGTAAAAAAGTGAGTGAAGAGCTTAGGCATATTGCGTATGGGAATGCCGCATCCGGAATCCTTTACCGCCACCATAATCATATCAGTATCTTTACGTGATGCACGAATCAATATTTCACGAGAGCCTCGATTGCTCTCCATTGCATCGAAACTGTTGCTTATAAGATTCAGGAGGACCTGTTGCAGTTGTATCCGGTCACCGTGGATAAGTGGAAGACCACTCTCCATCTCAAGTTTTAAAAAAATGTTCCTTACGGTAGCATCAGTTGCAATAAGACCCACAGTCTCGTTAACAAGAGTATTGATATCAATAGGATTCATTTCGGGTGTGTTCTTCTTTAACAGTGAGCGTAATCGCTGAATAACCTTAGCTGCCCGCTGATCATCATTAATGATGTACGACATAATCTTCCGTAGTTCAGGTTCCCTGCCTGCGAGCATGCGATGGGCAGCCTGAGAGTAAGAAAGAATAGCTGTAAGAGGCTGGCTGATTTCATGAGCCAAAGACGAGACAAATTCTGCAAGTTTTCCTACCCTGGTAACGTGCAAAAGCTCCTCTCTCTGTGTGTTAATCACTAATTCTTTCTGTTTCTTTAAAGTTAAGTCTGTAAAAACCATACAGACTCCGACATTATCTATTTTTAAAGAGCTGCAAGAGACATTCACCGATAAAAATGTTTCGTCTCTTCTCTTAAACGTAATTTCACCGCTACTTGTCCCCCGTAACCCTTGCGATATAATTGAATTATATATAGGAATATCCTGCGGTTGAATAAATTTTTTTATTGAGTTGCCGGTAATTTTTTCAATCGGAGCCCTAAACATTTCCGACAGGCACTTATTACAATACATCACTGTGCCAGTGGGAGAAAGTACAGCTGCCCCTTCGTTCATGGTCTCTATAAGAATGCGATATACATAATCAGCGCCTTTAAAAGTAAAGACCTTTTTGCCTTTATGACCGGATACGACAATCGCATCAACTTTACCTTTTCGTATAGCATTTAGAGTTTCTTCTGCTTCATTGAGCCTAAGACGCAAATTTTCGTTTTCCTTTAAAGTTCCTGTGGTGATTTCTTTTCTGTTCTCATTTTCGAGTGTCTTATTCTTTTCTTTTGACGTTAAATCCAAGCCCACAAGAAGCTTTTCGGTATTTGACATATCGCCAATAAATCTTTGTAAGGGCTCAGGAAACTCCTTAATTAAGGTAGGCGCTGCAATAATATGCCATTCTTTGGCAAAGAGCGGATTCTGATAAATATCGATTATCTCAAGCTCATGCCGTCCTTTAAGGTATTCATGGCATATCTTCTTTATATTCGCTATCGCTCTTTGAGATTTCGGAGTTAATCCTGCCACAAAAAGCTTTAGAATATATTTTTCCTGTCCTTTTTTTCCAATCTTCCGTTCGAGAGTTTTTTTTATATTTTTTTTCGGCATACTAACAATTCCTTTCAAAGTATATAATGCCCTATTAAGTAACCTTGTCTGTCATTCTGAGTCCCGAAGCAGGGACGAAGAATCTCTTGTGTAATGTAAGGACAAGTTCCTTCACCTTCGGTTCAGGATGACAAACATAATAAATATTGTTTAATGAGGCACTAACGCATTTTAAGTTTTCGAGACTATATCTAAACCAATAAGAACTTTTTGTGTATTAGAGAAATCGCCTATAATCTTCTTTAAGGGAGGCGGTAATTGTTTTACAAGCGTTGGAATAGCCAGTATCTGGTCCCCTTTAGCAAGTTTGGGATTCTCTAATAAATCAATTACCTCAATTGAATACTTTCCTTTGAGATGCTCCTCGCATATTTTCTTTATATTAGCAAATGCCACTATCGATTTGGTTGTCTGACCGGCAATATACAACTTTAGTATCCATCTTTTTTTTTGCTTAGCCATCTTTAGACCCCCCTTTTGCTTTTTTGACCATTATTTATCTGCACACCCTTATCGGTTATTAAGAATTCCCTTATCTGATTAGAGTGATTCATACCACGTGATTTCAGGATGCTTATGATTCGGGTACGCTCATTACCTCTTTCCATATTCTGCGGCCTGATCCAGGAATCGCATAGGGAAGAGATGTCGATATCTGTCTGTTCGATTCCACTACGTACGCCCCACAGGTCTATTATGAGAAGGGTTATTTGAGCAGCCTTCAAAAAATCTATGAGTCGGGTCAACATTGCTTGTGCTTCGATGAGTGTGCCTGAATTCATTAAATTAGATATCGGATCGAACACCACAACATTGGGCTTGAATTCATTTATCATATTGTGTGCGTTCACAAGGTGTCTCTCTAGCCCGAAAAGCGCAGGACGAGAGGCCGCAATATGCAAAAGGCCTTTATCTATCCATTTTTTAAGGTTGATGCCTATATTGTTCATATCTCGGATAATCTGGTTTTCCGACTCTTCAAAAGCGAAGAAGAGACATTTCTCTCCGCGACTGCATGCAGAATCAGCGAAATGAGCGGCAAAACTTGTTTTCCCTGTTCCTGCACCGCCGGAAACGAGAATGGCGCTGCCACGATAATATCCTTTTTTATCGAGCATCTCATCAAGACCTTTTATCCCGGATGATATTCTGTCAGAAGATACCGGGTAGTCTAATCCCAATGAAGTGACAGGAAGTACTGATACACCTTTTTTATCAATCAAAAACGGGTACTCGTTGCTACCGTGTATTGAACCGCGATATTTTATTATTTTAAAACGTCTGGTTGAAATCTGTTCAGTTACCCTATGGTCCAGGAGAATAACGCAATCGGCAACATATTCCTCGAGGCCGTATCTTGTCAGGCTTTTATCGCCGCGTTCTCCCGTTATTATTGCTGTAACACCTTTCGCCTTAAGCCAGCGGAAAAGCCTTCTTAGTTCGGCTCTCAGGACATTTTCATTTTTTAATCCCGAAAAAAGCGCTTCGATGGTATCCAACACTACCCGCTTTGCGCCGATAGAATCAATTGCATGCTCAAGTCTTACGAATAATCCTTCAAGGTCATACTCGCCTGATTCCTCGATTTCACTGCGCTCAATAAAAACATAATCAATAATTAATTTTTTGTGCTTGATAAGTTTATTTAATTCAAATCCCAGTGAAGAAAAATTCTTTGTCAATTCTTCAGCATTCTCTTCAAATGACATATAGACACCCGGCTCGTTAAACTCATTTGCGCCACGGGTAAGAAATTCCATCGCAAATAGCGTCTTTCCGCACCCTGCATTACCACATACAAGCGTAGTTCGTCCATGAGGCAATCCACCGAATGTAATTTCATCTACACCCTGTATGCCGGTTGGACACTTTAGCAACTTAAAATCCGCTACTTTTGCACTTTTTGCTGATTTACCCATACTTTTTCCCTCCTAAAAAATCGTATAAAAAATAATCGAAACAAAGGGAACAGATGTTAATTCTCACTATTTAGGTAAAATTTTCTTAAGTTGTAGTCGCTTGCCCTTGGCAAGCACATATAAAGCACGCCAAGGGTCTACGACAACTACAATTATCAAATACCTTTTAGTCAACATTAAAGTTACCTAATTATTGAGCTAGTACAACAAACACCTTTTCCCCTAACCGCGCTTTTCTAATTTAAGCGTTATGGTTGTCATGTCTGTAACTTCATAGGGACCAAAGTATTGAATAGGCCCGGGGTAAACGTAACTTTCTGTTATTGCCCAATTATCCCTGTTGCTTAGCAAAGTTTTAAATGGGAGACCTTCAAGTTCAACCAGTGCTTTTTTAATGACCGGTTTTTCTTTGCCTTTTCTTCTTTCTATGTTCATCATCATTGTAAGAGGTACCCCGCCACATTCCCACTGGCTGGATTTCTTTACAAGTTTTTTTACAGACGATAAATACCCGGTAAGACCGTTAAGAGCTAATACTGCCGAGTTATATCCTAAAGCATAGGTGTAATTGGCGTCAAAATTTGAAGGTGCGCCGCACCGTCCTTCATACCCGAAGAAATGCGTGATTGTAGAAAATTTTCCTATATACTTACCATTCTTTTTAAGTTCTGATAATTTTACTTTTACCATTTCTATCAAAAGTTTTTCAGTTTCTATCTGAGAAACTTGCACGTTACCGTGCGGGTCTCTGTCAATCATCAATTGTGACGAAATATCGCTCGGGAGAGAAATCATAAGCGCCGCTATATTTTCAGGCAGCTTTGTGTGGATAAAATTCTTTTTCTCTTCAATACTTGACATTGATTTAAGAACTTCTTCATTTTCCGCTAAAACATCGTTCAATGCAGATATCAGCGACTTCATTTCCGGTATGAATTCAATTAAACCTTCCGGGACGAGTATAACACCAAAATTCTTCTTTAACTCCGCACGCTTCACAATAATATCGGTTATATATTCTACAATCTGCGAAAGGGTCATTTTTTTTGCAAGAATTTCTTCTCCGATAAGCACTATGTTCGGCTGGGTCTTTAATCCTACTTCAAGCGTAATGTGCGACGCACTCCTGCCCATAAGCCGTATAAAATGCCAGTATTTTCTCGCAGAGTTTACATCACGGCATATATTTCCTGTTAATTCCGAATATATTTTTGTCGCAGTATCAAACCCGAAAGACGCTTCTATTTGCTCGTTTTTCAAATCACCGTCAATAGTTTTAGGAACGCCTATAACGCTTATATTCACTTTTTCTTTTTTGAAATATTCCGCTAAAAGCGCCGCATTAGTATTTGAATCATCTCCACCGATAACAACCAGTGCATCAATTTTATTATCAGTTAAATTCTTCTTTGTCTGTTCAATATGTTCCGGGGTTTCTATTTTGGTCCTTCCTGATTGTATAATATCAAACCCGCCCGTATTCCTGTATTCATCTATTAAAGAAAGCGTTATTTCATTCCACTTGTTATCAAGAATTCCTGAAGGTCCACCGAGAAACCCGATAAGTTTGTTTTTGGAATTAGCTTTCTTTAACCCATCAAAAAGCCCTGCTATAACATTATGCCCGCCAGGTGCCTGACCACCGGAAAGAACTACACCTACTTTCACAACTTTACCTGAAAGAACCGGGTTTTTACCTTTACCAAAACTTACCATCGGCATCCCGAAAGTATTCGGGAAAAGTTTCTGTACTGTTTCCTGGTCAGAAACGCTTGTTGTCGCCTGCCCAATTTTCGGTTTTATCGATTTAGCACCATTTTTAAGCACCGCCGGCAGAACCGGTTTAAATTTTTTCCTCGCCACCTGAAGTTCAGACAACTTTTGTTTAGACATTTTATCCCCCCATTAAAAAAAGTTCTTAAGTTCTTGTGTTCTTATGTTCTATAATCTGAATGTCTTTAAACAATATGTACTGTGTAATGCAAGAAGTCTGCTAAAAGTCTTATATTAGTGTATAATTATAAAACACAATTACTGTTTTGTCAAGGATTTTTTGTTTTCAGGGATTGATTCGTCAGATTTGTCACGATTGAGAAGATAATGTGGCAAAATCACCTCAAGTTTTCTTTGTAAGATTCCTGATAGAAAGTGGAGAAATCATGCTTACAACAAACGAACAACTTCTAGTACATAGAATATTACTCATACATTGGCAAATCATGTTTTAATGGTATTGTATTGTCCTCATGTTTTTTTATTCCTACACCCCAATCAAATCTATTAATGTTTTCAAGTTTATATTTGCCAGAATATATTTTAGATTTTTCACTGTAAATTTCAATTTCTAAGGTTTCATTTGATATATCATAATAAGAAGATGATACCTTTGGGTACTTTCCAAATGGTTTATATTGTCTATCTATAACACAAATGCCGTTTAATAAAATCTTGATATATTCAGACAAATCTTCAGTATTAAAAATATCAATACGAAGTAATCTCTCATGTTTTTTATTTTGCCTGTATTCACTTACACTGATTGGTTTAACAGAAACATCCTTCTTGCCTTCTACAACTTCTGTTGTTGGATATTTCACAACACCGTTTAATTTGCCTATTTTTGCTAATCTTTTCATTATTATAGAATTTTCTCTTGGGTCTTTGCCATGAAAAGCCCCCTCAGATGGATATCCTAACTCCAAAGTCATTATAAAATCTGCCTGTTTTTTATTTATAATTGGAAAAATATTAATAACAACACCGCTAAATGACATTGATGAGAAACTCGACCAAAGAGCACCCCAATAAATCCTCTTTTTCCCAACACAAACAGCAAAAATTCTACCACTTGTAGGTATTTTAATTTTTGAAATATTATCAAAACAACTTTTAGATAATTTAATATCGTGATTCTTTATATCATACCAAACAATATCCTCTTCTTTAATAATAGGTTGGTCTTCTAATTGTATTTTATCTAAATCAATATTTTCCGGGCGATGTTCATATGCTTCTGGATGCCCCTTATCTTCGGGTTTTATTATTATTCTCCATGTTGATTCTGGTGACTTAGAAAGATAAATTGCAAATTGGTTGCTATCTGCTGGTTTACTATCTTTTGCCCATATTGCATCTAAATTAAATAGTATCAATAGAATTATTAATATTTTTTTCATATATTAAAAGTATCATTTCTGTTCAAATATGGCATAATCAGAGTAAAATTAAAATGCAAGATTTATTGCAAGATGCTGACATTGCGATTTTACAATTTCTATCTAAATAATCAAGTGTTTTTTAAACTTTTTTAAACTTTAGTGGATGTTTGTTTGTGATTTTAGAGAATACAGTTTTTTGGGACGGAAGGATTTACTATAAAACAGAAAAGCAAAGAGTTTTAAATTCTTTGCTTTTCCTTTTATTATATATCTGATAAATTACTTGCTTGCCGGTGCTGCTGCTGGTGCTGCTGCCGGTGTTTCTGCAGGTGTTTCTGCCGGTTTCGCTTTACATGCTGCAAGAACGATTGATGCAAAAAGCATAATTAGGACTAGTTTCTTCATATTATTCGTCACCCCCTCTTTTTAAGACTGTTCCAATGTTCTTGTGTTCCAACGTTCTAATATTCCTATCTCTTTAACTTGAATATTGTGTAATTATAAAATACTATTGCTGTTTTGTCAAGGGTTTTGTGTGTTTATCTCTCTTGCGATTATATTTTATTTAAAGATATAAGACATATAACTAAATAATCCATCCCGTTACTACGGGCTGTTCATAGGACATTTTTGCAAATGCAAAAAATGGGTTGAATAAAAAAATAATAATTATATAATCTATCCGTTATGATAAAAATCGGGAAAAAGGAAATTCCTTCAAATATACTTATGGCACCTATGGCAGGGTGTACGGATTTGGCGTTTAGGACTACAGTCCGTGAATACGGGGCAAAATTTTGTTTTTTTGAGATGGTGGATGCAATATCCCTGATTATGAAAAGCCCCAGGACATTCAGGATGCTGAAAACTACTCCAAAGGACAATCCAATTGCGGCACAGTTGATTGGCAGTGACCCGGTTAAGATGCTTGATGCCGCTTATATACTTCTGGATACTGTGCCTGATATTGTTTTTCTGGATATCAATGCTGCCTGTCCTGTCAGGAAAGTATTGAAAAAGAAAACCGGCGCCTACCTGATGAAAACACCGGACACCCTTGTTGAAATAATCAAAACATTGTCTAATAAATTACCGATACCAGTAACTATTAAAATAAGGACCGGTTATAGTAAAACTGATTCGGCATTCCTTACAGATTTAGTCAAAAAGATTGAAGATAACGGGGCGTCGGCTATTTTTATACACGGGAGAACCTGCTCTCAAATGTATTCGGGCGAGGTGGATTATACAAGCATTAAGGAAGTAAAAAATTCGGTATCCATACCTGTTTTCGGAAGCGGGAATGTTTTCAACCCGGAACTTGCAAAGAAAATGTTTGATGAAACAAACTGTAACGGTCTATTAGTTGCACGAGGGGCGCTTGGTACTCCGTGGATATTCGAAGATATTGATGATTATTTGAAAACAGGGAAATTTACGGATTCAGAAAAGGATATGGAAAAGAAGGGCCATGCAATGAAAGAGCATATAAAATACATAATTCAATATAAAAAAACTTCAACCAGAGGTAATGCCAGTTTTATAAGAAAGATTATGATGTGGTATACAAAAGGTTTTCCGGATGCAAGAAGTATTCGCGATAAAATCTGCAAAATAAAAACCTACGATGAAGTAGAAGAACTCGTGGGAAAATTGTAAATGAAATAGTTGTCTGCCGTCCGATAACTCGCTGTCATGCTGAACTTGGTTCAGCATCTTAAGTTATCTGTCGTCGAAAGTGAGATTCCGAAACAAGTTCGGAATGACAAAAAACACAATTATCAGACAACCCCCTGTCCCCGATTTTTTAATCAAATTGGTTTTTTGCTGTGAAACCTAAATATTCCTTAATAACATTTATAAAAATATCGCCGTAGGATTTTTGTTTTGCGGTACCTACACCGAAGACGTTAGAAAACTGTTCTATTGTTACCGGTTTTACTGAAGCCATATCAATTAGGGTCTTGTCACTAAAAACAATATATGCGGGGACGCCTTTTTTACGGGCGATTTCAGCACGTTTGGTACGCAGAATTTCAAAGAGTTTTTCATCTATACCTTCCCATTCTTTTAGACGCTTGCTCTTTCGGACTTTTTCTATTTCCTTCTTCTTAATTGCAACAACCGGTTTTGCTAAAACAGGGGCTTTTTCGCCTTTAAGAAGACTGTGTCCCAAATCTGTAATTGCTAAAGTCATAAACTCGCCTTCACGCTGCAAAAAACCCTGGCCGAGAAGTTGTTCTATCATAAACCTGATGTATACTTTAGTTTCGGTATTCATCAGCGAAAAAGTTGAAAGCTTGTCGTGTTCCCAACGTTCAACTGCCGGAGTACGGTCGCCTTGCAATATATCAGTTATGTGACCCGCCCCGAACCTTTCTTTGACGCGTGCGACGCACGATAATATTTTCTGACCTACAGTGAGTGAATCTTCCACCATTTCCACTTCGCCCAGGCAATAATCGCAGGCATTACAATTACCCTTTTCATAAGTCTGTCCAAAATAATTGACAAGATAACGGTGCCGGCAAGTAGGACGAACACAGAAGTTATACATATCCTTAAGTTTTGAAAGCATCACATCTCTATTGGATGTATCCTTGAGCATGTATTCCCACGTTCTATAATCAGCCCCGGAATAAAAAAGCCAGCAGTCGGAACTCAACCCGTCACGACCGGCGCGGCCTGTTTCCTGCTGGTAGTGTTCTATGGATTTTGGCATTGCGGCATGAACAACATAGCGGATATTTGAGCGGTCAATTCCCATACCGAACGCAATGGTAGCGACCATAATATTGACATTCTCCGCGGAAAATTCGTCCTGATTTTGCTTTCGTTGTTTGTCCGGCAAACCGGCATGATATGGCAGGGTTTTGTACCCAAGAGAATTAAGATTACTTGAAATATCGTCTACATCTGTGCGTCTGAGACAATAGATAATACCGGGGTCGTTCGGATATTTTTTTATTACTTTTACTATCTGACCGGTAATGTTACCTGAACGAGGCACTACACGGTAATTGAGGTTGGCACGGTCAATACTGCCGATATAGAGGTGCGGTGCGTTCATATTTAATTGCACAACAATATCTTTTTGTACTTCCTCTGTTGCAGTGGCGGTAAAAGCGTGAATAGCGATATTTTTAAATTCGTTTTTGATGATACCCAGTTGGCGATATTCTGCGCGGAAGTTGTGACCCCAGTGACTGATGCAGTGGGCTTCATCAATGACAAAGAATGAAAGTTTTACGCTTTGTAAAAGGTCCCGCATTTCATCTATCATTAATCGTTCAGGTGAGATATAAAGAAGTTTAAGTGCACCGGATTTTATTTTTTCTGCAACCGCATATTGGCTTTTTGCGGTGAGGCTGGAATTCATGCATTCAGCGGCAATACCCATATCTTTGAGGTCATCCACCTGGTCTTTCATCAAAGATATAAGAGGCGAAATAATAACTGCCATACCGTCAGAAATAAGCGCAGGCAGCTGGAAACAAACAGATTTACCTCCGCCTGTAGGCAGAACAGTAAGAGTATCGTGTTCGTCCATTATAGAAAGAATTGCTTCTTCCTGAAATTCGCGGAAACTGGTATAACCCCAGTACTTGGTTAATGTTTGTAAAATACGGTTTTTCATGCTAATTAGTGGATATAATACTTAGAAGGAAGAGTATTGCCTTCAATACTGATTAAAGAATAAAAAGAAGCCTCTATGGCAAGCTTTCCAAACTCAACTTATACCGTTTTTTGGAAAACGGCAATTTCTAAAAAGAATTTTGTATTCCTAAATTTTATTTTAAGCAGACTTGTCCACTAACCCCACATTCCTGCCTGCCGATAGGCAGGTTTCATCTTCTCCCCTGTGGGGAGAAGAAAGAGTTGAGGGGCAAGTGAACATATGTATTTTTTTAAATATATTTTTCTGAACTGGTTAAAACCAGAACCGTCCCCGATTTTACTCCCGATTTTACCCGCCTCTGTGTCCGCCACCGCCGGTGCGGCTTCTTCCACTACCACGGCTTCCGCCGCTACCGAAACTTCTTCTGCCGCTAAAGTTTCCGCCGCCACCACCACCGAAGTCCCTTTTACCACCGAAATGTCCGCCGCCGCCAAAACCTCTTTTACCGCTATCGCTTTTCGGACGGGCTTCATTTACCGTAAGCGGTTTACCTTTTAAATCCTTGCCGTTCATACCGGCAATCGCCGCTTTAGTCGCATCATCGGTCATCATCTCAACAAAACCAAATCCTCTCGGCTGTTTTGTAAATTTATCACTGATAATATTTACACTTTTTATTTCACCAAAAGACTTGAAAGCTTCCCTTAAATCCTCTTCTGTCACATCGCTTGACAGGTTACCTACATAAATACTCACTCTTCCTCCTCACCCATTCGGGCATTTTAGCAAACCGTTATGGTTTGCTCCTTGCTGATATATTCTACTATTTTATATTTTTTTTGCAACTGTTTTCTTACAAGGTAGGAATTGACAACAAGGAAAACGACAACTTAATGCCGACCAAGGTCGGCAACTACATCAACGTTGTAGTAGCAGAGCTTGCTCTGCCTGCATATTAAAAAGATGGTATAGTGTCGAGACATCCAATAGTGAATTATCATAATACTTGGTTTTATTACAAAAATTAGTATAATTACAGACTATTGCGTTTAGTTAGAATAAATCAATATAATTTTTCCCTCATCTTTCATCTT
Source organism: Elusimicrobiota bacterium (assembly GCA_028718185.1). Classification (NCBI taxonomy): domain Bacteria; kingdom Pseudomonadati; phylum Elusimicrobiota; species Elusimicrobiota bacterium. The sequence continues at coordinate 768,514 of JAQUMH010000001.1, forward strand.
CTCCCCTGAGGGGAGAAGAAAGAGTTGAGGGGGGAAAAGTCACACAACTACTTTATGATACAAATATTAAATCTTACTAAGTCTTTTGGTGACCAGTTGCTTTACGACAATATAACTTTCAATATCAATAAGAAGGAGAAAATAGGGCTTGTCGGAAGAAACGGGCACGGGAAAACTACGCTCTTCCATTTAATTCTCGGGCATATGACGCCTGATTCAGGTTCTATCTCCATACCCAGAGGGTACAGAATAGGGTATCTTGAACAGCATATAAATTTCACGCAGGATACTGTCCTTAAAGAAGGATGCCTCAGTTTAAGCGAAGATGATAAATATGAAACATGGAAAGTTGAAAAAATTCTTTCCGGTCTTGGTTTTTCAAAAGAAGATATGGACAAACCATGTTCTATTTTTTCAGGAGGATACCAGATAAGGCTGAACCTTGCAAAGGTCCTCGTTTCTCAGCCTGAAATGCTTCTTCTTGATGAACCGAACAACTATCTCGACATTGTGGCGTCAAGGTGGCTTATAGGTTTTCTTAAATCCTGGCAGGGTGAATTAATACTTATTACCCATGACAGGGGATTTATGGACAGTGTTACAACCCATACCATTGGTATACACAGGAAAAAAATTAGAAAAGTAAAAGGTCCTACCGAAAAACTTTATAACCAGCTGGCTGTTGAAGAAGAAGTTTATGAAAAAACACGTTTAAACGAAGAAACTAAACGCGAACAGCTTGAAGTATTTATTGCACGGTTCAAGGCAAAAGCGACAATGGCAAGCCAGGCACAGTCAAAAATCAAACTTCTTGAGAAAATGGAAGAAAAAGAACAGCTGGAAAAAGAAGAGACTCTTGATTTTTCTTTTAAGTCCATTCCTTTTGAAGCCACACAAATGAAAAGTGCTTCAGAAATTACTTTTTCTTACACCGGGGAAGAACCTTACCTGATAAAGAATTTTTCAATAAACATAGGGAAAAAAGAAAGAATATTTGTTATAGGAAAAAACGGCAAAGGGAAGTCAACTCTTTTAAGAATTTTATCCGGGGATTTGCAACCTCTTTCAGGCAGTACAAAAACACATCCTATTTTAAAAACGGGGTATTTTGGCCAGCCTAATTTATTAAAACTGAATCGTGAAAATACCGTCCTAGACGAAATTATGTCCGCTTCACCGGCATGTGCCCTGCAGACTGCCAGAAATATCGCCGGAATGCTTATGTTCAAAGGAGATAATGCTTTAAAAAAAATATCAGTTATTTCCGGCGGAGAAAAAAACAGGGTATTGCTTGGCAAGATAGTAGTTACACCGTGCCAGCTCCTGATGCTGGATGAACCGACCAATCACCTTGATATGGATTCCTGTGCAGCACTGATGGAAGCTATAGATGAATTTGAGGGTTCTGTTATTGTGGTCACTCACGATGAAGCTTTTCTGAAACGGCTGGCAAAAAGACTGGTAATATTTGACAAAGATACAATCAGTCTTTATGAAGGCGGGTATCAGGACTTTCTTGATAATGTCGGATGGAAAGATGAAAGTAATTCCCGCGAAGGAAAACCAAGACTACATTTAAATAATCCGTCGGTTGACAAAAAAACGCTGGGAAAACTTAAAACAAAAAAAACAAAAGAACGCGATAATATACTCAAACCTTTAAGCAGGGAAATAAATGAAATTGAAAAAACAATTGAATCTTTGGAAAATGAATTGAAGGTGAATGACAGTGTTTTGGTAAAGGCTTCTATGGAAAGCGATGTTAAACAGATTACTGATATTTCAAAAAGGAATAGCCATATCAAACAGGAAATCAAGTCACTTTTTGATAAACTCGTAAAATTAACTTCAGAATATGAAACCCGCCAGGAAGAATACAAAAAAATTATTGATGAGATTGTTTGATATCCTTCGGAAAACAATATCTGATTTACGCTACCATCTTTCCTAATTCAATTGCTTTTTCACGGATACCGGTTATTTTCTGTACATCACCAGATACCCCTGCATTAGGAACAAGCAGAGATTTAAATTTCATCCCGGTGTAATCTGCTGTTAAAATAAAGGGCTTCTCAACTGCGTCTAATCCAATGTCTTCGTATGCACTTGCAATTAAAACAAGTGTTTTGTTTTTTAAGCGCGTTTCCATAGTACCGGCTTCATTGTCCCATTTATATAGCGAGAACATTCTGTCAAAGATAAGTTTTATTTGGGCGCTCGCTCCAAAGAAATATAACGGTGTTGCCATTACTATCACATCTACTTCGTTCATTCTAGCAAGGACTGATTTTGCATCGTCATTAATAACACATTCGTATTTATCCAGTTTCTGACATTTCCTGCAAGATGTGCAACCTAAAGATTTATATTTAAGAAATGCGGTATGGACTATTTCAATATCGGCACCTTTTGAGCGGGCACCTTCACTAAACCAATTTACAAGAATTGCAGTGTTACCGTTTTTTTTGGGACTGCCTGAAAGTATCATTATTTTCTTTCCCATAGATTACTCCTGATTTCCTGTAATTTTAATCACAATATATTTTAATGCATTTTTTTCATCCAATCGTGAACAAATTGTTCCGCTTGTTCAGATTTAATTACTTCCAATATTTTTTCAGCGACATACTCAGCAGAATCAGCCGGAGGACGGTTATTATTATCTTCTTCTGTTGACGGAGCTTCATAATTTTTACTCTTTACCATATTTTTATCAAAATCTGTCTTGGTAATATACGGGTATACCACACTGACAATAATTCTATCTTTTGACAACTCTTCACGTGCTGTGAGCGTTAACCCATTTAATGCCCGCTTTGTTGATGAATAGGCGCTCATATCAGGCAGATACATAAGAGCGGTACCTGAACTGATATTCACAATCATACCGCCACCCTGTTTTTTCATAAGGGGTATAACAGACTGCATGGCAACAAGCGGTCCCACTACATTTAATTCAAAAAGTTTCCTAAATTCGTTAATATCGGTATATTCGAGCGGGCAGTCATATCCTCTTCCGGCATTGTTGATGAGAATATCTATTCTCCCAAATTTATCGATAACTTTTTTTATCATTTTACCGATATCGTTTTCTTTGGACATATCTGCAGAAATTGCTGCTGAACCCTGCAGCTCTTTCGATAATATCTCAAGTTTATCTTTAGACCTTGCCACAAGAGCAAGCTTGGCGCCGTGTTTTGCGAGCAGTTTTGCTGTTTCAAGTCCTATCCCTGATGAAGCTCCCGTTACTATTACAACTTTCCCTTTAATATCCATATAAAGCTCCTTTTACTACAAAATTTAATCAAAGAATTCCTCACATCTTGATGCGAAGTTGCAACAACGGTGTCATTCTGGGCATAATAGTCTTTTTGTGTTGTTTTTTTAGAGCTTAAAACTCTAGAAAATCGAAAACTATCGACGAGACTTATATTTTTAACACTTATGAAATTTGTTCGTTTATTGAACCGTTTCAATAAACGAAGTTAATATTACTTGTAAGCTCGTCTATAAATCGTCATTTTTTAGGTTTTTTAACAACATTTTTTGAGTATTATGCCCATTGCGAGAGCCAATTTATTGGCTCGTGGCAATCCCTTCTTCGACGAGCTACATTTTATGAGATTGCTTCGCTAACGCTCGCAATGACATTGCGACACAGTCTGAAGCACCGAGGTAGGTCATTAAACTATCTACAAAAGACTATTTTCTACTGCTTTTATTGCGTCAGCGGCAGAACTTGTTATACCGCCGGTGTATCCCGAGCCTTCGCCTATCGGGTACAGGTTTTTTATATTTACCGATTCATATTTTTTACTTCGTGTAATTTTCAAAGGACAAGAAGTCCTTGTTTCAACACCTAATAATATCGCATGATTTGAAACAAATAACGGATAATCCTCCTTCCATATATTAAATGCGGTTGAAAGCGACTCGCATACAAAACTTGGAAAAATATCATTCATATTAACAGGTGCGACCCCCATTTTAAAAGAATTTTTATTTAATTTTTCTGAAATCCTGCCACTTAAAAAATCCATTAAATTCTGTGCAGGTGCCTCCCATCTTCTACCTCCTGCATTAAAAGCTTTCCGCTCAATTTCCTTTTGGAACTCAACACCGGCTAACGGGTCGGTTGATTTATAATCGTCTGTATGACAGGTTACAACAATTGCTGAATTTGAGAACGCTGATGACCTGCCTGAATAGCTCATTCCGTTTACAACCATCATCCCGTTTTCAGATGAAGCATTTATTACTTCACCCCCGGGACACATGCAGAATGTATTCACACATCTCTTTATTTTTCTATCGTTGTAAGTGAAGGAATAATTAGCTGCTCCTATATTATGGAAGTCCTTATATTTATTCCCATATTTAAAAAGATTAATAATTTCGACCGGATGTTCTACTCTTACACCAACAGAAACCGGCTTCTGTTCAATAGCAATACCTTTTACATTAAGAATATTAAATGTATCTCGCGCAGAATGCCCCACAGCAAGATAGATAATTGAAGACCGGTATTCTTTCTCACCATTTATTACAATACCCGTAACTTTATCACCTGATATAAGCAAATCTGTCATTTTCGAACTATAATATATCTCGCCGCCTCTTTCAAGAATATAATTTCTCATATTCTTAACTATTCCGCATAACACATCCGTTCCCAAATGCGGTTTGTTTACATATCCTATTTCTTCGGATGCGCCAAATTTAATAAAGGTATCCAGTACTTTGTTTATATATTCCGAATTTTTCCCCCTGGAAAACAACTTCCCGTCAGAATATGAACCGGCACCACCTTCGCCAAATTGTATATTTGATTCAGGATTTAACACCCTTTCTTCTATAAATTTCCGAACATCAATAGTCCGTTCTTCTATTTTTTTACCTCTTTCAAATATTAAAGGTTTAATTCCGTAATCAATAAGTTCAAGGGCAGCAAACATACCGGCAGGACCGAAACCTACTACTATAGGTCTATCCTTGATATTTTTTGATTTACTGTCTGCTCTTATTTTCTCGGTATATACGGGAAAGTTCTCTTTGTTATCGAAATTATCAGCAATTCTTACAGCTATCGATATTCTATAATAAAACTGTTCTTTATTACTAATATCAAGCGATTTGCTCAGAATTTTTACAAATTTTATATTTTTTTCGCTAACTATCAATTTTTGTGAAGCAGCTTTTATATATTCATCTATCCCATCTTTCTCAACAGGTATCAGCAAATTATCTATTATTAAATCCAAAAAATATCACCTCTTTTTTTTATTATACATTTTTTTCATAACTTTCCAAGCAATATTAAGCTTTGAATAATTACTTCTACTAATGTTTAAAGATTAAAATATTTTAATTTCTTTTTAATTATATTTTAACTTGAAATATTATATTATTGCAACAGAAATCGGTATCTATCTAACAAGTTAGGCTTGCCAAGGGTCTGGCGACAACTACAAAACTATAATTAAATTGTAGTTTCACGCCCTCGGCGTGATAACATTGAAATTCTTATACATCAAGTTAAGCCCGCCACTGAACCGTCGGCGGGCAGCTACAAACCAATTGATATTGTAGCCGCAGAGCGTTAGCTCTGCTAAAACATTGAAATTTCTATACATCAAGTTAATGCCAACTCCGCCACTAATATTTTGGCGGATCGGCAACTACACTAACATTGTAGTGGCAGACCTTTAGTCTGCCCATATATGGCACGCCAAGGGCGTGCGACTACAAAATTAGTAAATGAGAATAAATTATATGGAGGTGTAATATGGACAATGTATCATTATTTAATTGCATGTTTAAATCGAAGTTGATTGTTTCTGTTTTGGGTTCTTCTGTAATATGTATTCTTTTTTGTTTTAATGCTTCTGCTAAAATAATTACAAAAGATGTGGAATATAAAGACGGTAAAACCGTTTTAGAAGGATTTTTAGCTTACGATGACTCAGTAGAAGGGAAACGACCCGGTGTGTTAATTGTCCATGAGTGGAACGGGTTAGGTTCTTATGTTAAAAACCGTGCTCAACAGATAGCACAACTTGGATATGTAGCTTTTTGTGCAGATATATATGGAAAAGGTATAAGACCAAAAAATACTGAAGAATCGGCTAAACAAGCAGGCATTTACAGAGCCGACCGTATACTAATGAGAAGACGTGTAATACTAGGACTTGAAGAACTTATAAATCAGGAAACAGTTGACCCATCAAGAATAGTAGCAATCGGTTACTGTTTTGGCGGAGGTACAGTACTTGAACTTGCACGTAGTGGTATTGAGATTGCCGGAGTAATCAGTTTTCATGGTAATCTTGATACACCAAACCCGAAAGATTCTAAAAATATAAAAGCAAAAGTCCTCGTATTACAGGGTTCAGAAGACCCTGCTGCTCCACCGGATGCGCGGTTAGCTTTCCAGAAGGAAATGGATGACGCTAACGTTGATTGGCAAATGATAATTTACGGCGGTGCTGTTCACGGTTTTACAAACCCGGCTAATGGAAACGATCCGACTAAAGGTGTTGCATACAACGAAAAGGCAGATAAGCGTTCATGGAATGCAATGGAATTGTTTTTTAATGAAATATTTTCAGGAAAGTGAACTGCTTAATTTATTTAACCGGTTTTTAGTTTCGTTACCGTCACATTTAGCTTTTTGGTCAAGCTTTGTACAATAAAACATATACTTTTCTAATGTTTTATATCTGCAATTTTTATCTCTATCGCTACAAATAAGTTTAAATGTATATTCTTTCATATCAGACCAATCCTCCTAGGTAAAAGTTATACAAACTCTCTATTTCTCAAAAAGTTTTTTGTATTCGCCATAACCCTCTTTTTCCAAGTCTTCTTTCGGAATAAAACGGATAGATGCGGAATTTATACAATATCTGAGACCTGTCGGTTTTGGACCGTCTTCAAATACATGCCCTAAATGTGAATCTCCGGATTTACTACGGACTTCTGTTCTTTCAACCGGTAAACTCTTATCTTCTTTTTTGACAATATTTGAAGACTCTAACGGTTTTGTAAAACTGGGCCACCCGCTACCGGAATCAAACTTGTCAAGTGAACTGAAAAGCGGTTCTCCTGATACTATATCAACATATATTCCTTCCTTTTTATTATTCCAGTACTTATTGTTAAAAGCCGGTTCAGTCCCGCATTGTTGAGTAACATCATACTGAATCGACGTTAATTTTTTCTTTATTTCTTCTTTTGGGATTTTTTTATATTCAGGTTTTTTGACTTTCTTTTCACTTCCCCCATTCTTATTAAGAAATTCATCCCTGCCTGAATTCATCTTGTATATATTATATTGTAGCGGACATTTTTTATAATATTCCTGGTGGTATTTCTCCGCTTTATAAAAAATTGTCGCTTTAATAATTTTTGTCACGATAGGTTTCAAGAATTTACCTGATTTTTGAAGCCTTTCTTTTGATTCTTCTGCCAATTGTTTCTGTTCATCATTAAGATAGAAAATTGCTGTCTGATATTGCGTTCCCCGGTCAACAAATTGACCTCCGGTGTCAGTCGGGTCTATACTTTTCCAAAAAACATCAAGTAGTTCTGAATATGTTATTTTTTGCGGGTCATATATTACTTCAACCGCTTCAAAATGTCCGGTTTTACCAGTACTCACATCCTCATATGTCGGTTTTTCCAAATTACCCCCTGTATAGCCGACACTAACTTCTGATATACCATCCAGTTTTTCAAAAGGCGGCTGCATACACCAGAAACATCCGCCTGCAAAAATAGCTTTTTCCATTTTTTTTGTCTCCTTTTGATTCTGTACGGAACAGCCCAATGTAGTAAGTAAGAATATAACAAATACCAGTAAATAGTTTAAACAGAGATTCTTGTTTTTATTTTTGTTGGTCTCCATGAGCAAATTATAAACATATATTATTAAAACAACATTAAAAAGAAATTAAAATTTCTTAATTTTATAATTCGCAATTATTTTTTTCTATAAATAAGAAAACCGCTTTTATTAGAAACGGCTTTAGAATAGACGCATTAAAGGACTGCATTGCTTATTTACTTCTTCTTTTCATATTTTTTACTTTTTATCATCTTGCCGGATTTATAAGTATCTTTATACATTATTTTTCCGTCTTCATAATACTCCTTATGTGTGCCTTCTAATTGACCATTTTTATATCCCGCTTTTTCCTTTAATTTTCCATTTTCATAATATGTTTTACTTGTACCATTTAATTCATCATCTTTATATTTTACTTTTGACTGGACCTGACCGTTTTCATAATATCTTTTGCTTGTGCCATCCAACTTACCTTTTTTATAGTTTATTTTTCTCTTTAGTTTTCCATTTTCATAATATTCTTTAGTAGTACCGTTCAACTTACCTTCTTTATAATCTGACTCTTCCATTAAATTCCCATTTTCATAGTATGTTTTGATTAAACCTTCTGATTTTCCATTTTTTGTAAAACCCTCTTCCATTAATTTTTCGTTTTCATAGTATAACCTGATTATTCCATCCTGCTTATTATCTTTATAATTAGCTTCCAGAAACAAATGCCCTTCGTTGTTATATTGTTTAACTATTCCATCGGGTATTTTACCGGTCGTTTGAGTATTACCTTTTTCATCAACTATTTCTCTTGCTATTTCATTGCCTTTATCACTATAGATAATTTCTTTTGTATCTTTATTTTCAATAACTCTTCTTACGACTTCTGAAAAAGTTTTAGAAGAAATTAATAATATAAGCAAAAACACAAATATTCTTTTCATATTCACTCTTCCACTTTATCTAAAAAATCCCCATAGTGATAATTCTACTTATATTTTATATTATTTTCAAGAAAAACAAATAAATTTCTTGACAACTTATCGATATTTATCTATAATTTTACTTTAAGAGTTCTATATAACTTAAGATAATCATAAATAGTTGGAAAGAACCAAATCAGAAAAGGAGAAAACAATCATGGACAGATGTAATTGGAAAATTGTAGCGTTATTTTTTTGTTGTTTGGTATTAGCCGGGTGTGCTGCTTCTCAAATTACTTTAAATCCTCAAACAAACATAAAGGAATTCAGGAAAATTGCGGTTGTAGGTCCTAATACTACACCTGAAGTTCTAGTAGCTGCAGGATTATGGGAAGCAGATTTAATGGCCCTGGGTTTTACTGTAGTAGACAGAGGAAATATTGATACTCTTTTGAAAGAACAAGGACTTTCTTTATCAGGAGTAACCAAATCCGAGCAGTCAATGAAGATAGGTAGTTTGCTCGGAGTCGATGGGATACTTTACGTTGACAAAGGTATTTCAGAAAAATTTACAGGGAAATGCGGACAGGTCCACCTGGTAGATGCTAACACCGGGAAAGTTGTTTTTGTGGGTTATCCCACCGATATATATGATTTATATACTCCATTAAGACAAACACTTAAAAAAATGAAATGGGAACACTTTATGAAAAATCCATTTTACACTTCACAATCATACCTCATTGGAAAAGAATATTTAGATGATAGAAATAATATCAGTGTTGACAGATTTAAATATACATGGCCGGAAGATTTTGACCAGGATTCTATCCAGAAAGTTGCTATTTCGCCAAACATAAAACATGATTTAATGGCTGCTCTCATATCGATTGGTTACGATATAATTGAGAGACCCCAGCTTGAAAGAATCCTCAAGGAAGCCGGTCTTTCAGCAACAGGCATAATTTCTTCAGTCGACATGAAAAAAATTAATCAAATTTCAGGGATAGACGGTATGGTTTTCAGCGAGCAAGTCAGAGAAAATATTCCGGGACAGGGATACATCAATTATCATTTCATAAAAATGGTTAAACTTGACACGGGATCGATTGCATGGTCCGTAAGGATCTTCGATTTCAAGCAGCTATCTACCGAGGAAGAAATTAGCGATTTACTAAAAACAATTCATAAGAAAATCAATAAACTTAAGAAGAAAAAATAGATCTTTTTTATATTTTTTTTACTGCCTTGACAAATGCAAGAACTTTGTCGTAGTCCTTACGAGTGGGGGTCCTTTCAACACCCGAACAAACATCTACAGCGTATGGTTCAACTTTTTTTATTGCATCGGATACATTCTCAGGAGTTAAACCGCCGGATAGAAAAACAGGTTTCCCTAACTTTTTTATTTCCACAGCTAAATCCCAGTTAAAAGTTTGCCCGGTACCTCCCAAAACACTTTCTATAAAAGTATCAAGTAAAAAATAATCCACATTTTGGTAATTAGCCATCTGTTCAGTTTGTAAATTATCTCCAATACGAAAAGCTTTTATAATCTGCATCTTGTCTTCCCAAAGTATATTCGCAGGGACAGAACTCACAATTTTTTCTTTAAGTTCGCTGCAATATTCCGGAGTTTCGCTGCCGTGCAACTGAACAAGTCTTAATTTTGCCTTTTTTACAACTTTCAATACCGTTTCAATTTCTTCATCAACAAAAACACCAACCAACTTCACAAATTCCGGCAATGAAGAAGCAATTTTTGCTGCCATACTAATTGAAATTTTACGAGGACTATTTTTATAAAAGTTAAGTCCTATAAAATCTACACCCATATTCGCAGCCCATAAAGCATCCTTATCGTTGGTAACACCACAAATTTTTATTTTTGTCATTTTTTCACCTTCACAACCAAAGAGACTATGCCATAACTCACAATTTGTCATTGCGAGAACCAATTTATTGGTTCGTGGCAATCCCGTCTTCAACAGACTACATTTTATGAGATTGCCCCATGAATGGGATCTTCGACTTCGCTATTGCCTGCCTACCGTCAGGCAGGCTCGCAATGACATTACTACACAGTTTGCTTAGATTTGCTACTGCTTACAAGTTACAATTATATCACCGGGACTTCTTTTAATGCTTTTTTTATTTCCTCATCCGGAAGTTCATAGTCTTGTAATTTTTTATTTAAATACGCATCATAAGCCGATAAATCAAAGTGCCCGTGTCCGGAGAAATTGAAGACTATACATTTTGCTTCATTTTTCTCACGACATCTTATAGCTTCATCAATTACACATTTTATTGCATGTGCAGTTTCCGGTGCCGGCAAAAAACCTTCCGTTTTTGCAAATAAAAGTGCAGATTCAAAAACGGCATTTTGCGGATATGCAACTGCTTCAATAATTTTCTTATTGACAAGCAGTGAAAGAAGCGGAGAATCGCCGTGATATCTTAGACCGCCGGCATGAATTGCCGGTGGAATAAAAGAATGCCCTAACGTATACATTTTCATAAGAGGTGTAAGCTTAGCGACATCACCATAATCATACCTAAAAGGTCCTTTTGTAAGAGTAGGGCATGATGTCGGTTCAACAGCAATCATCCTGATAGGTTTACCTTTAAGTTTTTGCGGTACGAACGGAAAAACAAAACCGCTAAAATTACTTCCTCCGCCGACACAACCAATTAAAATATCCGGTTTTTCACCCGCAATTTTCAACTGTTTTTCAGTTTCAAGTCCGATGATTGTCTGGTGCAGCATCACATGGTTCAAAACACTGCCAAGGGCATATTTTGTATCATTATGTGTCGCTGCATCTTCTACCGCTTCGGAAATTGCAATTCCAAGCGACCCTGGTGAGTTAGGATCTTTTTTCAGAACTTCCCGTCCGGAATTAGTTAAATTGGTCGGTGACGGATAAACCGTTGCACCCCACGTTTGCATCATTATTTTTCTGTAAGGTTTTTGTTCATATGAAACTTTCACCATATAAACGGTACATTCAAGTCCAAACAAATTACAAGCAAATGAAAGTGCGCTTCCCCATTGACCTGCACCTGTTTCAGTTGCCAATCGTTTAACACCTTCCTTTTTGTTGTAATAAGCCTGGGCAACCGCAGTATTCGGTTTATGGCTTCCTGCAGGAGAAATAGATTCATTCTTAAAATATATTCTTGCAGGAGTTTTTAAGAACTTTTCAAGCCGTTTTGCCCTATGCAAAGGTGATGGTCTCCACATTTTATATATATCAATTAATTCGTCAGGTATTTCTATCCATCTTTCTTGAGACACTTCCTGTTTAATCAACTCCATTGGAAAAATAGCCGCTAAATCCTGGGGTCCAATCGGCTTTTTTGTCTGTGGATTAATCGGTGGCGCCAAAGGTTCCGGCAAATCTGCCTGAACGTTATACCATTTCTGGGGCATTTCCTTTTCCGACAAAAAAATCTTTACATCTTCCATAAACCCTCCTTTTAAAATAAGCGACTTAGTCGCAGATTACATACACCCCGAACCGATACTGGTTCAGGGCAGGAATTTCTAAATGAGATTACACAGATGACTAAAAATTGTGTTTTAATCTATAATCTGACTTTTAATCAATGTAATCAAGAGCAAAACCCTAAAATCTAATCAACCGGAAAAAGTTCCGCAATTGATTTAGTAATATTTTGCGACTCCATAAAATGTTGCCCTATCAAAACAGCGTTTACGCCGATTGTTTTTAACATATCTATATCTTCTTTCTTTTTAATCCCGCTTTCAGAAACAACAACTTTATTTTTTGGAATTTTCGGTTTAAGTTTTAAAGTCGTACCTATATCAACTGATAAATCAGCAAGATTCCTATTGTTTATACCGATAATTTCCGCGTCAACTGCAAGGGCAGATTTTAGCTCCTCTTGCGTGTGAATTTCTACGATTACCGATAGATTCAGTTTTTTCGCAATATTCAAAAAATACCTTACTCTTTCCTCGCCCAGAATCGCCATTATCAAAAGAATTGCATCGGCATTAAAATATCTAGACTCGTAAATTTGATACTCGTCAATTATAAAGTCCTTTCTTAAAACGGGAAGCAAAGATGATTGTTTTACGATATTAATATAAGAAATATTACCCTGAAAATACTTTGTTTCCGTAAGGACAGATATTGCATCAACATACGACTCTTCATATTGCTTTGCGATTTTTTTAACGTTAAAATTTTTAACTATCTCCCCTGCAGAAGGCGATGCCTTTTTTATTTCAGCAATCAAATTCAGACGGTCAGGCTTGGATATCGCTAAAGTAAAATCCCTGGGAAGAGATAACTTTTCAATCCCGGACAAAATATTTTTCAGTGGCAGTCGCTTTTTTGCATGTTCAACTTCTAATTTTTTATATTCGACAATCTCACTAAGTATGTTCATTTTGCTGTATGTTTTTTCAGTTCATCCAATTTTCTCAATGCTTTGCCCATATCTATTGACTTTTCTGCAAGTTCAATACCGGCTTTAAAATCTTTTGATTTTCCTGCTGCTGTAAGCACTACTGCTGCATTTAACAAAACGATATCTCTTTTGGGTCCTTTTTTACCTTCGAGAATATCCATTATTATTTTTGCATTTTCTTTTGCATCTCCGCCTGCTATATCTTCAGGTTCAGCTTCTTTTAATCCAAAATCTTTGGGTGTTATAGTATATGTTTTTATTTCACCGTTTTTTAGTTCTGAAACACGTGTTTTGCCTGTAATCGAAATTTCATCAACTGAATCCATACCATGTACGACAAAAGCACTTTTGGAACCGAGATTTTTTAATACAAAAGCAAGCGTTTCTGTTAATTCAGGGGAATAAACTCCTAATACCTGAACATTTGCACCTGCCGGGTTGGTAAGAGGTCCTAAAATATTGAAAATTGTTCTGATGCCTATTTGTCTTCTTGGTCCGATAGCATATTTCATTGCAGAGTGAAGAAGCGGTGCATATAAAAAACCAATCCCGATTTTATTTATACATTCTTCAACCTTTTGGGAAGATATTTCCAGGTTTACTCCAAGTTCTTCAAGGACATCGGCACTTCCGCATTTTGATGAGACAGCACGATTCCCGTGTTTTGCAACTACAACATTACAACCTGCTACTACAAATGCTGTTGCTGTCGACACGTTAAAAGTTTTAGTCTTATCTCCTCCGGTACCACAAGTATCAACAACCGTCTCCCAGTCAATGTTTATCTCGTCCCTGTCAATATCAACGACATGTTTTTGTACGGTGATTTTCGTAGCATGTTCACGCATAACTTTTGCGCAACCGGTTATTTCCTCGACCGTTTCACCTTTCATTCTAAGTGCCGTGATAAACGATGCTATCTGTGCCTCTGTCGTTTGTCCTGTCATTATTTCAGTCATTACTTCTATCGCTTCTTTTTCCGATAAGTTTTCTTTTTGTACAATTTTTGAAATTGCTTCTTTAATCATAACTTCTCCCGAATGATACATCACAAATTGTTTAACGAATGGTCACGAATAAAATCAATCAAAACTTGTGCTGTAGAAAATTTTTCAATAGTTTCTTTCCCGGCTTTGTTAATATGTTATGAAACTGCTTTTAGTATGACTTCAACCATTGCTTCTAAATTCACTAACATATGCAAAAAAATAGTAAGATAAATAGAACCGGTTTTAAAACGGCAAAATCCAAACAACAAACCCATCAAAAAAATTGTCACTATCTCATATAATCCATACTGTAAATGTAATGATGCCCAAATCAAAGAGGTGATGATTATAGCTCCCACTATTTTCAAACGGGAGTATCTTATCCCTTCAAACAGAAAACCACGAAAAACTATTTCTTCGTAAATAGGTGCCATAATTACAACTACAATAAATAATAAAAGCGGGGAACGACTGGTTTTATATAAATCCACTAAATATTGAGAAGCAAACGGTCTTTTTATAATTATCTCAATAATATAGAATACTGCAATAATAATTCCGAAAGTAAGAGACCACTTTAATGACTCTTTTTTAGTAGGTATTTTCAATCCGATATATTCTCTAATCGAAAAACTTTTACGGATTTTCATAATATAAATTAATAAAGGGCCTTGAACAATATATGTCACAAAAAGGTTAATATGGTCAAAATAACTGTTTTTTCCAAAAATTTTAAAATAGCCGTAACGCCCTGTTATGTAAATCGCCAACTCAATCGCGAATAAAATTAAAACAATCCTCAAGGTCATCATTAAATTCCATGGAGCAGCAACTCCAACTTCCGAGAGTTCTTGTTTTTTTAGTTCCTTAATAAATTTTAAAAAACTAGAAATAACTATGGCTATAAAAACCAGATAAAAAACAATAAATAAAATATTCATAAATTCAGTGCCAAGAGAAAAAACTTTATAAAATCCTATTTTACTTTATCTTGCTTGCCCCTATTTTTTCTTTTTAATTCCAGAAAATTTTTCAATAGTTTCTTTCCCGGCTTTGTTAATATTGATTCAGGGTGAAATTGGATGCCCTCTACATAAACGTTGAGAGACGAGAGGTGAGAGGCGAGAAATTTCAACCGTAAGCCCATTATTTCGCCCTCTTTCGTCCATGCTGATATTTCCAGGCATTTTGGTAATGATTTTTTTTCTACGATTAGCGAATGATATCTTGTCGCTTCAAAAGGATTTTCTAAACCTTTAAATATTGTTTTGCCATCATGATAAATTAACGATGTTTTACCATGCATAAGTTTCGGAGCATGTATTACTTTTCCTCCCATTGCCGCACCAATTGACTGGTGTCCCAGACAGACACCCAAAATGGGTATTTTACCTGAAAAAGCTTTTACAACATCTATTGAAATTCCGGCTTCTTTCGGAGTACAAGGACCCGGAGAAATTACAATATGCGAAGGATTAAGTTTTTCAATTTCTTTTAATGTAATTTTATCATTTCTGAAAACTTCTATATCGGGATTTAACTCGCCGAGATACTGAACTAGGTTGTAGACGAAAGAATCGTAGTTATCTATTACTAATATCACTCTAATCCTCCCTCTGCCATTTCTATCGCTTTAACCAGCGCTTTCATTTTGTTAAGTGTTTCATTGTATTCCTTTTCAGGATTAGAATCAGCAACAATTCCGGCTGCTGCCTGTATATACGCATACCCGTCTTTCATAACTGCTGTCCTTATCGTTATAGCGCTATCAAGATTACCGGAAAATCCAAAGTATCCGACAGTTCCTGCATATGGACCGCGTTTTGTTTTCTCCAGTTCGTCAATAATTTCCATCGCTCTTATTTTCGGCGCACCTGTAACCGTGCCCGCAGGAAACGTGGCATGCAAAACGTCAAACTGGTCTAATCCGTTCCGTAATTTACCGATAACATCAGATACTATGTGCATAACATGGGAATATTTTTCAATAACCATAAGCTCCGGAACTTTTACGGAATTAAATTCGCTGATTCTGCCAAGATCGTTTCTGGCCAAGTCAACCAGCATTATATGTTCTGCTTTCTCTTTAGGGTCAGAAAGTAATTCCTTTTGTAAAACTTCGTCTTCGTCTTTATTTTTTCCCCGTTTAATTGTACCTGCTATAGGACGTATCTCTACTTTTTTATCTTCCAGACGCACCAGTATTTCAGGCGACGAACCTGCAATGTTGAGTTTGTCGAATTTCAAAAAATACATATATGGCGAAGGATTGACTATTCTCAAAGCTCTGTAAACATCAAACGGATTTGATTTTATTTTTGCTTTAAGCCGCTGTGAAATTTGAACCTGTATTATGTCTCCATCTGTAATATAATCCTTTGATATTTTCACATTTCTTTTGAATTCATTTTTTGTACAGTTGGATACAAAATTCAAAGAGGAATGTTTTTTTATATTTTTTTTAGCCGGTATAGGATTTTTCAATTTTTCGCTGATTTTGTCTATTTTTCTGAGTGCTGCTTTATAATTTTCTCTTATATTTTTTTTGCTGTCAATATGCGTATTAGAAACAATTTTTATAATGTGCTTTAAATTGTCAAATATTAAGATAGTATCGGTAAATACAAAAAACATATCAGGAATTTTAAGATCGTCTTTTTTGATAGCCGGCAGTTTTTCAAAAAACCTTACCATTTCGTAACCTATATATCCGACCGCACCGCCGTAAAATCTTGGTAACCCGTTGATTTTTACCGGATTGTAATTTGACATAAGCTTTTTAAAATAATTAAACGGGTCTTGCTCATTTATAATTTTTGATTTACCATTTTCGATAATTTCCAAAATATTATTTTGATACTTTACTATCTTTGAAGGATTATTTCCAAGAAATGAATATTCCCCCCATTTTTCCCCGCCTTCAATACTCTCAAGAAGATATGAATACTTTCCTTCTTCACCTTCACTTATCTTTAAAAATGCAGAAACAGGTGTCTCTTTATCAGCAAGAATCTCCTTATAAACAGGAATTAGATTTCCCTTTTTTGATAATTTTATAAATTCAGTTAGATTTGGATAATACATAATATATTTTAAGTTGGCGTCAGAACCTTATTATCTTTCCTTTTATGTTATCTTTATGCACAAAATAAATATTTTGATTTGTCTTTGCGTCAAGCCAATCCCGGGAATCGTTTGATACATCCCTGTTGTCACCTAAAACAAAGAAACAATCTTTTGGAATTTTCAATTCAGAGATTTTATCGCCTTTTAGCACTTCATCCGGTCTGGTATGCTGAGTATATGGTTCTGTAAGCTTTTGCTCGTTAACATATACATCTTTATTTTCTATTGAAACGATATCTCCGCCGACAGCAATAACTCTCTTAACTAAATCTTTCTCTTCAGATACAGGCGATTTGAAAACGATAATCTCATTACGATACGGCTGTCTGAAATAATATGTAACTTTATCTACAAAAAAATGGTCATTTAGCTGTAATGTCGGAAACATGGAGTCTGATGCAATATAAATCCCTTCAAATAAAAATGTTCTAATAATAATTGCAATTACAGCAGCAATAAAAACTAAACGTAAAATTCGCTTCATTTTTTAAACGCTGATTACACTGATTAAAAAAAACGATTACATGGATATTTATCTGTGATTTATTTTTTGTACACTTTTTCCGGGTCAAACATTTTTTTTGAGATAATTTTACCTTCTCCGGTTCTGTAAAAACAGGAATTGTAGCCGTTATGGCACGCCGGACCTTTTGGTTTAACAAGTAATAAAATAGTATCATTATCACAATCGATAAATATTTTCTTTACAATTTGGACATTACCTGATTGCTCGCCTTTCATCCATAGTTTTTTCCTGCTTCTTGAATAAAACCATGTCCGTTTCGTTTTTATTGTTTTTTCTAATGATACTTTGTTCATATATGCTACCATTAGAACATTTTTTGTTTTTTCATCTTGAATTACAACGGGAATCAACCCGTTATCGTCAAATTTAAATTTTAACATCTTATCTGAACTCCTTTTCTCGAAAGATATTTTTTTAGCTTTTGGATACTTAATATTTTATAATGAAAAAGGGAAGCCGCAAGAGCTGCATCTGCACCGCCATTAATAAACACATCACAAAAATGTTCCATATTACCTGCCCCACCGGATGCTATTATCGGAATATTAACCGCTTTTGAAACAGCACGGTTCAGTTCAATATCATACCCGTCTTTAGTTCCATCTTTATCCATACTTGTCAGAAGAATCTCACCTGCACCAAGTCTTTCAACCTGCTGTGCCCATTTAACGACATCAATTCCGGTAGGTTTCCTGCCCCCATAAGTATAAACTTCCCAACTTCGGACTTCGGACTTCGGACTTCGGACTAATTTTGCATCTATCGCGACTACTATACATTGACTTCCATATTTTGCAGATGCTTGCTTTACAAAATCAGGATTTTCGACTGCAGAGGTATTTATTGATATCTTATCCGCACCTGCTTTAAGCAAATTCCTTATATCTTCCAAATTTCTAATCCCGCCGCCGACTGTTAAAGGTATAAAAACATTTTCGGCTGTCTTTTTGACGACTTCAATTATTGTTTTTCTTTTCTCGTGTGAAGCAGTAATGTCCAGGAAAACAATTTCATCTGCCCCTTCTTTGTCATATCTTTTTGCTACATCAACAGGGTCACCGGCATCCCTTAAATTTAAAAATTTTGTTCCCTTTACAACCCGTCCCCCATTAACATCCAAACAAGGTATTATTCTTTTTGTTAACATTTTCCTCACTTCGTGTCGGATACACGAATTATCACGAATCTATGAACACTTCACTAATTTATCACGAATAAATATTCGTGCTTTATTCGTGATCCTTTGCTTATTCGTGTTTATTCGTGAGTGTAATAGCGTCTTCTAGTTTTATGGAATCTGTATAAATGGCTTTCCCGATAATCATTCCGGAAACACCATATTTTTCAAGCGCCGATATTTTTTTCACATCATCAATCGTTGAGACACCGCCTGATGCTATTACAGCTAAATCACTTTTA
Organism: Elusimicrobiota bacterium; assembly: GCA_028718185.1. Classification (NCBI taxonomy): domain Bacteria; kingdom Pseudomonadati; phylum Elusimicrobiota; species Elusimicrobiota bacterium. The sequence continues at coordinate 787,777 of JAQUMH010000001.1, forward strand.
CATATTTTTCTTATGCCTTCAATATTAGGACCTTCCATCATTCCGTCTTTTTTTATATCAGTTACTATTATTTCCTTAATCCCAATCTCTTTAGCGCTTTTTGCAAATTCCAATGCTTCATGCTGTGTTACTTCTTTCCAACCCCCGATTGCAATCTTTCCGTCAAAAACGTCTATGGCAAGAATAATCCTGTCTTTAAATTTCTTAACCGCTTCTTTCATTAACTCAGGATTAAAAACTGCTACTGTGCCGAGAATTATCTTATCAATCCCCATATTGGCAATTTTTTCAAGAGTTTCAATTTTCCTGATTCCGCCGCCAAACTCAATTTCTATGGACACTGCCTGGCGTATCTTTTCAAGTTCTACCAGATTTTGCGGTGCTCCTTTAAATGCCCCGTCAAGGTCAACTATATGAATCCGTTTTGCGCCTTTGGACTGAAACATTTTTGCAATAAAAGTCGGGTCCTTTGAATAAATGCACTCTGCTTCAAGTTTGCCCTGACTTAACCTTACACAATTACCATCACGAATATCAATTGCCGGTATAATTAACATAATTTTTCAACAACAGTAACCCCTTTTTTTGACTTTTTTCAGGATGAAATTGGGTTGCAAAAATATTTTTATAAAAAATTGATGATGCAAAATTTACGCCATAATTTGTAGTAGTTGCAACAATCTTTTCTTCTTTTGGTTTAACATAATATGAATGCACAAAATAAAAATACGAGTTATCTTCTATCCCTTTAAATATCTTGCTTCCTGCTTCCTGCTTCTTGTGTTTGATATTGTTCCACCCCATATGCGGAATTTTCAACCCGCTTTTAAATGAGAACTTTTTCACTTCACCCTTAAATATTCCAAGTCCCTTACAATTCCCTTCTTCGCTTCGCTCAAAAAGAATCTGCAACCCAAGACACAATCCTAAAAACGGTTTATTATTATTAATAACCTTATAAATCGTTTCAATAAGTTTTAACTTCTTGAGATTTGTAATGGCGGCGGAAAAAGAACCTACTCCAGGAAGCACAACTAACGACGACTTTAATATTTTATTTTTATCAGCAGTAATAACTGCCTTTCTGTTGATAAACTCAAACGCTTTCTGAACGCTCCTCAAATTACCCATGCCATAATCAACAATTGCAATCATAATAATTTTTTGGTCGAGGGAACTCCCCTGGTTTTTTTGTCAATTTTTACCGCCTGCTGGAGTGCTTTTGCAAATCCTTTAAAAATCGATTCTGATATATGATGATTATTTTTACCGGTATGGTTTTTTATGTGTAAATTCATCCCGCAGGAATTAGAAAGGGCTCTAAAAAATTCTTCAATTAAACAATAGTCAAAACTAATAACTTTTTTCCCACCAGAGGCGTAGCTTTGTTTAACAGAAAATTTAACATTGAAAGAAAAATATGGCCTCCCCGACAAATCAATTGCAACATAACTTAAAGCTTCGTCCATTGGAAGTAAAAAATTTCCATATCTCGCTATTCCAATTTTTTTCCCTAAAGCTTTTTTTATCGCTTCACCAAGAACAATACCCAAATCCTCAACAAGATGATGATAATCAACTTCAATATCGCCCTTTGCTTTTATATTTAAATCAATCGCAGAATGTTTTGAAAACAATGCAAGCATATGGTCAATAAACGGAATAGTTGTGTTAATTTTATATTTACCGCTACCGTCTAAATTAAGTGAAAGTTCTATGTTAGTTTCTGATGTTTTTCTCTTAATTTTTGTTTTTCTCACTTTTCCTCCAAAATCTTACCTTTATCGAATCAGCATGTTTTATAAGCCCTTCTGTTCTTGCCAGTTTCATTACTTCATTTGCAAATTTATTTAAGCTGGATTTTTGGTAATGTATCACAGATGATGATTTAATAAAATCATATACAGACAGGCTTGATGAAAATTTCGCAGTCCTGCCGGTAGGAAGTACATGACTTGGTCCGGCAAAATAATCACCTATTGCAACAGGTGAGTAATTGCCCATAAAAATTGCTCCTGCATTTTTTATTCTTTCGGCAACTTTTTCAGGATTTTTTACCATAATCTCAACATGTTCAGCCGCAGTTTCATTTGCGATTCTAATTGCCTGTTCAATATTAGCTACCTTGATAATTTTTACCTGACCTAAAAGATCACTGTGAGTTTGCTTTGCTAATGCTCGCAATGACTTCATAATAGTATCTGCTAATTTTCCTGATAATGAAATTAAAACGGCTCCGGCATTTTTGTCGTGTTCACATTGTGCCAGCAAATCAGCAATTACGAACTCAGGTAGGGCTGTCATATCTGCAATTACCAATACCTCACTCGGACCTGCCAACATATCAATACCTACTTCACCAAAAACCTGCTTTTTAGCTTCGGTCACAAAAACATTCCCAGGACCAACTATTTTATCAACTTTAGGAATAGTTTTTGACCCATAAGCCAATGCAGCTATCGCTTGGGCCCCACCGATACGATAAATTTCATCAACACCGCATATTTTAGCGGTTGCTAAAACTTCCCTTGTAAGATTGTTAGATGGACTTACCATAACAATTTTTTTCACACCTGCAACTTTTGCAGGAATAGCTGTCATTAAAACTGTTGATGGATATGCAAATTCTCCGCCCGGGATATAAATACCCACTTTTTCTATAGGTCTAAAAATATGTTTTAAAACAATTCCCTTTTTTCTGATGATAGTTGATTTTGGATATATCTTTTTTTGAAAAAACTCAATATTTTCCTTTGCTTGTTTTATTGTATTTAAAAAATCACTACTAACTTTTTTAATCGCTTTATACGTTTCTTTTTCAGAAACCTTAAAATTTCCGGGTTTAATACTTATTCCGTCATATTTTTTTGTATAAAATGCAACGGCGATATCACCTTCATTTTTAACTCTACTTATTATACTTCTAACAATAACCGCAACATCTGTATTTTTTACCATAAAATCATTATATTACTTTTTCTGTCAATTATCAATCTGGCTCCACATCAATTATGAGCCAGACTGACTCGCTTAATATTTGCTCCGAGTTTTTTCAACTTACCTACTATATCTTCATAGCCGCGGTCGAGATGTTCAAGTCCTGTAATTTCAGTCCTTCCCTCCGCTGAAAGCCCTGCGAGTATAAGAGCAGCTGCAGACCTTAAATCGGACGCGACAACTTTTGTTCCGGTAAGTTTTTTAACTCCTTTTATAATAGCAAAATTTCCTTTAATTTTTATATCTGCTCCCATTCTTATAAATTCCGCCACAGTTTGCAATCTATTTTCAAAAACAGTCTCGGTTATTACTGTCTCTCCGGAAGCACACAACATTAAAGCCATCCACAAAGGCTGTAAGTCTGTTGCAAAACCGGGATAAACTGCTGTTTCAACATCAACAGACTTTATTTTACCTGAACCTTTTACTTTTAAACATTTGTTTTCTAAATCTACTTTTACACCCGCTAATTTAATCTTTTCCACAAGTGCTTCTAAATGTTCAGGGATGGAATTGACAATTCTAATATCACCTGATGTAATTGCAGATGCAACAATAAATGTTCCGGCTTCAATCCTATCCGGAATTATTGTATATTCACAACCTGACAATTTTTTTACACCTTTTATTTTTAAAATTCTGCTCCCTATTCCGGAAATATCAGCACCAATCTTAACTAAAAAATTCGCCAAATCTGTCACTTCCGGCTCTACGGCGGCATTCTCTATTATTGTTTCACCGTTAATCAATGTTGCTGCCATTAAAAGATTTTCAGTAGCACCTACCGAAGGTAAATCAAAAACGATTTTCGAAGAATACAATCTCTTTGCAAATAACGAGACACTACCTCCCAATGTAATACATCGCGCTCCGTACTTTCTAAAACCATTTAAATGTAAATTAATAGGTCTTACTCCGATTGCACAACCACCTGGAAGAGAAATTTTTGCTTCTTTGAATCTTGCCAGTAAGGGTCCTGCAACAAGAATCGATGCTCGCATTTTACTTACCAGTTCATACGGAGCATCCGTTTTTATTTTTTTATCTGCTGAAATAGTTATTGTATTTTTTTCTTTTTTTATCTTTTTGCCAAGATGTTTTAATAACTTAAGTACAGTAACATTGTCTTCAAGTTTCGGGACATTTTTTATTATGCATTTTTCATCCGTTAAAAGCGTAGCGATAAGTATCGGAAGTGCGGCATTTTTGGAACCGCTGATTTCTACATCACCTGAAAGCTTTCTACCGCCATTAATTATTATTTTGTCCATATATTATTCTTTCCTGATTCAAATAATCATTTTTCACTTTTATGTTTTTGAATCCATTTTTCCTCATTTTCTCCCTTATTATTTTTGAATGATAATAACCAATTTCAAACACTAAAAATCCGTTTTTCCTAAGAAATCCCTTACCGGAAGATATGATTTCCCTGTAAAATCTCAAACCATCATACCCGCCATCTAATGCAATTGCAGGTTCATGCTGAATTTCTTTTTGAAGGCGTTTTATCTCGGCCGTTTTTATATATGGAGGATTTGAGATAATACAGTCATAGAGTTTTAGGATTTTAGAGTTATAGAATTGGTCAAATAAATTACTTTGAATAAAAGTTATTTTGTCGGAAACACCGTTTGATTTTGCATTTATCTTAGCAACAGTCAACGCTTCTTTTGAAATATCTGTTGCAACAATTCTTGCGTTTGGAACGTATTTAGCCAGAGAGATTGCTATGTTCCCGGAACCGGTCCCTATATCAAGAATAGTCAAAAATGAACGATTAGTATTTAGTATTTTGATTACCTCTTCAACTAAATTCTCAGTTTCCTGACGGGGAACCAGAACATTTTTATTAACATGAAATTCAAGTCCCATAAATTCCGTCTTTTCCGTAATGTAAGCCGTGGGTAAACCTTTTTCCTTTTTATTTAATAACTTTCGATATAAATTCTTTTCGTAAGTTTTTATGTTTTTTTTAGAAAGGTAAAGCTCAGATGGTTTTAATTTCAGGCAATGTTCCAATAATATTCTTGCGTCGTAACATTTATTTTTACCCAGTTGTTCCTTCCCATAATTAAGAAGTTCTATCGGCTTCATAACATCTCACTTTCTTTAAATTTATTCACTATACTATCTAAATCGCCGTCCATTATAGTTTGTATATTATGAAAATTTTCATTAATGCGATGGTCAGTAATCCTATCTTGCGGAAAATTATAAGTTCTAATCTTCTCACTCCTGTCACCGGTACCAACCTGCTGTTTTCTATCCTTTGCAATTTTCGCTTGCCGTTCATTTTTTATAACATCATATATACGGGCTTTTAATATTTTCATCGCCTTTAATTTATTTTTCAGCTGTGATCTTTCATCCTGGCAGGCAACAACTGTATTGGTCGGAATATGGGTTATTCTTACCGCAGAATCTGTTTTCTGAAGATATTGCCCGCCATGACCTCCTGCACGATAAGTATCAATTCTTAAGTCATTCGGACTTATCTCTACATCGATATCTTCGGGTTCAACTAAAACAGCAACGGTTATAGTAGATGTATGAACTCTGCCTGCTGATTCAGTCTTTGGTACTCTTTGAACTCTATGGGTTCCACTTTCATATTTAAAAAAACCATATGAACCTTCACCTTCAACAGTAAATATTATCTCTTTTATTCCGCCCAATTCCGTCGGACTTATCTCCAAAACTTCGCTTTTAAGTCCTTTTAACTGGGCATAACGGGTATACATTCTGTATAATTCAGAAGCGAAAAGCGCCGACTCATCACCGCCGGCTGCACCCCGTATTTCAATAATAACATTTTTTTTATCGAGCGGATCTTTTGGTTTCAAGAATTCTTCAAATTCTGCGCTGAGTTTATCCTTTTTTGATTCTAGTACTACCAGCTCCGACTTAGCAAGTTCCACCATTTCCAAATCTTCGGTTTTGATTATTTCCTTTATATGTGAAATTTCATGTTCAATCTTTTTATAATCCTTAATCTTTTCAACAATAGAAAATATTTCCTTCCTTCTTTTTGACAAATCTTTTAACTTCTGCATGTCAGAAACTATAGCAGGATCGGTAAGAGATTTTTCTATCTCCCGATATTCATCTTCAATAACTTTTAATTTCTCTATTAACATAAACTAGCACTCGCTTTGCTCTATACAATTAAAAAGGCAAAGAAATCCTTATTAAGAAAAACTTTGCCTTTATATTTTTTGTACTAAATCTACTTCTCTGATGATTTTATTTCTTTTTTTTGTTCTGATTTTGGTTCCGCTTTTGATTCTGATTTCGGTCCTGATTTTCTGAACGAATCTTTTTTAGTATATTCTTTTGGTATTGCTTTTTTAATTTTCTTAAGCGGTTTTACTTTCATTACAACCTTTTTAGGCTTCCTCGTTAAAGTTTTTCCGCCGGTTTTTGAATATTTTGATAAGAATTTATCAACTCGCCCTGCCGTATCAATCAACTTTTGCTTTCCTGTAAAAAAAGGATGACACTTTGAACAAATATCCAATTTTATCTCCGGCTTTGTCGACATAGTAACAAAACTATTACCACAGGCACACTCTACCTTACACTCAACATACTTTGGATGAATTCCTTCTCTCATAATTAAACCTCACAGTTTGGGTTATAGAGTTTTAGGGTTAAAATAAAACTCTACAAACACTATAAATTACGTCAGTTATTATATAAAATTTATGAAATAAGTCAACTTAAATTTAATTTATTACCGATATATTTTAGAGGGTTCATTGATCTGCCGTATTTTCTAACTTCAAAATGAAGATGCGGTCCCGTAGAATTTCCGGTTGAACCAACTTTCCCAATAATTTGTCCCATTTTAACATATTGACCTTTTTTTACAAGAAATGAATTAAGATGCCCGTATTTTGTGGAAAATCCGTCTCTATGCGAAATAATTATTGTTTTGCCATAACCGGATTTGTAACCAACAAATATTATTTTACCGTCATTTGACGCTCTGATAGGCGCTCTAAAATAATTTGCTAAATCCAGCCCTTCATGGAACCTTCTGTCTTTAAAAATCGGATGTCTTCTTAACCCGAACCTGCTTGTAATACGACATCCCGTAAGCGGCCATAAAAATTCAGAAAAATGAATTTTTACCCCGGGTATGAATATTTTTTCGCCATTAACTAATTCATCATCGTCTTCCATGTCATTTGCAATCAAAATCACTTCCGTATTAACGTTGTATTTTTTAGAAATCGTTTCTACTGTTTCTCCGTTTTTAACGGTATGAATGTGCCCTTTTTTATTTATAACCAGAATCTGCTGATCCGGTTTTAAAATAACCGATTCAAGATTATTTATACCCCTGATTGTTGAAACATCTGTACCATATTTCAGTGCTATCTGTTTAATATCTTCACCCTTTGTAACAGTATGATTTAAAATAACAAGTTCATCAAGTGTTTTAATGTACTCGTAATCGGGTGACGTTTCTTTTAAGTTTGCAACTGAAAGTTCCTCATAAGTGGGTTTTCTAAGTGTAGCGGTTAAATTTAAAGTAACGGCAAAAGATATGATTAAACCGACTAATAATATTTTATGCAATAATTTTATCATTTTGTGCCTACTGAGATAACTCCATTGATTTCAAAAAATCTTTATTGGATTTTGTTGTTGATATTTTTTCAATCAAAAGTTCCATAACTTCAACCGATGACATCGGGGTCAGGACTTTCCTTAAAATCCATACTTTATTCAATACGTCAGCTGAAAGCAATAGTTCTTCTTTTCTTGTACCCGATTTATTAATATCAATTGCAGGGAAAATTCTCCTGTCTGCAAGTTTTCTGTCAAGATGTATTTCCATATTGCCGGTACCTTTGAATTCTTCAAAAATAACATCGTCCATTTTACTTCCGGTATCAACCAAAGCAGTGGCTATTATTGTAAGAGAACCGCCCTCTTCTATATTTCTTGCTGCGCCAAAAAACCTTTTTGGACGCTGAAGAGCGTTTGAATCAAGTCCGCCTGAAAGCACTCTTCCGGAAGAAGGCTGGGTGATATTATAAGCACGGGCTAAACGTGTGATTGAATCCAAAAGAATTACAACATCTTTTTTGTGTTCTACAAGCCGTTTTGCCTTTTCTATAACCATTTCTGAAACCTGAATATGCCTTTCAGCTGACTCATCAAAAGTTGAGGAAATTACCTCGCCTTTTACAGAACGCTGCATATCGGTAACTTCTTCCGGTCTTTCATCAATCAAAAGAATTATCAAGTGAACTTCCGGATGATTGGTAGATATGGAATTGGCGATTTTTTGAAGTATCATCGTTTTTCCTGCTCTTGGCGGAGAAACGATAAGACCGCGCTGCCCTTTGCCGATAGGTGTAAGTAAATCCATTATCCGCATCGTTAATTCATCTTTTCTTGTTTCAAGATTGACTTTACCCTGAGGATAAAGCGGAGTTAAATTATCAAACAAAATCCGTTCTCTGATTTTTTCCGGATCTTCACCATTAACTGCCTGAACTTTTAATAATGCCAAAAATCTCTCGTTTTCTTTCGGCGGCCGCACTTCCCCGGAAACTGTATCACCTTTACGCAGTGCAAATTTCTTTATTTGTGACGGTGATATATAAATGTCCTCGGGACCCGGAAGATAATTTGAGTTAGGCGAACGCAGAAATCCAAACCCATCCGGCAGCACTTCCAAAACACCTTCGTCAAACATAAGACCGTTCTGGGTTATTTGTCCCTGTAAAATCTTAAATACAAGTTCCTGCTTTTTCAATCCGGCAATATCATCAAGTTTCAACTGTTTTGCCAAATCTGTCAGTTCTACAATACTCTTTTTTGATAATGCAGAAATATCTGTTTTATTGGTCTGCTCCACTTTACTCTCCGTTTTCTTTGACAATGCCGGAATGTCTGTTTTGCCGTTCTGTTCCACTTTAACCTCCGTTTTCTTTGATACTGCAGGAATGTCTGTTTTGTTGTTCTGCTCCACTTTGTCCTCCGTTTTCACTTGAAATGAAAAAATGAAATCAAAATTTTACTGTTATTATTTATTTTTGGGAAAAGAATCGGAATATTAAAGCGATTAAATCCGTTTAATTAGGATGGCACTCCATATAAAATTTTTAATTTTTAATATAACTTTTTTTTTGGATTTTCATATTGAAAGGATTTTTCTAAAAGATGTGTTTTTCAACTGTGTTAATATATTACAAAATATAAATTATTTTGTCAAGTAAAATAATAATTCTCTAAAATATTTAAAATGTTAAAAAATAGTCAACTGATTCCAACTTAATCCTTTAGAGACAGTGTGTATTTCTTAATCATTTTAAAAGGATGGTAGGATTCTTTTGCTTTTCTTAAACCGGGAACACCTAAATCCTGTTCACGATTGATATATTTGTAACCTGATGCCTCACTTTCACAAAACATCTGGTTAATAGCCTGATAGATACCGATAAAATTACTGTTAGCTTTTTCAATATGAACAACAAAAGTTTCTGAATTCAGTGCTTCACCCATACTGACTGCTATAATTTTGGCATCAATCTCGATTATCCCGCTTTTAATATTCAGATATTCGAAATTTTCAAGCATATATTTTATTGCTTTTCTCTCTTTAGACAAACCGTCTTTATGCTGACAATCTTTTAATAAACACCACTCATCCATAAAAGAAATACATTTCTTTATATCGTTATTTGTCAGTTTTTTATAGGTAAATGGGTAACTATTTTTAAATCTTCTAATGAAATTTCTTTTGCTGTCAAAACCTTTCCCTTTTAGTTCAGTAAGATCTTTGGTAAGATATACGTAATCAAAATCGTTACGGTCTTCCTTAATTATAAATTGAGTAGTCCCCCGAAACAATGTTATCGTATCTTCGGGAAGAGCTGTAAATTTTATGATATTATTTTTTGGTTGAAGTGAAAAACATTTTAGAATAATGTCTTTTTTTTTACTATTCGTTTCACCAATGGGGTCAAGAATTTTCAATACATCGTTTTCTATAAAACTGATTATAATGTAATCTTCTAACGTTGAAACAGCAAACTGATAAGAACACCGCCACGCAAAAAGAGTTACAAATGAAAATTCCGAAATAACCGGCGGGTATTTTTTGAAAAGATTGTCAAATAGAGGTTTATCTTCAAGCTCAATAAACCGTTTTTTCGGATACTCGGGAATCGGGTTCATTTAACCAACCTCTTTTTCATCAGAGCGACACTTAAAAAAGTGCAAAAGAAAGCTAATAATATTAAGATACCAAACTCAAAAATGACAATTTTACTAAGAATGCCTAAAGCGAGTGCTCTGACAATTGACACTAAAAAAGTCAAAGGCAATCCCCATGCTACATATTGTGCCCATTGAGGCAAAGTTGAAAGCGGAAAAAAAACGCCGCTGAATAAAAACATAGGTGTAATAAATAAGAATACCGGGAAATTGAACATCTCTATATTTTTTATAACAGCTGTAAAGCACATACCGATACCGGCAAATGCCATCCCGGCAACAAAAGCAACAGGTAAAATCCATAGACTAATAGGGAAAGCGAGCAGTCCGAAACAAAGTGCCACAACAAATACAATACAACCTGCAAACAAAGATTTAGTTGCACCCCAGATTAACTCTCCAAAAACTATATCCTCAATACTTAACGGTGTTGATAAAATTGCATCGTATGTTTTCTGATAATACATTCTTACAAAAGAAGAATATGTTGTTTCAAAAAAACCATGGTTCATAATTGCAGTTGCAATCAAACCCGGAGCAATAAATGTCATATAGGGAATCTGGTTACCCTGATAAGTAACATATTTAACAAGCTCGCCAAAACATATACCGAAAGCAAAAAGATACAAAAGCGGTTCCAGCACAGGAGGTATAAAATTTATCTTCCATGTTGCAAGGTATACATCAAAATTCCTTTGCCAAACACGCCATGCTCTCCAACTAATATTTTTAAGAATACTTTTCATGTTATATTTAAGTATCTGCTCGTAACTTTGTCGACATAAGCAGAGCTTCGCTCTGCGGCTACATTTATTTTTACCTTGATATCGCTAAAAAACCACCTGTTTGTCATGCTGAACTTGTTTCAGCATCCAATTCACCGACAAGAATCGAGACCCCGAAACAAGTTCGGGGTGACGCTATTGGGCTTTTTCAACAGTTTCATTCAAGAAGTTCTCTGCCGGTTAACTTTAAAAATACATCTTCTAAATTAGCCATTCGTAAAGTACAAATTATACTTCCAAATTTGCCGGAAATATCTGTAAATTCTTCCCCGCCACTTCTGACATAAACGAAAAAATGAGTAGAAGTTTTTTCATAGTTGAAACCCTTGTCCTTAATATATTTCTCAATATTTTCATCTGACGACGAAATCTCTATCACGTTTGAACCGATATACTTTTGAACTAACTCTTTTGACTTGCCTTCCACAAGAATATTGCCTTTATTCATAATAATCAACCTATCACAAAGGTGTGCAGCTTCATCCATATAATGAGTTGTCAATAGAACCGTAGTTCCCTGGTTTTTAAGTTGTATTATACTTTCCCAAACCTGATGTCTTGCTTGAGGGTCAAGTCCGGTTGTAGGTTCATCTAAAATTAAAAAGTCAGGTTTATTAATTAAAGCCCTGGCTATCATCAAACGGCGCCTCATCCCTCCGGAAAGGTCATCTATCTGACTATCTCTTTTAGAAAATAAACCGATAAAATGGAGCAGTTCTTCACACCGTGATTTCGATTCATTTCCTACTATATCAAAATAACGGGCAAAAACACGCATATTATCCCATACTGATAAATCGGGATCTAAATTATTATCCTGCTGGCATACACCTATACGTGCTTTAATAAGACGCGGATTTTTTTCTGCTTCTTCTCCTAAAATTTTTAAAAACCCACTTGTCGGCTCAATGAAACAATAAAGCATTCTAACCAATGTTGTTTTACCGGCTCCGTTAGGTCCCAACACACCGAAACATTCCTGCTTTGAAACAGAAAAATTAATATTATTGACAGCTACAACATCACCAAAAACCTTTGATAAGTTGCGTGCCTGAATTACTTCCTGTTTAACATCAAAATTGTTTGTCATTTTAAAATTTCTAATATACTTAATACGCTAAAAATGCTCTTCTATGTCAATAAACTATCGTCTTTACTTTTTTTCACCCCAATAATCAGAACCGTCCCCGTTATGGGGTATTACTTGTTTTCTGTTGTAAGTTCTAACGTCCACCGCTTACCTTGTTTAATATAGTTTCCTTCTACAAATATTTCTTTATCTTTAGCGATTACATAATCTGTCGGACCATGAAAAACACTATTTATACCAATAACATCCTCTGTTTTTTGGGCAGTATATATCAATACACCATTTTCAGGATTCTGCGGATTATACCAATCTGTAATAAATCTCAAGTTAGTCCCGGAATAAATAGTATCTGCTACGATTTTATCTGATTCAATCCGCACAGGAAGCATATTTATATATTTGGCTAACCAAAGATTACCTTTTGGTGTTCCATAAACAATGATAGTATACTTTGATAAATCTTGTTTTAACGCTTCTTTGTCTGTTAATATAGAATATTCTTCAAGAAACATGTCATTCATTTTCCTGACATATAGATAAAGATTATTCTGCTCCTTTTTATTCTCTTCGTTTGTCGGAATAATACAAACTCCGGGATTTTTTTTCAAAAAAATCCCCTTGATTGAATTTACATATGAATAGACATCTGAAGAACTTTCTATTTCAAATTTATACTGATATGTTTCATGATTTTTATACCATCTAATCGCTTCTTCAGTAGGATTTTTCTTGTCAACCCAATAGTCGGGCGTAAAACCAATAGTTTCTTCAAAATTTTTCATTTTAAATATTTTATACGGCAATTGAAATATAATTTTAGAATTCGGTAAATAATAAAACTTTGCCTCACCAAATACTCCAACACCTGCTGTATTTTCTCCGATTCTTAAACTATTTCCCACTGACCGTGAATAATCTATAGCTGCCTCACCAGAAGAACCTATCCATCTATCCTGTACTACTATCATTACTCCTTTATATGTTCCTAATTTACGTTCACTATTGTTATTCCAAATCCGCCATTTCCTTACAGGTTTATTTTTTATTGCATTTAATTCATTCTCCTTTATATATTTACTATTATATTCTGATTGCATTGTTGCAGGAGAAACTAACATTCCTTCTATCATTTGCCATTCTGCAACTTTATTTAAACCTTTTATAAAAGTCATCGGAAAATCAGAAGATCCTCCCCCATTGCCTCGTAAATCCCAGACAAATAAAGACTTATCTTTTAGTTCTCCACCTAACTTAATAAGTTTATCCTGTACATCTTGGGTAACTGATGGGCACTCTTTCATGCTAACAATCGGGACATCATCATAATATTTAAAATCATAAAGATTCCCAACACCAAAACGCTTAGAAGAATTTGATGCTCTGATTCTACAGGAATGCACTGGAATAATTTCTTGTTTGTTATTAAAACTTAATTCTATATTTTTTATCTGGTCATCGTAAGACAGTGTCCCAATAAGATAGTGTTCTTTTCCTTTTGGAGACAATGTTTTGAAGAGATTCTCTTTACTACTGTTGAACATAGAACCAATAACAACATTTTTTATTTTTGAATCTATTACAAAATAAGTATTGCCTCGCTTTTCTAATAATATATCTGCAAAATAAGCATCCTTGTGTTTGAAAAATCTATTCATCTTCTTGCCATAAATACCCAAGTGTCCATCTTTTATATCTTTCAAATAAGATACAATTATGGTCTCAATTTCTTTAACTTTTATATTTTTATTGGTTCCTTCAACATATAACCTTAACTTGTTATACATCTCACTAAAATTAATTCCATTTTGTTCCCAATATTCTTTTCCACTATACGCATTTTCAAATAGATATTCCAACATATCTATATCTTCTAACGCTTGTTTTTTTGTTAGATATTCAGGTATTTTATCTCGTTTGCCTTTTGCATAAGCATTAATATCCAAAAATTTAACTGTTTTATATTCGACATCTTTCTCTTTGACTGTCATATATTTTCTTAATTCAACAGGAAGTTCATTAGGACCAAAAGTAGAATTGTCACAAAAACCAATACTTATCATTGAAAGACTAATAAATACTGCTATAAAAACTAAATTTTTTATTTTATACATAATACTATTTCTCATGTTATCAATTTCCGTCTAACGCTTGGGATTTCTCTTCGTCTTAATTGTAGTCACACTGCCTTACGGTGCATAGTAAAGCACGCCAAGGGCGTGCAACTACTTAGAACCTTAAAAACGAATGAGTTATGACACAGACTGTACATACGAATGGCAAAATGGTTGTTTTGTTTCCAAAGAAATTCTATGGACAACAGATACTAAAGGTCTGCGGTGTTTAGGGACCAGTATGCCCTTCCCCAAAAATCAGCGACTGTTTCGGCATCGTATTTTTCCCAGTTAATACCTGTAAAATGAACAGGGTCATACCAATTTAGTGAATTATTTTTATAATAATTATTTGCAATGACAGAAAATATTTTTTTAGTCGCTTTAAGACCGCCGTTCTTGTTGAAATAATTTGCTATCTTTTGCAGATTTGCAGGATTCAACAATGCAGGGTTAGCAGAATCAAAAATATTCTTTATATCAGGTTGATTATAATCCGGTATTTCTGCTGATATTTTTGCTTTCTCCCATTTTTTATGTTGTTTTCTCAAATCACTTTTTAAATAAGAATCAACAGCCTCAAGCCATCCGGAAGAAGATTCCGGAACTTCTAATTTTTTCTTATTAAAATTCTTTTTGTAAAATCCGATTGCCTTATCAACATCCCACATTATATCCAGGGCATCCGAATATGACATATTTTTTAATTTGACTATATCTATTGCAGGTCCAAGCTGGCTGTGTCCGTTCATAAGCGATTTCTGGTGTATTGAGCATAAAGCCCTTATACATCTCATATATATAGGGTGCGCATACTGTGTTAAATCGGATGAGATACCGGCGGATGGATAAAGCTTACTTGATGATGGAGCATCAGAAATAGTTACCGGTATTCCTTTTTTATTTTTCTTTATTATATTATGTGTAAAATATTCCAAAACTTTTCCAAGAGCGTTGTAAGCTTTTCCAAGTTCAGCAGATACCGGTTTGACCCGTTTCCTGTCACTTGGAACAACTTGTGAATATTTCTGTGCGAGTGACGGAAGCACCATCCCTTCTTTTGCTAATTTTTCAAATGCCTCTGATTCAATTGAAATTTTTGACCATACGTGGATTCCTGACATTGTCACATCTATCAGGTATTTTATTCCAAACGAATCTAAAATCTGCTCGACATTATTCAATGATGATTCCATCAGCTTGAATACTTTCCTTTGGTTTCCCTTATCAAAGATATAAGCCGGATTTTCAGTGTTAAAATACTCAACATCCCATATGACATAAAGATATTTATCATCTTTACATCTTATAGGAAAAAATAAATCCAAAGAATCATTCATTAATTCTTCTATTTTAGAAATTTCAATCTCTTTTACGGGAAATGTCCAACCCCGTTCAACTAAAACTTGTCCGGAACCAATACAATAATCATAATTTTTTGCCTGATTCAATATCAGTCCCTTAATTTTAGAATCACTGTAATACTTCTTAATAAATTCCATGTTTTTAGGTTCCATCTACTACCTCCATAACTCTAAATTATGACCGCACCACTGCTGGATACAATATTTTTTTTCCTGATATGATATACAATTTAAATCCGGCAACCTGTCCAGACCAAGATATATAGCTGCCCCATAGAGCTGTACAAAGAAATTAGCGCGGGTTTCAGCATTATACTTATTTATTGAAAATTCCGGTAGGTTTTTGTATTTTTTATAAAAAAAGCCGGCAATATGCTTATAATCATACCCTTTTTTCCTTAAAATTGCAATAACTGTCCTTATATTAGTCGGTTTTTTCAGGTGAGGGTCCGGATTTGAAATACCATGTGTGATACACGGTGGAAATTCATTGAAATTAAGGTCGTCAATTCCTTGCTCATATTCCACGCTATCAAATTTTTTATGGAATTCGTATAATTCCGATGACTTGTATTTTGCCAGAACATTCAACCAGCCATTAGAAGCATCCGGGACAATACAGCTTGATTTGGAATCATTTGCATATTCTGAAGCCATTTTAAAATTCCGCCTCATTTTTAAAATATCAATAAGACTCAAATCGCCTGTTGGTAAAGCAATTTGTACGGGAACCTTTGAACTTATATGCTCTCCTATCTCTTCTTTCTTTACTTTATGTTTCTGATGAGTACTAAACGGGACCCTTATTGCACGCATGTATATAGAATCAGAATAGATTGTTAAATCAAGCGACACCCCTTCAGGCGGCGACATCTCAATATCACAGTATTGCAGCGAGATAATATTCTTATCTTTTTCTTGTAAAGCATAAACTCTCCGCATTATTTCTAATGTAGCAAATTGCAAAAGACGGAAAGCACCGGAATACCCAAGCCCTATATAAAGCGGGACATTAAGCTGACCTCTGATTTTTTCCCTATTCAGATATTGATATTCCAGTGACTGTTCAAGTTTGCCGATTTTTTCCAATTGCCAATGCTCGTTTCTCAATTGCCACAATGAATGATAATGATAACCTTGCCCGGTAATGACTTCAAGATACCGTATTCCAAAATCTTTATATACGCTTTTGACAATTTCACGAACCGGTTCAATTTTGTTCCTGAAAACATTGTCGGCATTTAAATAAACTTCACCAGGTGATTTTGAATTATAATATTCTATATCAAGCGATATTAATGTCCCGTCGTGTCCCAACATCGAACTGAATATATCCAGACCACGGTCCATCATCGCATATAAATGTGAAGGCGGTGCGGAATAATGTCCTTTTGGATTTTTCTTGCTGACCTCGGACTCGCCATAACCTACAATATATTCGGCATTATTAATAAATTCAAATATACGGTTTCTAACTGCATTGTTTTTATAATATTCTATTTGATTAAGCATAAATCTTATTTTCAAGTTAAGCAAAGCTTCGCTTTGCAGCTACAAACCAGTTGACATTGTAGCCGCAGAGCGTTAGCTCTGCTAAACATTGAAATTCCTATATACTAAAACAATTTTTGGAATTTTTTTATCTCGGATTTTACATCGTTTTTTGCAACTACGGAAGAAATTGCACATAATCCGTCGGCACCTGCTTTAACAACTTCACCGGCATTAGAAAGGTTTATCCCGCCAATTGCAACTATTGGAATTGAAACAACTTTTTTTATATCTTTTATTAGAGTAATCCCTTTGGGATTTCCTGCATCAGATTTAGTATTTGTCGCAAAAATCGGAGAAACTCCGAGGTAATCCGCACCCATCTTTTCTGCTACTTTTGCTTCTTCAATATTATGAACAGTAACACCTATTATTTTATTTTTACCAAGTATCCTTCTGGCAACCGGATAAGACATGTCATCCTGCCCGATATGAACACCGTTGGCATTAACAGCAACTGCGATATCAAGCCGGTCATTTATTAAAAAGATAATGTCTCTACATAATCTTTTTAATACCAACGCTTCTTCATACATTTCTTTGGTAGAACCTGATTTATTACGATACTGAACAACCTTTACTCCTGCTGAAACAGCAGATTTAACATCACTGATATTACCAGCTTTGCTTAATTCAGTATCCGTTATAAAATAATAACCGGCATAAATATTTTCCATAGAAATATATTGAATCGTTGGGTTATAGGGTTATGGGGTTATAGAGTTTTAGGGTTTTAGGGTTTAGGGTTTTTAACTCTATAACTCTACAAACTCTATAACTCTAAAACTATTTTCTTGTGATTTTGCTCATCTTTTCAACAGTTTTTTTATCTAAATTGAATATTGCATCGAAAAGAGCTTCTTTAAATGAACCCGGACCTTTTGACGATTTAACTGCAAGTTCTGCCGCTATTTCAAAACAGCAAAGACCTGCAACTGACGCTAATGCTAAATCCTTTTCTACTGCGGCAAAAGCGCCGATAACAGATGTGGCCATACATCCTGTACCTACGATGTTCGCCATCATCTGATGCCCGTTCTTCACAATATATGTTATTTTGCCATCAGTAACAATATCCTCTTTCCCGGTTATAACAACTGTGCAATTTCTTTTTTTAGCGAGGTGTTTTGCAAGTTCAACGAGATTTTTACCTACTTCGGTTGCATCTACACCCTTTGTTTGAACATTCTCACCGGCAATTCTTGCAACTTCAGATGAGTTACCTTTAATAATGTTAATTTTAACTTCGTCTAATAACTCAAAAGATTTCTGGTCACGCAGTTTAGTTGCTCCTGCCCCGCAGACATCAAGAACAACCGGAATGCCTTTTTCATTTGCACTTTTTGCTGCAATTTTCATTGAGTCAATAAAATCAACGGTAAGCGTTCCGATATTGAGTACCAAAGAAGAAGCAATTTTCGCCATATCGGCAACTTCTTCCTTAGCGTGCGCCATTACCGGAGAAGCGCCAAAAACTTTCACAACATTTGCACAATCATAGATGGTAACCCAGTTAGTAAGATGATGAACAACCGGCTTCTGTGCCCTGACTTTTTCAAGCAAACTATAAATTTCAATTTCTGGCATTTTCTACCTCCCTTTTCCAATAAAATAAAATGACTACAACAATGTTTTAAGTAACTTTTTTAACCGTATCCCTCACTACCTAAGGGACGATAATTTCTATCAACCAACTAATAAGACACAATGTTCCTATGGTAAAAACAAAAGTCTTCATTTTGTTGTTCCTTCAAGTTTTCAAATCAGAAAAATGCAAACTACCCATTTTTTTAAATATCTCTATTAAGACAATTAGTATTGTGTCCCCCGATTCTCATTCATCCTTTTTGTTTTTTTCCATATAGTCATCCAATTTTTTTAAATTATGTTTATCTATATTTCTCTTGTATTTTTTGACTAGAGCTTTAATTGGTTCTATCACATCTGCTGCCGGAAGAATTTGATTATTAGAAAGTATGGCTTTGAAAATTTCATTTATCTGGCTCTTTGTAAAATTCCCATATTTTGATAGTTCTCTAACGTTTTCTTCAACACCTCTATAGGAACCACTATTTCTGAAAATATTTATCACTCTTTTCTTTATGTTTATTTTAGTAATTTTATCCTTAGATTTTGTAAAAACCTGATAAGCTATTCCCCTGCATAATTCTGCATAATCGTTACCCTTTAAAGGTATTGCTTGAAAAATATCCAAAAAACCGTAAGGATCAATATCCTGAACCTTTACTGGCAGTATTTCTTTTTTATAAATAAAAGCAATTCCAGACTCCTGATCTGTCCACTTGGATCCTCTAAAATCACTTGTTATTATAGGTATGAAAAATTTACAATGCCTTAATTCATAAATAATCTTGTTTTTCCAAATCGACGAAGGTGTTATATCATGGTGTGCAAGAAAAGAGACAATACCATATTGCTCAAGCTCACTTTTTATATTACCTGCGATTCCCTTATTGATTGTTGAATAACTAATAAAAACACAGCAACTTTTTATTTTAACACTTTTTTTTCTTCTTTTGTATTTTGTGGTAGCCCGGAGTTTATCCTCTATTCCTATTGCTAATTTATTATTTAATGCGTTATGACTGTTTTCTTTTTTATTAACAGATGTATCTTTTTTTTGAATATCTGTAAATGAACTATCGTTTTTGATGTTTTCATGATTCATTGCGTAATCTTTTATGCATTCAGGTAATTTTATATCAACAAAATGGATTCCACGCAGCATAGAAACAATATTATATATCTCTTTATTTATATCATCCTTAATTCTTTGTATGGTAGTATCTTTTCTAATTTTTTCTTTTTCTATTATTTCAGCAATTACCGCTGCTTTAAGAAAACCGAGGCTTTCATCACCAACACCATTATCACTAAAACTTTTATTTTTTTTGAAGTATGCAATTAAGTTACTTATATAATTTTTCTCATTTTTTATACCCTTATTACTTGTTTTGTAGGTATTTATGATATTATTTAAGAAAGATTCCAATTTCAAAAGGCCATTATAAATTATGTTGTTTATGGTTTCATTAAACTCAACATTTACCCTATAATCTTTTACCCATTCTCTCTTTTCTTCTAAAAGTTTCTGTGATACTTTGAAATCAGGACGAATGACACCTTCTTTGCCCAATTCAAAATATATCTTAAAATCAATTCTTGATTTTAAATCATTATACTGGTTTTTATCTGTTGGTTTATTTATTAAATTTTCAAAATCCTCAACCATCTCTTGTGTAAATTTGATTATTATTGCATTACTGTTAATCTCGATTCTAAAATCATAATCAGTATCAGGGACAGGTGTCTCGTAATGGTTTACATTTGCAGTCGGAACCAACCCTTTAATAAGATTCTCTATATATTTTATTGCATTTTCATTTTTCATCTTTTTAATTCAAGAACATTACTCCAATTCTGATAATTATTTTTACTCATAATTTCTTTTTTATTTCTCTACAACTTCCCCTCTTCGTTATCACTATGGAGGACAAGCCAATGACCGCCTTTATCGGGACCAATGCGTTTAAGTTTTTTATGTTTAATCAACTGGGTTAAATGATATTTAATGCCATCTTCTGTAATATTCCCTATCTTTTCCGACAATTCTTTTCTAGTAATTTCAGGATTTACTTTTATCAGATCTAATATTTTCTGGGTAGTTTTCTGGGTAGTTTTCTGGGTAGTTTTCTGACTTTCTTTTTCCATTTGTAACGATGATTTTTTAATAGTCACCACGATACTTGTTCCCGTATATTCGAAAACTGGATCCGGTAATCCCCACTCATGACACCACTTAACTATTTTATTAGTACCTGAGCCAACCTCTTCAACGTATTTGATCCAAAAGAACTGTTTGGCAATCAGAGGATTCGGCGGCAAAGAGTCATGTTTCGTCGTCAATGTCTCTGCTGTCCACCCTTTTGGTAATCTCCCGGGATTCCAGAATTCTATCCGATCATCAAAAATCCTCACCTGGACTTTACCCGTTGACCAATAGTCCCGATGAGCGATAGCATTGGCCAATACCTCACGGATGGCTTTTGGTGGATACTCCCACTTCTCCTGCCTTTCCAACTTTCCGGATTCAATCCATGCTGATAAAGCAATATTATTGAAGATAAACTTTTCAGCATCTTGCAACTGATGAATGACACTACCAGTAATCGGTTTTAAATCTATCATATCTTCGGTCACATCAAGTCCTTTAAATCGAATACATTTCAACTCACATTGAGGATAAAAATCCTGCGGAACACCAAACAATAGAATAGCCGCATTGGTTGGTTTCTTGTTTTTAAGAAGCTTCATCCTCATTAATGCCTCTTGAACGGGTAATTTTTCACTTAAATCCAATCCTCGCTCAGACTTCCCCTTAAGAATGAATTCTTTGAGTAAATCACGATCTACATCTTTTAGCAAAGCACCTTTACAAATCTGGCTATCAAAACGAATTTGGTCCTTGTATTTATCAATAATCTTACTTTCGTATTCATCTTTACTCATTTTTAGAGTAGATTTACCGACACGGATAAAAGGTTTACCATAAGCCAACACCAGATGGTCAGCTGATTCTTTTACCTCAACTACAATTATCTCTTTTTTTTGTATTCTCTTTGTTATAATTTTAGGATGGATTTTGGGATCAGTATGCTGGGAAATCTGGTTAGTAAGATTTTCTATGGTATCCTTACCGATTTGAATACCAATGATTTTACCTATATTTGAAACTCCGATAAATATCTTGCCGCCTTCCGTATTTGCAAAAGCAGAAGTTGTTTCTATTATTTCATTTATTTGAGACAATGATGGTTTCCATTCTATTGTTGTTGATTCTGATTTACCCATTAATTGAAGAGGATTTTTCATATTGACTCTGTGCTAAAAACTTTACTGGCAATTTTAAGGAAGTAATACTTAATAATTGTATTATAATCAAATATTATTTATTTTCAATAGTTCTTAACACGATGGGATGTTATTGACACTCGCCAAACATATTTGTATAATTAAATTCATAAAGGATGGTAAAATAATGGAAAATAAAAAATTTAAATGTGCGATTTTTGATTTGGACGGTGTTATTGTCAATACTGTTCCTGTACATTTTAAGGCGTGGAAAAAAATGTTTGGCGAATACGGTAAAAAATTTACATTCACGGACTACCTTAATAAAGTAGACGGTATTCCCAGATTAGACGGTACGAGAGCGATATTAAAAGGTCTTCCTGAAAAACAGATATTGGAAGCAAATGAGAAAAAACAGGTTTATTTTCTTAATTTTCTTTCCAAAGTTAAAATCCCGGTTTTTAAGTCCACTGTAAGATTAATAAAGCAACTTAAAAAAAACAATATTAAACTTGCCGTAGTATCTTCAAGTAAAAATTGCAAGGACATTCTTAGACAGACAAAATTAATCAATTTATTTGAAGTATGCTTAACAGGAAATGATATTACAAAAGGTAAACCAAACCCGCAGATATTCATAACAGCTGCCAGACAAATTGGTATCCCGCCTAAAAATTGCGTGGTTTTTGAGGATGCAATACTTGGAGTAGAAGCGGCAAAAAGGGCAAAAATGAAATGTGTCGGGATTGACAGGCAGAATAAACCTGAAAGGTTGAAAAAAGCGGATATTGTTGTAAAGGATTTGAGAGAAGTAAGTATAAAAACGCTGGAAAAATTGTTTTAGTGCGTGTAGTAAATTATCATATGGCACGCCAAGGGCGTGCAACTACAAAAAACTATTACAAATTCATAGCACGGAGGGTGACGATGGTTAAACCGTTAAATATTAATGAGCTCAGTGTTGAACAGAAAATCGGACAGATGCTGCTTGCTAGATCAAACTGCATATATAATCCTGCTGATAAAAAATTTGTATTTAATCTGATAAAAAACAGGAGCCTGGGCGGGATTCATCTGCCGTCAAATAAAAAAATTGTATCAGAATTCCTCGCTTATGCTGACTATCCTATACTGGTATGTGATAATATGGAAAACGGATATAGGGGTAATAACTCGCTTCAGCTACCTTGCCAAATGGCTGTAGGTGCAACGAATCTTGAAGAGTACGCATATGAATTCGGCAGATTGACGGCTATACAGGCAAAAGCCGACGGGTTAAATGTCGTATTCGGACCAATACTTGATATCGCAATGAATCCTCTTTCTAACTGCGTGGGACCAAGGTCATTCGGCGGGAATAAGGAACTGGTAGCTAAAATGGCAATTGCCGCAATAAAAGGTTATCAGGATAACGGAATGATTGTAACAGGCAAACATTTTCCCGGATTCGGCGAATCGGCAGTTGATTCACATATAGGAATGGTATATCTAAACGGAAATAGAAACTCGCTGATAAAAAGAGAACTTTATCCATATATTAAAACCATAAAAGAAGCTAATCTGTCGGGTGTTATGGTAGGACACATAATGGTAGAAAAAATAGATAAAAAATATCCTGCATCAATTTCGCCCAAACTCATAAAACTTCTGCGCGACGTGGGATTTGACGGTCTTGTTATGACCGACTCCTTTGCTATGGTAGGTCTTACAAATCTTTTCTCTCTGGAAAAATGCCATGAACTTGCAATGGCTGCCGGAAATGATATGGTTATGACAAGTTACAGAATCCCCATGAAAACAGCATATGGATGGATGTTAAAAGCTTACAGAAACGGTGCTATCTCAATAAAACAAATTGACAATGCTGTCAGAAGAGTGATTGAGGCGCAGACAAAAACAATGAAACAACCTTCGCAGAAAATAATAACAGATAAAGATAGAAAAACTGCTATAAATATGAGTGAAGCATCTATTACCGCAGTTCTTAATGGAGTGAACTCAGCAGCAATACCTGTAAATAAAAAACATTTGTTTATTCTTCAGGTAGGAAATTCGTTTAAAGACCCGCAAACACAAAAATCATACACAGAGGACAGCGGTACTAAGGAATTTGAACAATTAATTAAAGAATCATTCCCAAATTCTGACATCCGTAAAGTTAATGAATTCCCCAGCCAAGTTCAGATTGAAGCTACTCTTTCTGAAACCATGAAATATGATAGTTTGGTTGTCATACCATTTTCAAGAACCGAAGGATACCTTGGCTCTTCAGATTTAACTCAGCGGTTAATAGCTTTAGTTAGCGGAATTTCACCCAAGATTTCAGCAATTGTTTTATTCGGCAACGCTTATGCAGCAAGAGAACTACCTGCTGTGAAAAGACTAATTTTTGCTTACGAAGGTGAGAATTGTTTTGAATCTGCAATGAAAGTACTCCGGGGACAAATCAAACCACATGGCAAGTTACCGGTTCCGGTAAAATTAAAGAAAATCTAAGCCTCGCTACGCTCGGCACTCCGCAGAAACAACAGAAATTTCGCAGATTACACAGAGATTAAATTTTTTCTGCGTAATCTGTGTTTTTTTTGCGTAATCTGCGAATAACATTGGGCAGGGAAGGATTCGAACCTTCGCAGGGCGCAGCCCGCCAGATTTACAGTCTGGTGCCATTAGCCACTCGGCCACCTACCCAATAAAGGCAGAAACTAGTAGTTAGTAATTAGTTACTGCAATTTGTTCATTTTAGTAAATTCTAATTTATCTGTCAAGCATTTATACCAAGTTGTTTTGATAAGTATAATAAAAAAATATTTTTATTCTATTTTTTTATCATAAAGATCTTTAATTTCTTCTAATAGTTCTTCTATTTCAAACGGCTTTTTAACAAAAAACAATGTTCTGCTACCCTCTGCTTTTTCACTATATGAAGGAATCTGTTTTTTTATCTCGGAAATTGAAAGACCTGACATGACAATAACAGGAGTATATGCTATATCCTGGTTGTTTTTAATTTCCTCAAGCACCACGAATCCATTTTTATCAGGTAACATTATATCTAAAATGATTAAATCCGGTTTTTTCTGTTTAGCTATTTCGACACCTTCATTACCATCGGATGAAACAAAGACTTCATAACCGGATTTCTCCAGATTTATTTTTAACATTTTGCTTATAGACAAATCATCTTCTATTACTAAAATCTTATATTTATTCATTTATTTTACCTTCCTTATTTTTTTTAACACAACGAACGCTTCTGTCGAATGCTGTGGAGCCCCACCGACTAAAGTCGGTGACACCTGCTCCCCACCAATGATACTTTGGCGGGCAGGCATCTTCGGCTAAATCCGCCGAAGCATCCGCCACAAAGCGTTGGCGGATACCCTTTATGCATTCATCCCCCGTCTTCGTCGGGGGCATTTTGCATACGCGGGTAAAAAGTCAACTATATCTAACTGCAAGATAGAATTTGAATGCACTTAAACCAAAAATGCTGTTTTGCTTTTTTTATTATAATTTTTTATGGTTGATTGTCAATGGTTGTATGCGAGGTGATATCAGGTGTATATTCAACTTCTATGGTTCGCCGATTGCACATTTTACTTCTGACATAATTGTTTCAAGAGGAAGCGGTTTCATTAACAAATTGCAGAATTTTCTATTATTTAAGGAAGGCTGTTGTTTTTTATATTCTTCATACGCTGTGTAAACAATTACGTGGATTTCACTATACTTTTCACTTATTAAATCTAACATTACCATTCCTTCAATATCGGTCAATCTCATGTCCAATATTACTAAGTCAGGTCTTGCAGTTTCTAATAATTTAATAGCACTATCGCCTGATAGTGCTATTTTAACTTCATAACCGGTTTCTTCAAGTACTTCCTTGATTATTTCAGCTAAACACCTGTCATCATCTACTATAAACACTTTCTTCATAAATTTTATCTATGCGACAATATTTATTACTTTTACACTTCTAATAATAGTATAACGCAAGGACAGTTTTTTGTCAAGTACTTTCTTTTGTCCAATATAGTGATAATGTTGTCTTAAATTTTTCACCTGTATTTAGGCAAAAATGTAATAGGTTTTATACCTACTTTATGAAACTGCAGCGTCCCTGCTAATATAGCATCTCTACTTGCTTCTAAAATATCTTTGCCATGCGATATCCCTGCACACAGAGCTGCAGTTACCTGGTCACCACATCCGGTCTCGTCACATAATTTTGCTTTTTTTACATTGGGAACAGGTATATGTTGCTTAATATTCCCGCAAAACAGATAAGCACCATTTTTACCATGTGTAATAAGTATATTATTTATGCCTTTCTTATTAAAACAATCAGCGGCTTTCCCCGCTGTCCTGAAATCTTTGACTTCAACTCCGGTTAAAATCTTGGTTTCATATTCGTTCGGCTTAATCATGAAAATCTCTTGTGCCAGTAATTCTGTATAATTTTCGTCTTTACTTATTCCTCCGGTATCAAGAATCACCCTTATGCCGAAATGTTTTGCTTTCTTAATTGCATATATTGCTGTTTTTAGCGGCAATTCAAGAGACATGGTTAATATACCGTTATTTTTCTTTACGGAAGTAAAAAGTAATTCAGCATCATCAATATCTTTTGCGAGAAAATCATCGTTTATCCCGGGTAAAACATAAATCTGATTCTGTCCTTTAGTATTTACAGGAATCAACGCTATCCCGGGATATTTTCGGGTCTCATCAAATTTTAATATTTTTATAAATTCGGTATTTACACCAGCTTTTATAAGAGCATCTACCGGTAACCGCCATAAATTGAAAGGATCTTTTGAGGTTTTACCTACCATAGCAACTTTATTTTTCCCGAGCAAGGCGGCAACCATCTGGGCAATATTTCTTGATTTGCCTCCCGGACCTACTACGAAATTACCTCCAAGTGTTAATTCCCCTGGTTTTAAAAGTTCCTTGATGCCAAGACCGATTATGTCAGTATTTAACCCACCCAAAACCATAACCTGTAATTTATTTCGATTTTTAGAACTCATTTTTGTATAATTGGAAACCTTCTTTGGCTATTTTGGAAATTTTCACACTATTATACCCGGATATTCCTGTTTCAAGTGTATCGTTTAACGGCTCTATCCACTTTTTTGGTAACTTCTTCGCCCCTAATATCATACCAACAATAGAACCAACTGTCGCCCCGTTACAGTCTGTATCAAAACATGCCTGTACAGCACGGCAAATTGATTTTTCAAAGTCGCCTTCGCCCCACAACAAACCAAGCACTACTACCTGAGCGTTACTGATTGTATGACACCAGTGATGCGGGTTGTTTTCATCCCAGCGTTTATGAATACGGGAAATAGCTTCTTCAAAATCAATACCTTCTTCATGCCATTTCATAACATCAGAAATACCTTCACTTAAACGGGACTTTGCAGGTATCTCACTCAACCCAATCTTTATTATTTTCTTTATATCACTTTCAACTGCAGATGCCGCTAACATGGCCGCTACCCACATCTCGCCGTATATCCCATTCTTTATATGGCTTATACTTGCATCACGCCATGCATATTCAGCTGCTAACTCCGGGTTCCCTAAAGCATAATAACCAAAAAAATCTGCACGGATTTGTGCACCTATCCATTCACGGTATGGATTGCGAAATATAGCTGATTGCGGTGGCTGGATAAGATTTACTAAATTTTTATATGTAACCCGTTCTGCTGAATATGTATGTAAAATAGGCATGTTCGTCATCCAAAATCTTGCTACGTTTTCAGGTGTAAAATCTTTTCCGAATTCTTTTATTATACATATACCGGTTACCGTATAATTTAAATCATCATCTTCCGGCATATGGTCTATCGGTTTATCCGAAGGAAAATAATCCGTTAAGGGATACCTGTTGAGGTCTTTTAAATGTTTCCACATTTGGGGAGAAAGCCAATGTTCTACCGGCTTCCCCAAAAGACACCCGCTGCAACGCCCCAACCATGCCCCTAACACTTTATCAAATAATATTTTGTCATTAACTTTGAGAGCTATTTTTCGGGGACCATCCGGTCTTTCTTTTTTAATTCCTTCCAAGTCAGACGGTTCCAAAAATTTATAACCCGGTTTGGTTGGCAGATTTACTGTCTTGTCCAATAATCGTTGAGCTCTCGTCTGTAAACTTAAATCTTCATCCAAATTGAGTTTAGATAACTCCTCAAACTCAGAAATAACAGAAGAAATATCTTTCCCTTCATCTTCCACCTGCTCCTGCTCATACTTCAAATCTGAATTCTCAATATACAAATATTTCTCTTTCATAAATCCTCTTTTTATTTTTTTAACGGTTCATTATATTCTTTGTCAAAAATGGATTTCAATCTTTTTAGTTTATCAATGTTCATTTCAGGAATGTTTTTGAGCGGGTATTTCATTTTTAATTTTCCCCATTTTCCAATACCCATTGTATGATACCCGAGAAGTTCAATCTTTTTTACTATTTTGCTGTCTTTTACGGTTTGTTTAATCAACCTTGCCAGTTTTATTATATCAGAATCACTGTCGTTGGCAGACGGGATAACAACATTTCTTATCCAGACCGGAATATTATTTTTACAAAGATATTTTAGAAATGCTATAGTATTATTAAGGGATTTACCTGTAAGCTTTTTGTGCTTCGTTTCATTCCAGTGTTTTATATCAAGTATTACAAGATCGGTATAAAGCAGACATTTTTTTACTGCATCATTGAGATAAAAACCATTTGTATCAATTGCAATATTTACATTCTTCTCTTTTAAAATCTTCAGTATTTCAAGCAAAAAATCGGGTTGGACTAAAGGTTCTCCTCCCGAAAAAGTCACTCCGCCTTTCTTTCCAAAATACTGCTTATATTGAAGCAACTTACCGGCTATTTCACTGCTTTCAGAGAGCGTTCCCGATAGCAAGTCCCAGGTATCCGGATTATGACAGTACCCGCAACGCATATTACAACCCTGCATGAAAAGTATAACTCTCAAGCCGGGACCGTCAAGCGTTCCTAATGTTTCAATTGAGTGAACTTTCCCTCGCATATGCTTTTATGAAATGTGCGTTCTATTACTTCTTTCTGCTGTTCTTTATTTAATTTATTGAAATTTACTGCGTAACCTGAAACTCTTATTGTAAGATTCGGATATTTGTGCGGGTTTGCCATTGCATCCAGCAGCTGCTCTTTGTTTAAAACATTGACGTTAAGATGATGTCCGTCTGTCAGAAAATAGCCGTTTATCACGTCCACGAGATTGGGAATCTGCTCCCGCAAAGATTTCCCTAATATGTCAGGTATTATTGAGAATGTGTTCGAGATACCGTCGCGACAGCAGGAATAAGGGATTTTTGCTACTGAATTTAGTGACGCAAGTGCACCCATTATATCGCGGTTATGCATGGGATTCGCTCCGGGCGCAAAGGGTTCTCCTTTTTTTCTTCCGTCAGGAGTAGAACCGGTTATTTTGCCGTATACTATGTTTGAAGTGATAGTCAAAATTGATAAAGTATGTTTTGAATTCCTGTATGCAGGAGTTTTTTTAAGACTTTTCATAAATTCCGATACGAGTTGGCTTGCAATAACATCAACCCTATTATCATCGTTGCCGAACTTCGGGAAATTTCCTTTTATTTCAAAATCTACTACCAGCCCGCGTTTATTTTTTATAGGTTTGACTTTTGCATATTTTATGGCGCTTAACGAATCCACGGTAACTGATAAGCCTGCAATACCAAATGCCATAAACCTTTCAACATTTGTTTCATGAAGAGCCATCTGGATTTTTTCATACGCGTATTTGTCATGCATGGAATGGATTACGTTCATAGTATTAACATAAAGACGGCATAGCCACTCCCTATAGAAAGAGTAACGCTTCATTACCCATTTATAATCAAGATATGAACCTTTAAAAATATCCGTCACGGGACCAACCTGTTCACCAGTAACTTCATCTTTTCCGCCGTTAATCGCCATAAGCAGAACTTTAGGAAGGTTGCACCTCGCCCCGAAAAACTGCATCTGTTTTCCTATCTTCATTGCGGAAACACAGCAGGAAATTCCGTAATCATCACCGTAAATAGACCGCATCAAGTCATCGTTTTCATATTGTATGGAATTAGTTTCTATTGAAATCCCGGCACAGTAGTTTTTAAATTTCACGGGGAGTTTGTCCGACCACAATACGGTAAGATTAGGTTCTGCAGACGGACCAAGATTATTAAGAGTGTGCAGCATCCTGAAAGATGTTTTTGTTACAAGCGACTTTCCTGACATGCTCATGCCCCCGATTGATTCGGTTATCCAGAGAGGGTCACCTGCAAAAAGTTCGTTATATTCCGGGGTGCGCAGATGCCTTGCTACCCTTAATTTAATTACAAAATCATCCAGCATTTCCTGTATGCCAGTTTCAGTAATAGTTTTTTCATAAAGATCTCTTTCAAAATATATATCAAGAAAAGAACTGACCCTGCCGAGAGACATAGCTGCGCCATTTTGTTCTTTTATGGCACCCAGATATGCGAAGTACAGCCACTGAACAGCTTCTCTTGAATTAACAGCAGGTTTGGAAATATCAAAACCGTACAATTTTGCCATCTCTTTCAATTTGTGAAGGAAACTAATCTGTCTATAAAGTTCTTCTATCAATTTTATATTTTCTTCACTCATATTTAATCCGCTTATTTTCTGTTTATCTATCTCTTTCTGTTTTATCAGATAATCAACCCCGTAAAGAGAAACCCTCCTGTAGTCGCCTATCAATCTGCCTCTCCCGTAAGCGTCAGGAAGACCTGTTATTATTCCCGACTTGCGGGCTTTTTTCATCTCTTCGCTATACGCCCTGTAGACGCCGTCGTTATGGGTTGTCCTGTATGAAAAATATTCTTCGATTTTTTTATTGAGTTTATATCCGTATGCTTTGCATGCAGCCCGGACAGTTCTTATACCGCCAAAAGGGTTTACCGCTCTAACAAGAGGTTTTGATGTTTGAATGCCAACGATTATCTCGTGTTTTTTATCTATATATCCGGGTTTGTATGTGAGCAACGATGATACTGTCTGGGTATCTATTCCAAGCACACCGCCATTGGCTTTCTCTTTTGCAATAAGTTTTTGAATTTTATCGTTTAACCTTAGCGTTCTTGAAGTCGGTTCGGAAAGAAAAGATTCATTACCCGTATAAGGTTTATAATTTTTTTGAATAAAATCCCGGACATCAATTGATTTTTGCCAGACACCGCTATTAAAACCTCTCCACGCATTAGTATTCATAATAATTCCCTTTTATTTTTTTGAACAAGATTTCTATTAAATCATAGAGAAGTCAATTCAGTCAACTCCCCTGCCCCTTCACATTCAGTCCATAATTCCCTTGCAAGTAAAAGAAATAACAATAATCCTATAGCCCATATAAATATAATGGTTCCAAGACTAAATATAAAATAACTTATAGTAGGCCAGTGATTCGCCGAAAAGAATATTAGCATTGGTATGGTAGCAAATATCATTATTAAAATATATTTTATTTGGACTGCCCCAGCTGATTTTATACCAGCAACCAACTACTTTTTAGTTGGTTTAGCCTTCCAGTTTTCATAAAACTTCGAAGGCCTTATCATCCCCAAGGCACTATGCGGCGCCCTGATATTGTAATCCTCAATCCATTTTACTACATTTTCCGTAATATTGTCAAAACTCATAATTACACTCTGATACACATAATCTCGTTTTAGACTTTTGAAAAACGACTCAGATATACCATTACTCTCGGGACTTCTTATCGGTGTATTACATACCGTAAGACCTGCTCTTTCAAGAAATTTTCTGAATCCTTTTTCAATAAACTCAGAACCGTTATCGCTTAAAAACTCAAGATTACCTTTTGCCGGTACATTCTCGCAGCCAAATCTTTTTTTTAACGCTTCTTTTACCACTTCAATGAGAGTATTACCTGTTATACTTTTAGCCCATTTATATGCGATTATCTGCCTGTCCGCACAGTCTATCACTATTGCCAGTCGCCCTTTATCACCATTCCACGCTTTTATTACAGTTATGTCTGATGACCAGCGAGTATTTGACTCAGCTACCGATACAACGCCTTCATGTATCCTGCCTTTCCTTAAACGCTTTTGCCTGTTCGTGCTTAACCACAGGTTCAACGCCATATACCGATTTACTGTCTTAGAATTGCACCTCGGTCCTATCAACTTTAGAATCGCATGTATCCTACGATAACCATATGTCGCAGGTCTTAAATGCACTAACTTTTTTATCATTTCTAAGACTTCTGGCCGTTTTATCTTTGGTGTTTTGTCTCTTGCCCTGGCTTTGTAGTAATACCATCGCTGTGTCTTATTAAATGTAATTAATACTCTTCTCAAAGAACAATTGAATATGCCAGCTAATACCCTTATTTCTCCTCGGGTAACTTTAGCCCCTTCATTTCTAAACTTTTTTTTAAGATATCTGTCTCTAACGTCTTGCGTCCTAAAGCTCGCTCTAATTCTTCTATCTTCTTTAAGGCGGATACATACATACTTTTCGATATTACTTCGCCATCTTGTCCCAATCCTTCCTTTCCCATGCTCTCAAATCTCCTCTTCCATTGATAAATCATATTTGCATGGATGTTGTATTTCCGGCTGAGCTCATTTACGTTTACTCCAGACTCAAATTCCTTTACTATATTTATCTTCTGTTCCTTACTCCATTTCCTTTTACCATCTTTTCTTACTTCAACTGTCATTCCTTCCATACCAGTACCCCCCTTATATTATACTACTTTTACTGGTATACTTCTCTTCTGGGGCACACCAATTTCTCCTAAAAAACATGAGAGTTCCAATAATTTGCACTAAATTCAAATACATAATTTCTGTTCAAATCTTGAGGAATGAGATGAAATCCAAATATAAAGACTTATTGCAAAAATCAATACAATCCTTGTATAAAAACTAATAACATCTTCCCATTTTCCAAACCATTACTCAATTCTATACCTTTTTAAAGCGGCGGAAAGGACTTTGCAGACTATTTCTTCGTAGGTAATGCCGATGGCTTTGGCTATTAGCGGGAAAACATCTATTTTTCCTAAGTTGGGAAGCGGGTTTAATTCTAAAAAATACGGGGTGTCGTTTTCATCAACGCGGAAATCTATTCTTCCAAAATCTTTTATACCGAGCGCTTTGTAAGAATTTAATGCAACCTCTTTTAATTTTTCGTTAAGCTTATTTGGGATTTCGGCAGGACAGACATACCTTATATCATCGTTTATGACACGGTCGTGGGTGTAAAAATCGTCGCCGAGATATTGTTTTCCTTTTATTGTTATCTGAACAGGCGGTAGAACTTCCGGGGGGTTATTTTCAATTACGGCGACCGTAAATTCGGTGCCTGTTATAAACTCTTCAATAAGTGCAGGCTGGTTGTATTTTTCAATAAGCCATTTTGTTCTTTTTACAACATCTTTAAAATTCCTGGCAATAGATTCCGGTGAAATCCCCTTTGATGTTCCCTCTTCTGACGGTTTTATTATAACCGGATACTTTAAATGGAATTCTTTTTCATCAAGCTGTTCAATTTTTTCTATTTCCAGAAATTTCGGGGTTAATACTCCATAATGCGAAACAATCATTTTAGCTACTGCTTTATCAAGCGTTAGCCCCATTGTTAAAGCGTCACTGCCGGAATATGGAATATCATAAAGTTCAAGAATGGTAGGAACTTGTGATTCGCGGTTTCTGCCTTTAATGCCTTCGGCGATATTAAAAATGATGTCCCATCTTTTACCTTGTGCAATTTTTTCAAGCAGAACGGATATCCTGCCTATTCTTTCAACTTCATGACCGCTACTTTTTAAAGATTTTTCTATTTCAGAGATTGTCTCTTCAGAATCAAATTCCGCGTATTTATCCGGTGAGTCTGTAGGCAGGAGATTATAATCTGCTTTAGCATCGTATGTAAAACCAATTTTTAATTTCTTCATGGGAACGCTGATTGCCGCTGATTAAATATTAAAACGCTGATGACTGCGGATAAACCCTAAAAACCCTACAACTCAGTCAGACCAAAAAATTTATAATTTTCCCCTCATCTTTCATCTTCTCCCCTGAGGGGAGAAGAAAGAGTTGAGGGGGGACTCCATTACTCCATTACTTTTTTTGCGAAGGTTTTTCCGAATTCAAAACAGTTTTTTGTGTCCTCTTCTGAGGGTGTATATTTTGCTGATATGGGAGGGAGGACTACTTCTATACCGCTTTCTTTTAATGTATTTTCAATAATTTTTACTGATTCTCCGCTCCAACCGAATGAACCAAAAGACGCGCCAATGCGGTTTTTTATTTTAAGTCCTTTTATAAAATCAAGAAAACCTGCTATATTAGGAAGTATGTTATTGTCGTGGGTTGACGAACCGACGAGTATTCCCTTAGAATTGAAAATCTCTTTCATAATTTCAGTCCTGTCGGAAACACTTACATTGTATAATTTTGCCTCTGCACCGCCTGTTTTTAATCCTTCTAAAATTGCTTTTGCCATTTTTTCAGTAGCATTCCACATTGTTTCGTACACAATTAACACACTTTTCTTGAGAGGCAGTCCTTTTGCCCAGTTAACATATGCATTTACAATTTTCATCGGGTCTTTACGCCAGATAATCCCGTGTGAAGGTGCAATTGTTTTTATTTCAATACCGCTTTTTACAACTTCATCTATTTTTCTAAGAATAATAGGACTGTATGGTATTAAAATGTTGGCATAATATTTTGCCGCCTCATCCATAAGCGAACATTCATCTACTTCATCGTCAAATCTCTCGGTTGTCGCATAATGCTGCCCGAAAGCGTCATTCGGGAGCAGGAGTTTTTCTTCGGGGATATAAGTAAACATACTATCAGGCCAGTGAATCATAGGTGCTTCCAAAAATTTTAATGTCCTGCTGCCAAGCGATATAGTATCTCCTGTCTTAACAACCTGAAAATCCCAATTTTCGTAATAATGTCTGTAAAGTCCTTCTTTGCATTTAGCAGTTCCAACAACTTTTGCATTTTTAGCTAACTTCATTATATCAGGAAGAGCACCGGAATGGTCAGTCTCAACGTGATTGGCGATAATATAGTCAATTTTAGCAGGGTCAATAATTTCTTTTATTTTCTCAATCATGTCACCTGAAAAAGAACCTAAAACAGTATCAACCAGTGCAATTTTTTTATCAATAATCAAATAGGCGTTATAAGTTGAACCTCTTTTCGTAGTATAAGTATAACCGTGAAAATTACGCACGTTCCAGTCAACAACCCCAACCCAAAAAATATCCTTAGCAATTTCAATTTTTTTCATAAAATAAGCGCCTTCATCGCAAAATTAAACAGATAACTTAAATCGGGTGGACAAGCCCACCCCTACGCGTCAAAACCCACAATCCCGCTATCCCACTATCCCACGACTCTACGACTCTACGACTCTATGACTCTACGCCCCTACGACTCTACACCCCTATAGTTTCCTTTTTACAAGTTCGAATGTAAATGATTCAACTACATCACCGATTTTTACATCACCGAAGCCGTCTAAAACCATACCACATTCAAAACCTTTTTCAACTTCTTTCACATCATCCTTAAATCTTTTAAGAGAAGATAGTTTTCCTTCGAAGATTATTGTGTTGTCACGCAATAATCTGGCACCACCGGTTCTTAGAATTTTACCATCAATAACTGAATTGCCTAAAATAGTTCCGGTTTTTGCAACTTTGAAAATTTTGAGAACCCGGGCACGGCCTAAATAAACCTCTTTTTTGTCCGGTTCCAAAAGACCTTCCATCGCTGCTTTTATATCATTTATAACTTCATAGATAATCCTGTATGTTTTTATATCTACACCTTCCCGCTGTGCAAGAACCATTGCAGACGTTTCACTTCTGACATTAAAACCGATTATAACGGCATTTGACGCAGCCGCAAGAATAACATCGGAATCGTTTATACCGCCTATACCAAAATGTATTATTCTGACTGCAACATCTTTAGTAGATAGTTTTTCAAGTGAATCGCGCAGGACTTCAATAGAACCGCGAACATCCGCTTTAAGGATAAGACTTAATTCTTTTGCTTTGCCTTCAATAACATTTTTATGAAAATCTTCGAGTGTCAAATGATTATGAGAAAAAAGCTTTTCGTCCCTTCTTAACTGCTGGCGGGTTTCACTGATATGCCTGGCTTCTTTCTCGTCAGAAACAACAAAGAACCTGTCACCTGACTGCGGCGCCCACTGAAAACCCATTATTTCAACAGGTGTTGCAGGTCCCGCCTCTAAAAGCCGTTTTTTTCTATCGTTATGCATGGCACGGACCTTGCCGTTAGAAGTCCCGGCAACAAAATGGTCACCAACTTTGAGTGTTCCGCTATTTATTAAAACAGTGGCTACAGGACCGATTTTAGAAGAAACTCTTGCTTCAACTATAACGCCAACCGCTTTTTTATCGGGGTTCGCTTTTAATTCCATCATTTCAGCCTGAAGCAGAATTAACTCTAAAAGCTTATCAACTCCTGTATTCTTTTTTGCAGAAACCTCAACAGTGATTGTTTTGCCGCCCCAATCTTCCGGAAGTAAATTCTGGTTTGATAGTTCCTGTTTTACTTTCTGTACGTTTGCCGTAGGTAAATCAACTTTATTAATAGCAACCATTATCGGGACATTTGCAGCGCGAGCATGGTCTATAGCTTCAATTGTCTGAGGCATAATTCCATCATCAGCAGCAACAACCAATATGACGATATCAGTTACCTGGGCTCCCCTGGCACGCATTGCCGTGAATGCTTCATGACCGGGAGTATCAAGAAAAACTATTTCTCCGTTTGTTGTTTTAACTTTATACGCACCAATATGCTGGGTAATTCCACCCGCCTCTTTTTCAGCGACGTTGGATTCTCTTATAGCATCCATAAGCGACGTTTTACCATGGTCCACATGTCCCATTATAGTAACAATAGGGGCGCGATGTTTCAATTTTGCAACATCTTCTTTTGGCTCTGTTTTTAATTCACCATAAAGCGGAATCATCTCGATATCATAGTTAAATTCAGCAGCAACAAGTTTAACAACATCTGCAACAATACGCTGGTTAATAGTTGCAAGAATACCCATCGACATCATTTTTTTAATTAATTCTACAGCTTTTATATTTAGTTTTGTTGCTAGTTCGGAAACGGTAATTATTTCGTTAATTTTTATTGTTTGACGGGGAACAGCAGGCTTTGCAGGAACAACCGGAACAGGTTTTTCAACTGCTTTCACAGAAACCACAGCCGGTTCTTTTATTGGAGCGGGTGAAACCGGCGGCAAAACCGGCTTTTCAACAGCAGGAACAGCAGCAACTGCCGTTTTTTTGACTTTTACTGCTTTTTCAGTTTTTACTTTCGGTTTTTTGATTTTCGGCTTTTCAACTTCTTTTGGCGCAGCAATTTCAGCAACAGGTTTTTCTTCCAGTTTTTTTTCTAATTTTTCTTCCGGTTTGACCGATGACAATACTTTTACTTTCTTTTCTTTTTTTGGTTTTACCGGTTTTTCGGATTTTTTCTTTTCTTTTTTCTTTTTGTCAATTTCAATTTTTTCTTTATCCTTTAGTTTCTTCTTCACCATCTTGTACCTCCGCTTCTTTTTGTACTTCTTCTTCTTTTTGTTCCACCACTTCTTTTTCTACCTCTACTTCTTTTTGTACCTTAACTTTTTTTGTTTCTAAACTTTTTTTAGCAGCCTCTATTATTTTTTGTGCTGTTTTTTCACCGATACCCTGAAGTGTTGTTAATGTTTCCAGTGAAGCATTTGCCAGCGACTCAATTGTCTTAAACCCTGATTTTATAAGTATTTCTGCTGTTTTTTTGCCGACTCCTTTAATCCCTATAAAACTATCCATCTTCTGTTCAATTTCTGCTGTCTTATTTGATTTTTTCTCCGATTCAGATTTTATATCAATATGCCAACCGGTCAATTTTACAGCAAGACGGACATTCTGACCTGCCTTGCCGATAGCAAGTGAAAGCTGGTCATCAGCAACCGTGATATTTGCTATTTTTCTTTCAGGTTTAGTATCGATAGAAATCACTTTAGCCGGACTTAACGCATTTACTATATATTGTGTCATATCTGTTGAAAAGGCAACCATATCTATTCTCGCACCCTGAAGTTCCTGAATAATCGATTTAATCCTTATCCCTTTAACCCCTACACAAGAACCAATAGCGTCGACTTTCATATTATGAGATAAAACTGCAACTTTTATACGCGAGTCAGGTTCCCGGACAATATTTTTTATTTCCACAGTATTATCATAAACCTCCGGCACTTCTAACCTGAAAAGATGCCTTATGAGTTCATGATGCATGCGGGACACAACCATCTGCGGACCCTTTGGTGTTTTTTCAACCTTTAATACGTAAACTTTGATTCTGTCTCCGATTTTAAATTTCTCACGGGCACACTGTTCCCGGACAGGTAAAATCGCCTCGCCATGGTCTATATCAATTATAATATTTCTGCCAACAAATTTGTAAACCATGCCGGTTATTACTTTACCGACTTTTGAAGAAAAATCTATAAACAGATTATCTTTTTCAACATCCCTGATTTTCTGGATAATAACCTGCTTTGCTGTCTGGGCTGCTATTCTTCCAAAATCATCAATAGAAACCTCAAACTTTAAATCCATATCTAATTTTGCTTTCGGTTTAAGCTTTATAGCTTCGGTAAGAGATATTTCATTATCCGGGTCAGTAAGACTTTCCACCACCTTTTTAATGTGATATGCTTTAATTTTGCCTGTAGCTTCATCCAGATGTACTTCTAAATTAAGATTTTTATTGCCTGAATGCTTTCTAAAAGCAGATACAAGCGCTGATTCTATTGTCGCTAAAAGATCGGCTTTTTTAATACCTTTTTCTCTTTCAATTTGTTCAATTACCGGTAAAAGTTCAATTGTTT
The DNA here is from genome assembly GCA_028718185.1 of Elusimicrobiota bacterium. Classification (NCBI taxonomy): domain Bacteria; kingdom Pseudomonadati; phylum Elusimicrobiota; species Elusimicrobiota bacterium. Next base: position 826,788 of record JAQUMH010000001.1, read on the forward strand.
GTTCAGCCATTTAACATCAGGTAGTAGGGAGTAGTAGGTAGGGAGTAGGTAAAACTACTTCCTGCTTGCCACTTTTTACTTCCTGCCTCCATTATATTTCAATTTTCAGTTTTGCTTTTGATATTCTATCTATTGGAATTTTTATATTTTTGTCTTTAGCCGTAATTTCCACAAAACCGTCATTACTGCCGTTAATCTTTCCTTCAAAATAATTTTTATCGTTAAAATTTTCCCTGAGGAATATCATAACGGTTTCACCCAAATGTTTGTTAAAATCCGCCTCTTTTGCAAGCGGCCTGTCAAGACCGGGTGAAGAAACCTCTAATTCGTATCCGGCAAAATTCAAATTACTGCCGTCTAAAAGGAACCCGATAATCCCGCTTGCTTTTTCGCAATCAGCAACTGTAACTCCGCCTGTTTTATCAATAAATACGCGAATATTCGTTCTTCCCTTGAATTTAGAACATCTGATTTCAACTATTTCTAAACCTTCTTTTCCAATATCGTCTTTTATAATTTCAAGTATTTTTTCTTCCATAGACGCTGACTTATGTTTTTTTGAAAACAAACTGGCTTCTTTAATCTATAATTATTTCATTGCTTGCCAAGGGCAAGCAACTACACTTATCAAAGTTACCAAAAAGAAAGAGTGGTTTTAGCCACTCTTCTAATGTTTAAATTATACAATATTTACTTTATAATGTCAAGCAGACTTTCTATGCTTACAAGATTTACAGTTTTTTCATTTCTATATTTGAGTTCAACCTTATTTTCTTTGAGCGTTTTCTCGGAAACGGTAATGCGGATGGGAATACCCAGTAAATCAGCATCTTTAAATTTCACACCGGCTCTCTCATCCCTGTCATCTAAAAGAACATCTGCTCTTTCTGAAAATTGCGAGTAAATTTTATCGCTTGTCTTTTTAACTTCACCTTCATATGCAATCGGGACTATTACAATTTTATACGGTGCAATTGCCTCGTTCCAAATTATACCATCTTTGTCATTTGATTGTTCAACCGCAGCGGCAACTATCCTGGAAACTCCTATTCCATAACAACCCATTATAAAATGATTTTTAACACCTTTTTCATCAAGAAATGTGGCATTCATTGATTTTGAATATTTTGTACCTAATTTGAAAGTATGTCCTATTTCTATCCCTCTGGAAAATTTTAATTCATTTTTACAACACCTTGGACACTTATCACCCTTTTTTACTTTTTTTAAATCAGCAACCTCTGATAATTTGCAATCCCTGCTAACATTTATATTTTTCAGATGATAATCTTTTTTATTCGCTCCTGAAATGCCATTTACGATATCTTTTATTGAAAAATCAGCATAGATAGGAAGTGGCAAGTCGGAAGCAGGAAGTCGGACAGGACCGGCAAAACCTACGGGAGCACCTGTGATTTTTTCAACTGTTTTTGCATCTGCAAGAAAAAGTTCGTTACATTTTAGAAAACCTTTAAGTTTTTCTTCGTTTATTTCGCAATCACCCCTGACAAGTACCATTACAGGTTTACCATCAGCAAGATAAATCAGTGTTTTTATAAATTTATCCAGCTTCTCATTAAGAAATTTTCCAACTTCTTCAACAGTCTTCATCCCCGGCGTATGCACTTCCTCCAACTGTTTTAATGCTGAATCCTGAATCCTGAATTTTGTATTGTCCTTAACACATTCCGCTTTTTCTATATTAGCACCGTAACCGCAATCACAAGAAACGATTTCTTCTTCGCCGGTTTCAGCTAGTACCATAAATTCATGCGAGAGTGAACCTCCGATAGCACCTGTTGTCGCCTCAACCACGCGAAACTTAAATCCACACCTTTCACAAATTTTGGAGTAAGCATCATAGACAAGCTTGTAATATCTTTCAGCATCTTCTTCTGTCGCATGAAAAGAATATGCATCTTTCATATAAAATTCTTTTGCCCGTATTACACCAAACCGCGGCCTGATTTCATCTCTGAACTTTGTCTGGAACTGATACAGCATTAAAGGAAGCTGGCGATATGAACGGACATCCTTTCTGACAATATCCGTAACAATCTCCTCATGTGTAGGACCTAAACAAAATTCCCTGTCTGAACGGTCTTTTAGACGGAATAGCTCTTTACCGTAAATATTCCATCTGCCTGTTTCTTCCCATAATTCTTTTGGTAATATTGCAGGCATAAGAAGTTCCTGACCGCCAATTTTATTCATTTCTTCCCGTATTATCTGTTCAACTTTTTTCAATACCCGTAATCCCAACGGCAGCCAATTGTAAGTTCCCGAAGTAAGCTTTCTTATAAGTGCTGACCGAAGCATTAACTTCTGGGAAACCGTATCAGCATCTGAAGGTGTCTCTTTAACAGTGGGAATAAAAGATTCTGAATATCTCATTATTTTATCACAATCTCCGGAATATATTTTTTCACCAACCTTAACATTTCCTCGTCAGAAATACCTATTGTTCTTTCCGCTTCATATTGAGTATCAATCCATTCCTTGATTTTAATTACTCCCGGGTTATCTTTATCAACTTTAATCTTTAAATGATGATTTATCCAGTAAATTATTCCTGCAAAACCGGATTTATCGGTAATTCCAACAGAAACCGGTTTTTTCAAAATTTTATTTGTATCAAATATGTTGTATATTTCTTCATCTTTCAAAAGCCCGTCCGCATGAATTCCTGCACGTGTAACATTAAAATTCTTTCCGACATACGGCTGATTAGGAGGGATTTGATAACCCATTTCTTTTTCAAAATATTCCGCTATTTCAGAAATTACAGTAGTCTCCATACCGTTAGAATCACCGCGAAAAGCAATATATTCAATAACTAATGCCTCAGTCGGCGTGTTACCTGTCCTTTCACCTATACCTAAAAGCGAACCGTTGGTTACAGAACAACCATACAACCACGAACCAATAGCATTGGTCAATGCACGATGAAAATCATTATGACCATGCCATTCCAGCCATTCCGAAGGGACCCCGGCAAATTTAGTAAGTCCATAAATTATACCGTTGACCGAACGGGGCAAAGTAACACCAGGGTAAGTAACTCCATAACCTAATGTGTCGCACGCACGAATTTTTATAGGTATGTTTGCAGCTTTTGACAGTTTCATTAATTCCTGTGCAAAGGGAACCACAAATCCGTAGAAATCAGCACGGGTAATATCCTCAAAATGACATCTCGGAATTATTTTTTCTTCAAGCGCGTCTTTTACAATACCCAAATACATATCCATCGCTTCTTTTCTTGTTTTTTTAAGTTTCAGGAAAATATGATAATCGGACACTGATGTAAGAATTCCGGTTTCTTTAAGTCCGAGTTTTTTAACTAACTTAAAATCCTCTTTGTGCGCCCTTATCCAACCGGTAATTTCGGGATATTTATACCCAAGTTCTAAACACTTTGTAACTGATTCTTTGTCTTTTTCAGAATATAAAAAAAATTCAGACTGCCTGATAACGCCATTAGGACCTGACAACCGGTGAATCATTTTGTAAACATCGACAATTTGCTTTACCGTATACGGAGGACGCGATTGCTGACCGTCACGAAACGTAGTATCGGTTATCCATATTTCTTCCGTAGGGTTCATAGGCACAACCCGCCAGTTAAAAGAAATTTTCGGTACCTCACCATACGGGAAAATATCCCTGTAAAGGTTCGGTTCTTTTACATCTTGCAGTTGATATTTATACTCTTCCTGTTCCAAGGTTCTTGTTCTCTTGTTAAATTTTAACATAATTATACCTCACTTAAATCTCAATCATGAGATTGTCGAAAAATCCCTGCTAAGTCATTGCGAGGAATATGGTGACGAAACAATCTCAGAATTACCAACTTAAAAGATAGATTGCCACACTCTTCGAGTTCGCAATAACAGCCAAAAAATTACTCTTCCAACAATTTCAATTATACAAATTTTTAATTGGATTTCAATAAGGAAATTTTGATATGTGTTATTTAGAGAATTGTCGGATTACTTCTTTTGGTTTTAAAGAAATTTCATAGGTTATTTTATTCAACCTATTACTACAAGATTGTCTCTGTGGATAACTTCTTCGTAATCTTTACGGCAGAGGATTTTTTCTATTTCGGATGATTTGTGTCCTTTTATTTTTTCGATATCTTTGCTTGAATATGAAACAATCCCGCGAGCTATTTCTTTCCCTTTATTGAAAATGCTTACCACATCGCCTTTTTCAAAATCACTTTTAGTCCTGATAATCCCGGACGGGAGCAGACTTTTTGAAGAATCCTTTACTGCAGAAGCAGCTCCGTCATCTATTTCAATTGTTCCTGATAATTTAGCACCGAAGGCAATCCATTTTTTCCTACTGTCAATTTTTACATCCGCCAGAAATTTAGTGCATTTGACACGACCGGCAATTATGTCTGAAATACAAACGTTTTTTTTGCCGTTTACTATAAATGTCTCAACACCTGAAGCAGTTGCAATCTTTGCTGCTTCTATTTTTGACATCATCCCGCCAACAGAAAAACTACAACCCTCTTCTTTCGTTGCATAATTTTCTATATCAGTTGAAATCTTTTTTACTTCCGAAATCAATTCCGCATTTTTATTTTTTTTGGGATTACCTTTATAAAGACCGTCTACATCAGTTAAAATAATAAGATAATTAGCATCAACTTTGGAAGCAACTGTCGCTGAAAGAGTATCATTATCGCCAAAATTAATTTCTTCCGTAACAACTGTATCATTTTCATTTATTACAGGTATTACTCCCCAGGATAGAAGTCTCATAATCGTGTTTCTTGTATTCAAATATCTGTTCCTGTCTTCAAAATCATTTTTCGTAAGAAGTATCTGGGCAACAGGTATATTATATTTTGAAAAGATATCAGTCCATTTATTCATCAGACCCACCTGCCCGACAGAAGCGGCAGCCTGTTTGGACGGTAAATCAGACGGTTTTTTCTTCAAACCCAGCTTTACTATGCCTGTTGCAATCGCACCGGAAGAAACGATGATAATCTCGTTTTTCATATTATGAAAAGATGAAACTTCTTCCGCTATTTTCTGCATATAGGTAAAATCTTTCGAAGATGTTATAATACCACTGCCTATTTTAAGAACAATCCTATTCTTCGTAAATGAACTCATATTCACCTACCCTCACGGTGTCACCGGCAACAATTCCGGCTTCTCTTAACTTTTGTTCGACACCGATTTTTTTAAATATGTTTTGAAATCTTTTAGCTGCCTCTTCTTCTGAAAAATTAGTCATAACTGCCAAATCTAAAATTTTCTTGCCCGTAACCTCAAAAACATTTCCTATTTTATTTACAGCAAATTCCGGTTCATATTTATAATAAACGCTTTTTATTTCAGTTGGTTTTTCTACTTTAACCATTTTAATCTTTTTAAATATTTCTTCCAACAATGATTTCAACCCTTCCCCTTTCAACGCTGAAATTAAAAATACTTTTTTTCCTCTCTTCTTAAAAAGCTTTACTGATTTTTCAGCGCCAAAAACATCCATTTTGTTGATTGCTATTACCTGTAATTTCTTAGCAAGTACCGGCGAATAATCTTTCAATTCTTTGTTGATTGCGACATAAGTTGAATATGCATTTTTATTATCATATCCGAAAGAATCAACAATATGTAAAAGAATCTTTGTTCTTTCTATATGCCTTAAAAAATCATGGCCAAGTCCCTTACCGGCAGATGCACCATCAATTAGTCCCGGTATATCTGCAAAAACTAGCGAGTCATCGTATAATTTTACAACACCCAAATTAGGTGATAATGTAGTAAAGGGATAATCAGCTATCTTCGGTTTTGCCGAAGAAACTTTTGATATAAATGTTGATTTTCCGGCATTTGGATACCCGATAATCCCGACATCAGCAATAATTTTTAACTCTAATTCTACAATGCATTCTTCGCCGGGCTGACCCTTTTCTGCTATACGAGGAGCGGTGTTTTTTGATGATTTAAAACTTGCATTACCCCTGCCCCTGCGACCGCCTAAAGCGATTATAATCTCTTGTTTAGGTTCTGTAATGTCTGCTATAATTTCACCGTTCTTTTTTACAGTAGTGCCGAGCGGAACGCCTATTCTTAAGTCCTCGGCTGATTTACCGTAACAATTGCTTCCCCAACCATGTTCACCTTCTTTTGCTTTGTAATGCGGGTTCCTTTTAAAATCTAAGAGCGTTTTCAGATTCTCATTAGCAAAAATTATTACATCGCCGCCTTTCCCGCCGTTACCACCGTCGGGACCGCCAAAAGGAATATATTTCTCCCGCCTAAAAGAAAGACAGCCGTCACCACCTTTACCTGCTTTAACAAAAAGTTTTGCTTTATCTATAAACATAATATTTTATTGGATCAAAAATAGAGTAGATGTTCCCGAAGACTTGTAAATACTATTTCAAACGGAAGGAATTATACTTATTTTCTTACATTTTTTTGATGCCCAATGAAATTTAATCGTACCTTTAACCTTAGCAAAAAGGGTATCATCTTTACCAATTCCGACATTTAACCCGGGATGATACTTTTTCCCCCGTTGTCTGACAATAATACTGCCTGCAGGAATAACCTGACCTTCAAAACGCTTAACACCTAATCGTTGCCCGGCAGAATCGCGTCCATTACCTGTTGAACCTTGAGATTTAGTATGAGCCATATAGTCCTCCAAAAAACTAACAAAGTTTATAGAGTTCGTAGAGTTTTAGAGTTTGTAGTGTTTAAACCCTATAACCCAATAACTCTATAACCCTATAACTTTTTTCTTAACTGCCAATTCCTGTTATTTCTACTTCTGTATAATCTTGCCTGTGTCCAATCGTTTTTTTATAACCTTTTTTGGGCCGTTTCTTAAAAACAACTACCTTTCTACCTTTGCAAATATCTACTACTTTACCAAACACTTTTGAATTAGGAGATGTCTGTAACTTTTTATCGTCACCTGAAATAAGAATCGACTTGAACTCAACTGCATCACCTATCTGCTTTTCCAACAAATCCATCTTAATTGTTTTACCTTTCTCTGCCTTATACTGTTTTCCACCAACGTCAATTATCGCATACATAAATATCCTACTCCTCTTTGAAATTACTAATTAAAAATCAATCTTTATGTTTTATTGTAGTTGCAATTCCACGTCTGTCCGCTAAATTCCCCCTCATCTTTCATCTTCTCCCCTTAGGGGAGAAGAAAGAGTTGAGGGGTTTGTTTGTATTATGTTATTTTTTCTTTAAGAAATCGTACAACTCATTAATCAATTTAGCTGCCACATCCTTGCTTCCTAAACCAAATGCAATCGCAAAAGCAAGACCACTTGAAGCAAATAGTATAGTAATCACAGAATTAATTATTTGTATATCAATTTTCAACTGCTTAAGTGCAATTACGACTGTGAATATAATAACAGCTATCGACACAACTTTACCAAGTACTTTCGCTTGTAATACACCTGCATTTGAAGTTGCAGTAACAACTAAAGAATTTAAAAATGAAGCTAAAAACATTCCAAGTATTAAAACAAAAATTGCAACTATTATGTTAGGTATATAAAGTATAATGCTATCTAAAATTACGCTAACAGATGTAAGTCCTAAAGCATTTATTGCAGTCGCTATAATAATGAAAATTATAATCCAATAAAAAATAACACCAATAATTTCCGATAAAGTATACTTTATTTCTGCTTTTTCAAGCATCTTTGAAAAACCAATCCTGCCGGAAAGAACATCCAGCTTTAGAAAAACAAGTAGTTTTACAAAAACATTTTTCAAAGCTACGGCAATTATCCAACCAATAAGAAGTATTACCAAAAATCCTATAAAAATAGGAACAAACTGGGCAACTTTACCCAACATCATCTTAACCGGTTCAACAAAAACAAGACCCCAATCCATGAACCCTCCTTTCCCTAATTTGAGTCACTATACGTGAAAAGCCTTAAATCTTCGTTTTATTATATTAAAAAAAACGGTTTTGTCAACTTGTTTTTTTTAATATTAAATCTATTGTTGGGAAATAATATATTTGATAATATTTTCTTTAAAAGAGGCAAGATTGCTTTTTGGGTCAGTAGTTATGTCTTTTAAACATTTATTTATGTATTTTTTGTCCAATTTACCTTGCTGTTTATCCGGAATTTGATTTAAAATGTTTAAAAAATGATAAGCCATTCTCATGTTAAATTCTTTAGAATCAGTTTTGTCTGTCCAACTTTTTTCGGCAACCGCTAAAATACGCGGTAAGAGTACTATGTCTTCCGTGAGTTCTTTCCTGTCACCCCAGGAACAACTGATAATACCTAAAGTATTTTCAGGTATATCTTTTGTTATAACCGGGTTAAATTCAAGAATTTCTTTTGGAGTACTCGTGTTGTGGCTAAGATAAAGCGGGAACCATTGCGAATTAATAATTTTGAATTCTTCTTTAACTGAATTTTCTTTTGCTTTGCCTCGCCATTCCTGCAGGATGGTGTTGTCTTTATCTAACCATTTGTCTAACTGCGGGAAATATTCCCACCATATAACCATTTTTTTATTATATTTGATTAACATTTCTTGAACGCGTTTCAAAAAATAAAAATAAAGTTCTTTTTCATCGCTTAAATTTTCATCAGAAATACGTTTAGAACAAATTGGACAGTTTTGCCATTCGTGGGTTTCTACTTCATCAGCACCAACATGGAAATAAGGTCCTTTAAAAATAGGACAGAACTCGGCAAAAATATCTTCCAAAAATTTATAAGTTTCTTCATTGCCCGGACATATAACCGAACTACGCTTTTTGCCGCTACTCTGACAGGCTAACTCCGGATAAGCTTTACGTAATGCCCTGCAATGTCCGGGCATGTCAATTTCAGGTATAACAGTAATAAAATGTTGTTCTGCAAATGAAACTATTTCATTAAGCTCATCCTGAGTGTAAAATTTCCCGGGCACAGTAAGTTTATATTTTTTACTTTCAAGTGTCCACGCCTGGTCATCAGTAAAATGAATATGAATTGTATTCATCTTATACCGGGCGAGAATTTCTATGTATCGCTTTAGTAATTCTACATTACGGAATTGCCTTGCCGGGTCAAAATGCTGACCACGTATAGAAAAATGCGGTTCATCGATAATACGCGAGTACGGTACAGACCAAGCATTATGTTCATATTTAAGCATCTGAAGAAAACTCTGTACAGCATAAAATGCTCCTGCTTCATCCACACCACAAAAAACAGCATTTTCTGAGATTTCAAGCAGGTAACCTTCTTTACCAAGTTCATTTAGTTTAATATCTTCCATTTCTTTTGGTAAAAACATTTCCGGTAATGAACTATTATTAGTTGTAATTAAAAGCATTTTTTCCGTTCTATCTTTAATATTTGCTAATTCCGTAATATTTAAATCAAAGCCGGTTATATCAAAAATATGTTTTTTTAAATCCTTTGCAATATTTTCTAATTTATCTCCTCCGGTTGATGCAAAAACAATTTTTACATCGTCCGTGATTCTAAAATCGCCGGTCTTATATTTGATATACTTTGGCTTAGGCAATATAATGGTTTCTTCACAAAAAATATTAGATGTTATTAAACAAATAAAACCAAGCAAATAGGTTAACAATAAAAATCGTATCTTCATAGGATTTCTCATTTTTTACTAACTAATACTGTTTCAATAATTACTTCTGCAAACTTTTTAATATATGAAATTAAATATTATTTATTTTTTGAGTAATTTCATTGTATATCAACTTCAAAAATTGAATTAAGTATTCCCACAGATATTTGTAAATCTTCCCGGATGTTACCAATCCTTCAGAAAAATATTTTTTAAATGAAATTCTATCGGGTGTAATGAATTTTAATATAAGGACTGCTGTTATTAAATTCAAAATAATAATAACAACGTAAGAAAACACACGACCTGTCTTTTTTACATCAGATTGACCGGCTGCCAATGAATCACCTGTCAGAAAAAAATGAAATGAATATGTAATACCTACAAAAAAGAACAACCATTCAATCCATCTTGAAACGTTAAAGAAAAAAGCAAGGATATAAAAAAGTAAGATTAATAAAAAGGTGTAAATTGGGAAGAAATAAGGGGCTAGAAAAATAAAAAAATTGGTTTTAGTTGAAACTACATTGCCGTTTTTTGAAGAGACGTTAAATTCTTTGATTTTCCCTCTAAATAAAACTGCCCAGAATGCATGTGTAAGTTCGTGCCCAAAAACATATAGACTACCTGGCAGCGATTTAAACAAGAATATCAAAAAAAATACGATAAAACCTGAAATAAACCAAATCACCGAAGATGTTAAGGGAAACATAGAAATTAAAAGAACAAAAAACAACTTAACCAACCCTAATAACACCGGCAACAAAATTATTGCTATTAATAATTTGATAAAACCAGCCATAAAAATAAGTAGTTTAGGGTTGAGGGTTTAGTATTCAGGGATAAAATCAAAACCTCTAAACTATTTTTACAATTCTTAATCTCGCTCTTTTATTTGCTAACAACTATATTATCAATCAGACGGGTTTTGCCTACAAAAACGGCGATAGCAATTACGATTTTGTTAATATGACTATCAATAACTTTTATTTCTTCGAGTGTTTCCGCGTCTCTTATTTCTATATAGTCAATTTTATCCACATTAGGAGCAATTGTTTTCTTTATTTTAGAAATTACTGTTTCTGCGGAAACATTTTTTTTATTTTCTACTAAATTTCTTGCCATTTTCAAAGAACGCGATATAGATATCGCTCTTTCTAATCCTTCATCAGATAAATAAATATTCCTGCTTGAAAGCGCCAAACCGCTTTTTTCACGAACGGTGGGACACGCAATAATTTTTACAGGAAAATTTAAATCATTTACCATTTTCTTAATTATAACTGACTGCTGGTAATCTTTTAACCCGAAATAAGCTTTATCCGGCTGAATTATATTGAAAAGTTTTGCTACAATTGTTGCAACACCTTTAAAATGACCCGGACGGAATCTTCCGCACATAATATCAGAAATCTTTTCAACAGTAATATAGGTAAGATATTTTTCCGGATACATACCGGACGGTTTGGGTGAAAAAACTATATCCACATTTTCCTTTTTGCATAAAAGAACATCTTTTTTAAACGGTCTTGGATATTTTTTTAAATCTTCGTTAGGTCCAAATTGTGACGGGTTAACAAAAATGCTTACCACAACAACATCGCTTTCTTTTCTTGCGCGACGAATAAGTGAAGCATGCCCTTCATGCAACGCTCCCATAGTCGGCACTAAACTTATGGCTCTGCCATTAAGCTTGAGTTTTTTTATAAAATTTTGAATTTCTTGCGGGTTTGAAAATATTTTCATCTTAGATATCTCTCAAAATATTTGCTGACTTTTTTATATTCTGTAGCAGTACAATGTTAATACCATCAGTATTTTTGTATACAGGATTTTCTTAATCGGCATTGAAATACTTCGTAGAAATTTTCGAGGAAAAACTTATACTTTTTAGCAGAAAACACTTTGTTCCCCTCTACAGACAAGAGAGATTTATCAAAGCATTCCGCTTTTATACCCTGGAAACTTTACTTTTTTTCTTTCTCTTTTTCTTTCTCTTCAGATGGCGGTAAGCTGAATGCTTTTATTAGTAGCGCTTTTTTAATATCTTCGGTAACTTTCGGATTCTCTTTAAGAAAAACCTTTGAATTATCCATACCCTGGCCTAACCGCTCGCCTTTATAAATAAACCAACTTCCGCTTTTCTCTATAATGCCATATTCAACACCTGTATCAATAATGTTTCCCTCAACCGAAATTCCCTGACCAAACGTCATTTCAAATTCAGTCTGTTTAAACGGCGGAGCAACCTTGTTTTTTACAACTTTTACACGCACTCTTGTCCCTACAACAACATCCCCGTCTTTCAATGTTGTTACTCTTCTGATATCCATACGGATAGAAGCATAAAATTTTAAAGCCAAGCCACCGGTAGTTGTCTCAGGATTACCGAACATAATACCTATTTTCTGTCGAAGTTGATTGATAAAAATGATTGTTGTTTTGGATTTAGAAACTATCGCAGTAAGTTTTCTTAACGCCTGCGACATTAACCTTGCCTGAAGTCCCATATGTGAATCACCCATTTCACCTTCTATTTCAGCACGGGGAGTAAGCGCCGCAACAGAGTCAATAACCAAAACATCTATTGCATTACTCCGGACAAGTTTTTCTGTAATTTCAAGAGCTTGTTCACCTGAATCCGGCTGTGAAATTAAAAGTTTGTCCACATCCACGCCTAATTTTGTCGCATAAACAGGGTCCATAGCATGTTCAGCATCGACATACGCGCAGGTTCCACCGAGCTTTTGAGCACTGGCTACGATTTGAAGCGACAACGTTGATTTACCTGATGATTCAGGTCCGTAAAGTTCAATAATTCTGCCTTTCGGAATTCCGCCTACACCAATTGCAATATCAAGCCCGATAATACCTGTGGGAATTACTTCAACCTTCTGGTGCGGACTTTCTCCAAGACGCATTATTGCACCTTTACCGTATTCTTTCTCTATTTGCGACAACGCTAAATCCAACGCCTTTTCCTTATCTGATTTTTCTGCTTTTGCCATTAAGTCCTCCGTTGAAAATATCACATCTTTAACTTTAAGTCTTTATTATATTAAGATTCCTCAATAAAAGCAAGTAAAAAGATTTTTAACCTTTACACTCTAAAAATATTACTGCTAAAAATATTCAAAATTGTAGAAATCACTATAAAACTAAGGACCATTATTCAGACAGTGTCTGAATAATTGGTATAGCATGATGAGTCAAGAAGATTCTTTTCACATATTATTCAAGATTCGAGAAGAAAGTGTTGCAAAATCACTTCAAATTTTCAATGCAAGATTCTGGTGGATTATGGAGAAGTCATATTCATATTAACCAAATCAACCACATCCCTCAATTTACTATTTATTCTAACTTTATTCCTTGTTCCTTTATAAATTCCTGAAGTTCTGAAACACTTATAGCCTCTCCTATCATAACTTGTGATAATTCCCTGTAATAAATCAAAATATCTGCAACAATCTGAGCTTCAGAGTAATTAACCTTTTCTCCATTACTATTTGTAGCTGAATATATCATCCCTGATGGGTTATTTGCAAGTGCTTTTATCGCTGAATCAATGTACTCTGTAAGAGGAGCATGTTTACTTACAACAATTCCAATTACTTTATCATCATTGGCTCTAAAAAGAGGACCGCCAGAATTCCCCGGATTAAATGCACCATTTACAACTATATGTTTTACAAAACCTTTTTTGTCATTTCTGGGATACGAAGAATATCCAGATATGTGTCCAACTGATAAAAGTGGGGCAGGACCATTATAACCTAAAGGGAAACCCCAAGTTAACACTTCATTCCCTACAAGAATATCTTCGGAAGATAAAACAAGACCACCATCTAGTTTGTTTTCAGGTATTAACATAGATAAATCTCTGTTTTCATCATGTAATATATTTTTTATTTTAATTATTTCATTAAAAGGTGAAATTATTATAATGTTAGAATTATTTCCTCCCCGAACTACATGTTCATTTGTTACCAATGGACCATTTTTTAACAGAAACGCGGTTCCTTTCATAGAATTGCTTTTATTAATAATCATATAAACGGACTTGACACATTGTCTATTAGTTTCTCCTGCAGCATCTAATAACCATTTGGTCGATATAGGAATATTTTCATCTGATAAACAAATTTTACTGTAAAACAAAAGCACAACTATTACATAAAAATAAACTAATAAAATTTTTATAGTTTTCACTGCTCCTCCTAATAAAATTTATAATTTAAAAACTTTGTTTAACTTATTCTAAAAATATAACTATCAAATTCGGTCAAAGTTGGAGAAATCAGAACAATTTAATATTTACTTCCTTGTTAGATCAACAAATAAATCAAGCCTATAATTTTTCTTCATTTTATCATTTCTTATTTGTCTTGTTTGACTATTTTTCTTGATACATTTACTATTTCTTGGCCTTCTTCAAGAGTGATAAATCCATTTTCCAGAAGTTTGTTTAAAATTTCAATTTCAAGCACAATTATATTATATCCACCAACAAGTACTCCACCTACTTCTTGGGAACTTTTAAGTACTTCGTCTGCCTGCTGAATAGTTATATATTTATTTTGTATTAGTTTATTGATAAATACTTCAGCAAATTTCAATATATTTATTCCACCAAAAAGTACTCCTCTCTTTTCTGATTCTACTATTTTTTTTATTTCTTCAGCATCTTTTTGTGTGATGAACCCCTTGTAATATGTCATAATAAAAATTGAATTTGAAAGTGTTATTGGATCATATTCACCAATTAAAATACCAGATGCAGGTAAGTCTTTTAACCATGGTTTATTAGTAGCCTGCCCTGTTTCAGCACATAAATTGTTCGTTCCAAATAAGTTTAATGAGAACTTTAATGAATTTATATTTGATTTTCTTTTTACCTTCTTTTTTATATTGTTATAGATTTTTATAAAGATAGAATTTGATTCAGTCTTGGGGTTAATCTGAGTAATAATATTCCAATTTCTACTTTTTGTATTTACTGAACAAGAATAGTCATTACCAATCTCCTTTATATAATTTTTCAATCTGAATTCATATTCTATATTGGAATTTACTTGAATACACTCGATCTTCTGATAGAAACATTTTGGCGAATAATCTTTGACTTTGATATTTTTTTCTAATGTTTCTGGATTATATTTTATTTCTTTTGATACTATCACATTATCTTTTAGCAGCAATCTGAACATTGTTTCAAGGTCATAATCTTCTTTAGTTCCTTCATTCTTTACTATTATTTTCACATATGGAATTTTATCACTTAGATTCGGAACTTCAAAATCTCCTATTTTTTCTTCTTTTATAAGTCCTGTATTGACTATTATAAGTGGAATTATATTAGGTTTTTTTTCTGGTAAAAATATTACTTGAAATATTATAGTACTAATAGCCCCTACTATAACTAGGAATAAAGGATGCTTGAATATTGATTTCTTCTCGCTCAGACTATCCGTGACGACTTTAGGCTTTGTCATAACCATTCCAACTTTTTATATTTTTATTATTGGCAACTTCTGTTCAAATATGGCACAATCAGAACAAAATTTAAAATGCAACCTTTCTTGCAATAACCATTAATATAATTTTATATCTTTTTTAACGGAAATTCAATATAAATAAAACCAACGGTTTTGTTTTGGGATTTTTCTGGCAAGATTCCAACTTGAGAAATTGTAGAACAACTAAGAATATTTTTTGTTAGACTTAACAAAACACATAATAAATTAAAACACTATAATACTTCCAATAATTTCGCTTGTAACTTCTTCTTGGACTGCTGTAACAGCTACCGAAGTCTTCAAGTTTATTAATTCTTTTTTTATTATCTGATTCGGGGTTGCAACTGATTCTAAAATAGTATCTATAAACTCTACATCTTTAATCATCTCTAAAATATGTTTTCCGATATTACCTTCAATTGGTATTGAAAGGATACCGCAGGCAGGACTGTTTATATAAACAATTTTATTGTCCTGGTCTAAAAATATTACGCCCTCTGCAAAGTTTTTCCCTATTGACTGCAAGAAATAAGAGAATTTCGCCCGGGTAAAAGATAATTTCTCTTCGTAAGAGGTATAGTTCTTTTTTACTGTTTCCATTGTCGCTAAAAGAACTTTTGCCAGAACGCCTATTTCATCGTTTCTCTTGCTAATGTTATTAAATAACGGTTCGTCATATTTTTCATTAGCAATCGCATCTGAAAGCACCGTTAATTCATTAATCCCTTTACCCACCCTGAAAGATATAATATAAACTCCGATAGCAACTAAAGTAAGCATCAAAACCAGTACAATAATTATTTTTTCCTTGTAAGAATTCATGGCAGTTTTAACCGATTCAGATGAAAAATCAACTCTTAAAAATGCAACTTTTTTCATATTTAGAAAAATTGGCATTGAAAAAACATAATATTCATTAGTAATATCCTGATATGTCTGAACAAGCAAATTATTTGACAATGTAATATTTTTTGATATAAAGTCATCTTTCATAATTTGACCTATTTCCGATTTTTCACTATTAACACTTACTCTCGCTTCTGAATCTAAAATCATTACTTTTATAACATCCGGAAGTTTTTTTATCCTATCAACGTATGATAACAATAAAATATCATCTTTTGACTCTTTCGCATCGGAACAGGACGAGGCATATATTTGAACGATTGTTTTGGTATTTGAGAAAAATTGTTCCATTAAAATATTTTTCTGATAAAAATACATAATTATCCCTAAACCAACTATAAGTACGAAAAAATATACAATTTGCGTGACTGTCAGTTTAAGAATGATACTGTTTTTTTTTGGATTAGATAACATAATTAGCTAAGTTTTAGCAGAGCTAACGCTCTGCGGCTACAATTTAACTTATGAAACAATCATAAAGTTAGAAATGGTTTTCATAAACAAAAATCACTTAAATGCGCCTCCTAAATATTGTAATACAATTGGACCAAACAACATTAAAAATATTGAAGGTAATATACAAAAAATTAGCGGGAATAACATTTTTATAGGTGCTTGCTGTGCCATTTTTTCGGCAAGTTGAAATCTTTTTACTCTCATCTGTTCTGATTGAACCCGCAAAACCGGACCTAATGAAGAACCGAGCTTTTCTGCCTGGACAAGCGCTGTAATTACTGTGGAGAGGTTCGGTTCTTGTACCCGTGCTATCATGTCCTTCATTGAAGCCATTCGTGATTGCCCAAGCCGCATACCTCGCTGCATAATTACAAATTCTTCTATTAGCGGTGATTTTTCTGTTTTAGAAATTACTTTGCTTATTGATGCTGTAAAATCAACCCCTGCTTCCATTGAAAGTGTAATTAAATCCAGTATATCCGGTAGTGTTCTGACAATTAAACGATGCCTTTTTTTAGTTAAATCACTTAAATATAATTTCGGTAAGAACCCCCCTATAGCTAAAGATATAAACATTACCATTAAATTTGTTTTTTTAAGAAACATAAGTTCCATCATTAAAAAACCTGCTGCACATATTAGAGTAATGGCAAGATAACTGTCAGGTGTCATATCCTGTGGATTACCTGCCATATCTAATTGTTTTTTTATTATCTCACGCTGTTTAACAAGCCATCCCCAATTTATTCCTGATACCCATTTTACAATGGCTTCAACAACAGTATTGGAAAGCTGGGTAAGCGTTTGCTTAGGAGACGGTTGATTGCTAAAACGCTTTTTTAAATTAACAATTTCGCCTTCCGGCCAAAAATTAAAGGCAACAATGAAGACAAACCCTCCGATAATTAATGAAATAATATACGCCATAATATTTATATATCTATTGTTACGATTTTTTTTATGATTAAGCCGCCTATGGCAATCATTGTTAGAACTACAAGTATTATTATATAACCGAAAAATGTAGTAAACATCGGTCTCATCAAATCCGGGTCAATCAGATAAATAAAAAACGACAATGCAAAAGGAAGCGAGGCTGTAATAAACCCTGAAAGCTTTCCCTGCGCGGTAAGAGATTCTATTTTACCCTGCATCTCGTTCCTTTTTCTCATTGTTTCAGAAAGTGTAATTAATGCTTCCGACATATTGCCGCCTGTTTCCCTCGCAATATTTATGGCAGTCATTGCTATCCTCATTTCTTTGGATTTTTTAAGCCGTTCTGAAAGATTATTTAACGCTTTTTCCATTTCAATACCAAGTTTCAACTCCTGATTTACCGTATTGAATTCTTCTGATAATGGTGATTGTCCCTGCTGGGATATGACTTCAATCGCCTGGGCAAATGACTGCCCGCTCCGAAGAGAATTGGAAATTAAAACCAAGCCATCCGAGAGCTGCTTGTCTACAAGTTTAAGTCTTTTGTTTTCAGCACGTTTTAAAAGAAACTCAGGGAAGAAAAAACCAAAAAACCCAAAAACAATTGCAAAAAATACTTTTGTTGTTAAAATATAGCCAATCAGTAAGAAAACCATAAGGGAAAAAATTTTCAGTTTCTTTGCTTGCGGTGATTTGGGGTCTTCTGCGAACCGGGAAATCATCAGTTTAATTGACGGGATTTTCTTAACACCATCCTCAGCAAAATGCTTTACTTCTTTAATTTTATCACCGGTAAGAATATTACTAGTAAGAAGTTTAACGGTAATTAAAAAGAAAAACCCAAACACACAAACAATAATTAAAAAAGTAAAGGTAATTATTAACATATTTTTCCCTGAATCCTGTGTGCTGAGTACTGAATCCTATGTTCTGTATTCTGTGTGCTATCTATGCTCCAAATATCCCCATATCCAGCACAATACCATGTGATTTAATTTCACCGGTAAATGACGGTACAAGTCCTGTGGGACTAAAATCTCCCAACACTTTACCGTTTTTTTCAATTCCTGTTTGTTTATAAAGAAATATATCGGAAAGGGTAACCGTGTCATTTTCAAGCCCTGTTACCTCAGTAACATGAGTAATCTTTCTTGTCCCATCCGAAAATCGTGATATCTGAACAATAATATCTATAGCAGACGAAATCTGGTTTCTGATCGCTGATGTAGGTAAATCCATTCCTGCCATTAAAATAAGTGTTTCCAAACGGGATAAACAATCGCGCGGAGTGTTTGAGTGAATAGTTGTAAGCGAGCCGTCATGACCGGTATTCATCGCCTGGAGCATATCTAACGCTTCGCCGCCGCGACATTCGCCAATAACAATCCTGTCAGGCCGCATACGGAGAGAGTTTATCAGAAGCCGCCTGATAGTAATTTCACCTGCACCTTCAATATTTGGCGGCCGGCTTTCAAGCCTGATACAATGTTCCTGCGGAAGCTGAAGTTCTGCGGCGTCCTCAATTGTTAAAATTCTTTCATCAGCCTGAATAAAACTTGATAAAATATTCAATAATGTCGTTTTACCGCTGCCTGTCCCGCCTGAAATAATTATATTTTTCCGCAATTGAACACATATCCTTAAAAACTCAACCATTTCTTTGGTAACTGAATTGAAATCAATCAGATTTTTAAATACAAGTCTTTCTTTTGAAAATTTTCTGATTGTAAGACAGGGACCGACAAGTGATAACGGGGGTATTACTGCATTAACACGGCTGCCGTCTTTAAGACGGGCATCTACTAAAGGAGATGCTTCATCAATCCGCCGTCCTAACGGTGTGACAATCCGTTCAATAACATTTAAAAGCTGCTGGTCTGTACTAAACTTCTTATCTGATAAAAATATTTTTCCTTTACGTTCTATGTAAATCCTGTCGCGGCCATTAACCATGATTTCCGTAATTGACGAATCCCTTAATAAATCTTCAAGAGGACCTAACCCGAGCGACTGGTCTAAAACTTCCGTAACTATCCGTGTCCTGTCAATACGACTAGTAAGTTCTTCACCTTCTGCATCTAATATCTTTTCAATCGCTTTTTGAATTATCTGCCGCATCTCTGTCATTTTTTGCTTGTCATTAGAAGGAGTAAGTTCCATTTTCCTTTCTTTCATTTCTTCGACAAGTTTATTATATACCCGCATTTTTAACTCTTCGGTTTCGATTGCCGGATTAGTAACCGTCTCTGTCTTTACTATTTCTACTTCCCTTTCTTTTCTTAATAGACGATGTTCGTTTCTTACCTGTTCCATTGTATCTTTAAAACTAACAGTTTCGTCAGAGTGTTTTTCCTGGGAAACTTTTTCTTTAACAATTGCTTCTACAATTGAAAAAATTCCTTTGGAAAAAGAAACTTTTGGCGATGCTATTACTGCCGGAACACCTGTATTTATTGAAGAGACTGCTGAAGCGATGTCAAAAGGTATTAGCCAGGATGGCTCGCGTTCAATATACTCCGTTACCTGTTCCACATTTAATCCGCCGGGAATATCTGCTTTGTTCAGAACAATCTTAATCATTTGTACAGGAAAATGATTTGAGCTGAACTGCTGATAAATCTTTTTTGCATGATAAAGAGCGGATAGTTCAGGTGTCGTAACTAAAACAACCATATCCGTATTATCAATAATAGCTATCTGCAAATCGCTAAAATCCTTGTTAATATTTATTATTACATAATCATAAATAGTTGAAAAAATCGAGATTATTTTTTCAGCATGGGAAGGAAATATTTTGGGTACATCTGCTGATTCGGAGACTGCTGTAAGAAAATCAATACCGGATGAATGTTCGGCTACATAACCTTTTAACATCTGTGCAGAAAGCTTATCAATAACAGGCAGTAAATTTGAAAGCGATTTTGTTTCAGGAATGGAAAGTAAGAGTGCGATTTCTCCTATTGTATTAAAATTAAAATCTAAAAGCGCAACTCGTTTTTTGGACTGAATTTTCAATGCAATAGCAAGATTAATAGCAATCGATGTCTGACCGACACCGCCTTTAGAACCAATAACTGCTATTATTTTGGATGACATAATGTATGATTGAAAAAAGTTTTATGGAAGTCATTTAGATCCCGAATCAAGTTCGGGATGACACTGTTGAATTTTTTCAACAGTGTCATTTTGAGAATATTCCCATAGTTGCTGCACCTATATTAACGATATTGTGATCGTTCAGCCCTCGCAATGTCAAACGTAAGACCCCTTTTCCGGAAGCAAGTGCAACCATTTGGGATTCATATGGTGAGACTGCAATGGTTAGCGTAGGTGAAGCATCCTCTGCCGGTGCAGACATATTATCAAGACCACCTGCCGGCTGGGATTTGGTATATGTTGTACCCATTATATTTTGCTTATATGCAAGCACCAAAACATTTTGTAAAACTGTTACTGTTTTATCCTGTTCATCAAGCGTACATAGAATATCAACATAATTACCGGGTTTTATCAGCTCTGCAACACCGGATGCAACATCAACAGGAACTGAAATAGCTCTTTTGCCTTCAGGAATTATTATTGCAAGTCCTGTATCCTTGCCGGGAGTTAAAAGTTTGGTAGTGAGAATTTGTTCTCCTTCTTCGATGGGAACGGCAGTAGCATATATGTTTAAACCTTCCTCGTTCATAAGCTGGCTGACACTATCAAGCGTTTTTGGCATTTTGTAAGCGGCAGGAACTTTTACAACATTAACCATTGAACCGGTTATTAGAGTACCTTCCGTAATATACCCTTTAGCAGTAAGAACATCTGTCATTTGCGCGCCATAACGGTATTTCGTTTCTAACGAACGGATAAGTCCAAAAGTTAAAATAACAGCAAATAGACCCAGTGCAATAGCAACTAAAAGTATCTTTTTATTTTTCATTTTTAATGCTTTTTAATACAGTTAATACGTGTTGGTGCGTTTTAGTGCGCGTTAGCGCATGGTGAGATAAAGCGGCGTGTTCTAATGGATTAGTCGTTTGTCGAAATTCTTAATACTTCATCAAGTGTGGTGGTACCGGCCAATAGTTTCGTCAACGCATCTTTTCTTATTGTAATCATATCATTATTCTTTAGAGCGGCGTCTTTTATTTCGCGTGCAGAACTCCGCTGAAGAATAAGTTCTTTTATATCTTCTTTTACATCCAGTATTTCATAACAGCCAACTCGCCCTTTATAACCTGTCCTCATACAATTATCACAACCTTTATTAGTATATAAAGTGACTGAATGCGCAGTTCTTTTAACGTTGGCAAGCATAGGCGCATCAACGCCTAATTTAGCAAGTTTTTCCATTGGATATTCATACGGCTGGCGGCAATCCGGACACAATCTTCTTACCAGTCTTTGTGCTAAAGACAAAATAAGTGTTGTTGATATTAAGAACGGTTCTATACCCATATTGATTAATCTTGTAATAGTACCAACCGCATCATTAGTATGCAAAGTAGAGAAAACCAGGTGACCTGTTAACGCAGCATTAATAGCGATTTCTGCTGTTTCGGTATCACGGATTTCTCCGACCATTATTATATCCGGGTCCTGCCTCAAAAACGAACGCAGGGAATTAGCAAAAGTAAGCCCTATTTCAGGAAAAGCCTGCATTTGATTTATACCTTTAAGTATATATTCAACAGGGTCTTCAACTGTTATTATATTTACATCGCGGCTATTTAATGTTGTAAGTGTCGAGTAAAGTGTGGTTGTTTTACCGCTGCCTGTCGGTCCTGTAACCAATATTATTCCATGCGGGGTTTTTATCTTTCTCTGATACAATTCGAGAGCAGTAGGTTCTATCCCTAATTTACTTAAATCGACACACAGAGAACCCGGGTCAAGTATACGGATAACAGCTTTCCCGCCAAACACTGTCGGCAAAATAGATATTCGAAGATCAATTTCCTTTTCACCAAGTTTAATTTTTATTCTGCCGTCCTGGGGTAATCTGCGTTCTGCTATGTCAAGTTTTGCCATAATTTTTATTCTTGAAATAATCGAATTCTGTAATTTTTTAGGTAAAGACGGCTGTTCATGTAAAACACCGTCAATTCTATAACGCAAATATACACCTTCCCCGTATGGTTCTATGTGAATATCGCTTGCTCTTATATCCACCGCTCTTTTTAAAACTTCATTTACAATTCTTATTGCCGGCGCCTGCTCCTCGCCGCTCACCCGCATTTCTTCTTCTTTTACGATTTCCACATCAGCATTGACTTCTTCTTCTATATTTTTTATTTCAGTCTGACGGGAAGACATACCTGTAAGTACTTCTTGAAAACTTTTACTAAAATGCGTATCAAAAAATTTCTTTATATCTGATTCTAAAGTCAATTTTGCTACGATTTTTTTATTACCTGCAATATGTTTTAAATCATCCAGCACCACCTCGTTTAAGGTACCGGTAGCGACATAAATTGTGGTTTTATCATTGGAAATCGAAAGAGGAACTACGCTTTTCTTGAATGCGTAATCAAACGGTATTAAATCCAGCAACTCCCTGGGAATTTCAGGTAAATTACTTAAACGAACAAATTCAACACCTTTTAATTCCGCAAAAGCGCTAAGTAAATCTTCTTCGTTAATATAACCCAAGTCAACCAGAATCTTACCGATTCTTTCTTTTGTTTTTCGTTGAATTATAAGCACTTCCTGAAGCTGTTCTTGAGTAATCTTTTCTCTTGAAATTAAAATCTGACCTAATTTAGTCATCTGTAGTCCTCCAATCTGCCTGTCAACAGACTAGAAATATTATTATCTTGTGGTAGTATACTTATTTATAACCAAAAGTCAAATAAAATATGTAATGAAGCTCCACGCAGCAAGCTGCAGGGTATCTAAAATGTTGTAAACTTTTATTATTCCGTCATTCCGTGCTTGACACGGAATCCAGCCTTTCATCTTCTGGATTCCCACTTTCGCGGGAATGACATAAGGTGACCCTGTAGCAAGCAGGAAATTGCAAGTTAAATAAACGGGATGTTGTCCTCTTTTTTCAAAATATGATTTCAAACATTTTTTCTTTTCTTGTTCTCTATTTTTTTGACGTCATCAAGCACTGGTAAGAAATTTTCATTGGAAATCACTTTTGTTCCTGTTTGTCTTTCAATATCTTTCCTTGTTCTACCGGCAACCGCACCGCCATCTTTGGCATCTTTTTGAAGTTTTGGAAATCCATAAGAATTCCTGTCTTGGGTTATTTTTGTTGTTGCCGCTTCTCCAAGCATTGTAATTATCAACTCTAAATCCGTCATATGGTCGCGAAGGTTTTGTTGTGCAAGTTTCTTGTGTTTTTTATAATCTTCTACTTTCATATCAAAAGCACCCTGCATTATTTCATTAGTTAATATCGCATATTCTGTATCGGTTTCTGCACCCCTTTCATCCCATTCGTCAGTTAACTTTTGTCTTACTGCTATGCCACGCAAACGTTTTTCTATCCAATTTTTTGGATAACCCTTCTTTTCATAAAGTGCTTTGGTTCTCTGCATTCCGAGTTCGGGATTTCCAATTTCATCTATCCGTTCTTTGCCTACTCTAGCTAACCAGCGCTTAAACGGCTCTACTTTGGGTGATGGTATTGACTGAATAATACGGAAAATACCTTCTGTATTAGCACAATCGGTTTTATAATATTTACCGTCCGTTGCTTTTAATTTCAGTTGTCGACAAATTGTCGACAACTCAACTTCTAACTCTTCTTTATCTCTAATTTTCATCTTATACCAATAATCGCGGGGATTATCGCTGTCTGTCAATACCGCAATGACATCTATCACAGAAAACCACCATTCACTATTAAGAAATAAACGTCTTACCTGCTTGCCTTTAAAAACATCTATTTTTATTAATCCGTTTGAAACCATTTTACCCCCATTATTCTGCATCAAATATAACCTAATCGCTAACCCTATTTAAGTAAATAATATAGTACCTTTTTATACATTTGATTATATCAAAATTTGTAGTGTATTAAAAGAAGAATGTTTTGCTAATGAAAACAACATTTTTTAAAATTTTATAGCGAATGCTATTCTGTGGGTATTACCGAGGTCACCGTAAGGAATAAAGGCGTAGTCTGTGGAAGTGTTTAGGATGCCCTAAGGAAGGATATTTTTTATATGAAAATTTCATCTATGGAATGGAACAAAACTTTCCAAAGGAGCAACTTTTGTATAAATTGGATCTTTATACTTTTTTTCTTGAACCTTTTTAACAGCTTCTTTTAATGTATCTCCAAAAGCAACTACTTCTTTTTCATCTCTTGATAACGCTACCCACTTACCAATGTAAGATTTAAAAAAAGTTAAATCAATTGCAGCCATATTTTCCCCCTGCTGATAGTAATTATAACACAAATACAATAAAAGTAAAGAAAAATCTATATGTTTAAAATATGTAATTAAGCTCCATGCAGCAAGATGCATGACACTACGACTCGATTGGAGTAATTATGTTATACTTGCTTTTAAAATATTGGCAAATATTCCTTCTCCTTGTTTAAGGACTTCGTACTTTCCTTCTTCTATGATACTACCGTTTTCAAAAACAAAAATACGGTCGACATTCCTGATAGTTGAGATTCTATGGGCAATTACTATAAGTGTTATTCCATCCACGTTCTTGTAAAGTGTTTCAAACAGTTTCTGCTCAGTAAATACATCTATCGCAGAAGAAGGTTCATCCAAAATAATAATTTTAGGGTTTCTTAAAAAAACCCTGGCAAGTCCGATTCGCTGTCTTTGACCGCCTGATAAACGTATACCGCGTTCCCCTGTGTTAGTATTGAATTTGTCCGGTAAAGACACTATAAAGTCGTATATTTCAGCTCTCTTGCATGCTTCTTCAATATCTTTTTGCGACGCCGGAAAATTTGCAAATTTTATATTTTCATAAATAGAAGTATTGAAAAGAAACGTGTCCTGGCTCATCACGGCAATTTGAGACCGCAGAGTTCTAAGTTTTAAATCGGAAATATTATAATTCCCAAAATATATGTTACCTTTAGTTATGGGGTATAACCCGAGAATAACATTAACAAATGTACTTTTACCGGAACCGGATTCACCGACTATGGCAATTTTCTCACCGGCAGTAATTTCCATGTTTATATTACTTAGTTGTTTTTGCCCTATTCTTGTCTCGTAACCAAAGTCCACATTTTTTATTTTAATGCTGCCGTCTATTTCAAACTTTGTTATTTTAGGATTCTGATTTTCCACCTCATCATTTTCAAGAAGGTTATTGACAGCGTCAACTGATGGAGATGCTGCAACAATCTGGTCGAATGAAGAGAAAAATACATTAAATATTTGAAGAACTTTACCGACAATAGCTAAATATGCAATTACAGCCCCAAGGGTTAAGTTTGCATTTTTTATCATAATGATTCCGGCTGCTACCCACAGACAAACCGGAACAAATTCAGTAAAGAACTGTATAATCATCAGGAATACACGCATCTTCATTGAATAACGGATATCCGCTTCTTTTACATTATTGATTTCGTCTAAAATATTTTGGCTATGAACATCCTCATTGGCAAATATCCGTATATGCCTGATACCGGAGATATAGTCGATTATCTTTGCACTCAAGCCCTCTACATTAGACCTTAGAAGATATGAATTTTTCATTATCCCTTTACGGAAAATTCTCTGCAATAACGGGACAAAAGGTACATATAAAAAGGTTATAACGGTAAGGATTGGATTTAACAAAGATAAGAAAGAAAAAGAAATAATAAGTGCAATTATAGAGTAACCGAATGAACCGATTATCCAATCGTACAATTGCTGTACCCTGTCCATATCCATAAGAATCTTTGTTGATATGGTCCCGGTCCCCCTTAAATCAAAATATTTTATAGAAAGAATCTGGAGTTTTTTGACAATTTCTGAACGGAGATTTGCAATTAAATTTCTATTCAATAAAATACGATATTTTAAAGCGGTAAGCGTAAACACGCTGTGCATACAAAAAACTATTATCCAAGCTACGGCATATAAAATCATGTATCGTGCATTTTTGGAAGGTATAATATCATTTACCAGGTATTTTAAGGAAAAAGCAATAAATTGATGGCTTGCTATCTGAAAGGCAAGAAAGAAAAATACAATAAAATATTCTTTTTTAAACGCAGATGTGTATCTGAGAATTTTAAATATTCCTTTTATATTAAAATATTTTTTTGTATTGTCTTCTTTTTTTATCATTTGAGCAAATATGAGATTGTTGTCCGAAAGATACTTCAACAATCCCTGATTACACAGATTAAAATAAGATTACACGGATTTTATAGGGAAGAGAATTAAGAACGTGATAGAGTGAATGTAAATAGATTTCCTTTGTCTTTTACTTCAATAGTAGTTACAATGGGTTTACGACGCAATTTCATTATCTGGATGCGATATTTGCCTGTTTTTAGCTTGGTTTTTAACGGTGTTTCTCCTAAAAGTATATTACCTTCAACTAAAAATACTTTTGCCTGCGGCGGGGTGGTTTCAATTGTTACTATTACATCTTTCGCTACTGACTCTACTGCCGGTGCTGGTGCTGCCGCTGCTGCCACTTTAGTTAAATTGGTAGATAGTGTATATGCTTTTTCATTATCCTTTGATATATCAGTTAATTCCCATGTATTTTCATCATAATCTGCTGAATCATCTAAAAAGTCTATATTAAATTTCCCTTTAGTGTCCGTATCTTCAACTTTTGTACTTCCAACAGGCGTAAAACCTTCTTTTGACAATCTTATCGCATATGGTTTCTTCTCTAAAGAAATAACAGCCGGAGTTACATAACTTGTTTTCTCGCCATTAATATACACATCTGCCCCTTGGGGATTAGAATCAATATTTAGTTTAATTTTAACTTCGATTTGCTTCAAATTAAAAGTAAATTTTTTATCTTCCTTACTTCTTATTTCAATGTTTTTTTCAGCTGATTCATATCCGTCTTTTGTTACTTTTATATTATGTGTTCCTGTTTTGAGTGTTGTTTTTACAGGTGTTTCACCTATAAGTTGATTGTTATCCGCTAAAAACACTTTGGCCCCGGATGGGTTACTTTCAATGGTGACTTCTTTTCCCAAAGTTGCGGTAAGAGCGAATATTTTCTCATTATTTTGAACTGATTTTTCAAGATTCCACTGTGTTTCATCTAAATCCTGTGTACTCGCCAAAAAGTCCAAGTTGCATATTCCTTTACGTTCTGAATCACTAACATTCATATTACCGGCAGTCACAAAACCTTCTTTAACTAATCTTATTGCATACGGTTTCGTTTCTAATGAAATCGTTGCCGGAGTCACATATTCGGTTTTCTGGCCGTTGAGATATACAACTGCCCCTTTAGGAGTAGAATCTATTTTTAATTTAATCTCGACACGTTTCAAGTCAAGGGTAAATTGACTGTCATCTTTACCTTTTATTTCAATACTTCTTTCAACTGTTTTATATCCGTCTTTTGTTATTCTTAAACGATATGTTCCTGTTTTTAGTATTGTTTTTACCGGTGACTCGCCTATAAGTTTATTATTATCCGCAAAAAACACTTTAGCATTACCGGGGTTTGTTTTAATTGTTACTTCTTTTTCTAAAGTACTTGATAACGTATATAATTTTTCATTATTCTGAACTAAAACGTCGTATTTCCACATTGTTTTATCTAAATCCTGAGTACCTTCCAAAAAGTCCAAATTACATATCCCTTTATGTTCCGAAGCACTAATATCCATATTACCAACAGGCATAAATCCTTCTTTGTTTAATCTTATTGCATATGGTTTTGCTTCCAGCGTAATTGCCGCAGGTGTTACATATTCTGTTTTCTGACCGTTAAGATATACTTCTGCACCATTAGGAATGGAATCTATTTTTAATTTAATTTCAAACGGTACAATAAATTCGACTCTATTGGTTTTCTTATTAGCCATCTTTTTGCTAATTTTAATCTTATATGATGTTTCCTTAAATCCTTCTTTGGATATAATTAACGCGTAGTCACCGTTTGATAAATTAGGTATCTCTACGGGCGCTATATTATTATATTTCCCGGATACAATTATATCATTTTCATGAGAATCAATTAACCTAATTTTAGCACCTGTAGGAATAGTGTCTATGTATACATCCGAAGTAAATAATGAATGTTTAATATAGGCGCCCAACGGCGTTATGCTTTTATGAATGTCCAAAAATACTTCAAATAATATTATTCCTACCAGTATTATTATGCTTGTAACACCGAGCCACCGCATGCTTTTCTTTGGTTTAGGATGTATTTCCTTTACTTCAACAACAACAGGTTTCTTTTTTATTTCTTCTTTTTTTTCTTTTACGTCTTTTTCAGCAACTTTATCGGCAACTTTGCCGACTGCTACTTTATCAACAACCTTATCAACGCCTTTATCAACAACTTTATTAACGACAGGAGCTTTCTTTTCAACTCCTCTGTACTCAACTTCTTTATAAGATGTTACAGGGGTTGGTACTTCACCCATCTCAAATTCTTCACTAATGCCGACTTTTGATATAATCTTTTGATTGATTTCTTTTTCTGCTTCTTCCATAGTTTGGAAATCTGGAAAAAGCTTAACGATAAATTTCAAGATATCTTCCTGTCTTTTGCCAAATCTAAGACCTGCGGTAAGTGTTGCAAGAGATGATAAAAGTTCCCTGGCTGATTGAAATCTTTTTTGTATGTTTTTATCCAGCATTTTCCTGATAAGCAATTGCAATTCAGTAGGTATTTTAGAAAAATCCGGTTCGCTTTTAGTTATTTTTTCTATAACTTCCTGTTTATTTCCACCTTCAAACGGCTGATTGCCGGTTAAAATCTCATAGAACACAATGCCTAACGAAAACAAATCTGACCTGTGGTCCACATTTTTTCCTTCAATTTGTTCCGGAGACATATAAAAATAATTTTCCGAAAATTCATTATTAGCATCCTGTACTTCCACGGATTTTGAAGAAACGGATCTAACAATTCTAAAATCTGCTAATTTTATCGCCGCGTCTGTACTAATCAGAATATTACCCGGCGATACATTTAGATGCAAAGTCTCTACTTGCAAACCAGTTGTTTTATCTCTCAACTCGTGGGCATAACAAAGCGCCTGGCTGATTTCACTAATAATTTTTAATGCTATTTCAGTTTGAAACGGTATTTTTGCCTCATTACACTTTACTAATAATTCGGATAAATTTTTACCTTTTACATATTCTTTGATAATATAACATATATTATCTGCACTTTTGAAAAAATCGTATACTGCTACTATATTTTTATGCTGCAGTTTGGAAGACCTGATTGTTCCTTGACGAAGAGTTTCTGCTATTGTATCATCAACTGTCAACTGCTGATGTATTTTCTTTACTGCCACCATTTTTTCTAAATTATAATCCCACGCTTTAAAAACAGCAGCAGATTTGCTGGAACCGATTTCTTTTAGCAAAAGGTATCTGTTACGAATTAGCTCTTGAGCCATAATCAAACCTCCTTATTGCTATTGTTTTTTTGTGTAATTAGTTGTAAACAGTATTCTTTCTTTTTAATCGCATCGACGCTATCTTTATCAATACTAATTATCAAATCCAGACATTTTATTGCAGCATCTATTTCATCTATAGCTATTAAACAACATGCCTTTTGATACTGTGCTTCAATATTATTATTGTCCAGCGATAAAGCTAAATTAAAACATTTTAAAGATTCCTGATGCTTACCAATTCCCCACAAGGCATTTCCTTTTATTGTCCATATTTGAGGATCATTAATAATATCAGTCTGCAATAATATATCAATTACGGTGTTAATAGATTTCAGCGCTTCATCATATTGTCCTGTGTTATTAAAACATATAGCTTTTTGAGATATCCATTTTACATAGAATGCCATTTTAGCTATATCATCCGGATTAACCGGAGCTGAATTTAATTCTACAACAGAATTGTAAATTTCAACTGCTTCCTCATAATGTTTAATTGATTGCAAACAAAATGCTTTTTTAAGTTTTGTATCAATATCTGACGGGTTACTTTTAAGATATATGTCATAACACAAAACCGCCTTTTCGTATTCTTTTAGTACTTCTAATATTTTTGCCTTTTCATAATATATTTTCGATTCGTCTATCTTAATTTTTAAAGCATTATCGCAATTCTTTAAAGCTTCTTCATATTTACCCATAATAACAAGACAATGTATTTTTTCCAGCCAGCTAGAAACATCCTGATTAAAAGAATTTTGTAAAGCGCCGTCAAAATATTTTATTGCCTCCTGATATTTTTTAAGCTGAACAAGAACAACTCCTTTTTCATACAATATCTTGTAATTATCCGGAGTAACCAGCAAGGCTTTATCATAACAGGATACCGCTTCGTCATATTTTTTCAGGGCTGCATAAGCTTTGCCTTTATTAAATAATACATTGGAATTATCCGGCACAATACGCAACGCTTCATCGAAACAGGATATTGCATGTTCATAATGTTTTAAATCCATTAATGACTTGCCTTTCCTGAAAAAAGCCTGATAATCTTGCGGAAACAATTGCAAGACCTTATCGAAAGATTCAATCGCTTTTGCATATTTTCCCAAAGCATTTAAAGTCAAACCTTTGTTATACCAGATTCTTTTATCTTTGGGTTCTATTTCTATCGCTTTATCATAACAGGAAATTGCTTCAGAATATTGCTGAAGCCGGTATAAAGAACAACCTTTATTGAACCAAGCAAGATAATTTTTAGGCTCATATCCCAGGACTTTTTCATAACATTTCACAGCTTCTTCATGTTCTTGT
This sequence comes from Elusimicrobiota bacterium, assembly GCA_028718185.1. Classification (NCBI taxonomy): domain Bacteria; kingdom Pseudomonadati; phylum Elusimicrobiota; species Elusimicrobiota bacterium. The sequence continues at coordinate 858,074 of JAQUMH010000001.1, forward strand.
AACATCGCCAAACATACTGCCTTGTTATTCCATGAATTACTGTTCTTAGGATCAATCTTTATTACTTTTTCATAACATTCAATGGCATTTCTATAAGCCCGCAACATTTCGTAACAAACACCTTTATTGAACAGTATTTCAATATCAGACGGATCTATTTCAGATGCCGTGTCATAATATTTAATCGCTTTTTCATAGTTCTCTAATTTCAGCAAACACAACCCTGCTTCTTTCCAACCTGCAATATCATCAGGATTTTGCGTTGTATATTCCAAATATTCAACCAATGCTTCTTTATACCGGCCTTCTTTTTTTAACTTTTCAATTTTTTTAATATTCATAGATACCTTCACTATCGTTCAGAAACGCAAATACTCGCTAATCCAATCCAGTTAAAACTGGACAAATCATTCGCGTATATTCGCGTGCATCTCTAATACATGACCGCTATGCTGGATATTTCCGATATATGTTCCTGGATATATTCAACTTTATCTAATGGTGCATCTTCAAACTTTATTCGATAAATTCGTTCTTCTTTTTCTGTATTCATTCCAACCACTTCACCGGGAAAAACAAAAGAATCCTTTTTCAAGATAAAATGGACCGTTACCTTGGTTTGAACGAAAATAAATATATCAGTTTTTATTGCTACTCCTTTAGAACTAAGGTCAAGTCCTTCTCCGGTACCCTTAAAAACGTTATCAGATGCTGCGTAAAATCCAACGGGTATATTAAATTTATTACGCATTTTTTTTCTTCTCTCTTCTGATTTCTTTGCTCCAGGAGCAACCAGTTGCTGAACATACTGTTGAAGCATATATTGCTGAAGTTTGTCTTTCAAATATCGAGATAAGTCAGTGAATTTTACACCATATGAATTGACCGTTACCCTTTTGTCTGCTCTGACAATTTCGGCAGGAACAGAAAAATATTCTTTATCTAACAAAAAATTAATAACTATTTCATTATTCATCGGAATATCTGCTTCCGATTCCATAGACATACCTTCAAGTGAAATATCAATTATTTTTCCGGGACCAATGAAAGTAGTATGGTCGTCAGCGTAAATATCAATAAAAAATTCTGCTTCATTTCTTACATTTTTTCTAAAATTTCTTTTACTGTCATCGCCCATTTATCAAGCCACCTATTAAACCGTAATTTTACTGCTTTCAGTCCCATTTTATTGAAGCATATTTTTTATTAAAAGTCAACGAAATATTATTCTTCTTCTGAAGTTTCACTCATTAAAGACTTGTATTTGTTAATAATCGCTTTCTCAATAACTTCCCGCATTTTCTTGTCTGTCACCAAAACCTGTTTTATCCAAATCCCGCTATCTTCTGATTTTCTTGAAGGCCAGGAAATCCAGGGTCCTTTATTACTATCCATTACCCCGCAGGAAATTCTAACTGATTCATTAAAATCAACCGAAACGTTCGCTTTACGGGAAGATTTACTATTTTTAAAAGGAATGAATTCCGCTATTTTAAATGTCATCGGTTGAACCGGTTTTATGGAAGGTTCACCTGTTGTAATTGCTCTTGTTATTTCGTCATTTACCTGCTTTGTCAGTAATTCAACCTGCGGGTATTTTTTACCATTTTTAGAAATATATACAGGATATTTTAGTGTAGTTTTTTCACCGGATTTGACAATCTGTATTTCTTTAATTTTTATTTTGTTATTTAGTGTAATTGCTGTCAAATCTGATTTTATACCGCTACTTTCACCAGGAGTCTTATCAATACTTGTTACATAAACTTCATTTAATGCAAAAACAGGAACACAAAAAGAAACAGTTAAAATAAAACCTAATAAAATTCTAGAATATTTATTCATTTTCTCCTTTTTGAATAGCAGAGCTTTCAAACTGTGTCATAATCCACGGTTTGTCATTGCGAGAGCCAATTTATTGGCTCGTGGCAATCTCATCACCGACGGATTACATTTTATGAGATTGCTTCGCTAACGCTCGCAATGACATTGTGACACAGTCTGTTCACGGGAATGACAGGCTTCTTTACAATTATGACACAGTCTCTTTGCTCTGCGGCTACTATCAATTTTAAATCTCAGTAGTTAGTACTTAGGCGTTAGGGTTTTGACTTCGGACTAAGGACCACGGACATCGGACGTCTCTATTGTTCATTTACTTTATATATTTTCCAATTAAAAGTTCTAACTTTTTCTTAGTTTTAACATTTATCATTTTAGGGGATGTCATAACTGCATACTTCAATGCATCCTGGCAAAGACATCTTCTTTCGTAATTTAATTTGACAATAACATTTTTCACAAGTTTTTTTGCATTTGATGTTAAAATGTTTAAATTCTCAATAACTTTTTCTACAGAAACTTCTTCGCCTTCTTTCCAAACATCATAATCGGTAGCAAGCCCGATAGTAGCAAAACATATTTCCGCTTCACGCGCAAGTTTTGCTTCAGGCAGGGTGGTCATACCTATAATTGAAAAACCAAGTGAACGGTAAACCTTTGATTCTGCTTTTGTGGAAAATTGAGGTCCCTCTATACAAACATATGTCCCACTATCATGGGTCGGAATGTTTAAAGACTTTGATGTTTCAATTAAAATCTTTCTTAATTCGGGGCAATAGGGCTCGGCAAAACCTATGTGAGCAACAATCCCGTCACCAAAAAATGTCGAAGGTCTCATTTTGGTTCTATCATAAACCTGGTCAGGAATTACAAAGTCTCTTGGTCTAATCTCGTCTTTCAGCGAACCGCAAGCAGATATTGAAACTATTTTTTCTACACCAATTTTTTTAAAAGCATAAATATTCGCCCTTGAGTTAAGTTCTGACGGCATAATTCTATGACCAACTGCATGACGGGGAAGAAATGCAACTTTTATACCATCCAGTTCCCCTATCCTTAGCACGTCCGACGGCTCTCCAAACGGCGTCTTTACTTTTAACTCTTTCAACAGTTTTATCCCTTCAATCTCATAAACCCCGCTACCGCCAATAATACCAATCTTTACATTGTCCATTGTTTTCTCCTTTACTTAATTGGGCAGACCAAGGGTCTGCAACTACAAACGCAAAGTAAGCTTTGCGACTACATTAAACCCGTCGCATAGTAATGCGACCGCTACAATAAAACCGATTAGGGAGATTAAAATTTTAAAATCTTTTAATCTTTCAATCTTTTAATTGTCTCTACTTTATTTTTTGTTACTCTTGCGTAAAATAATTTAGGCGACTTCGTTTTTTTGTTCCCGATTTTATATGCATTTAAGAACTTTTCTTTTGCTTCGTTAATTTTCCTTTCATCGCCATCTGTATGAAAAACAGCAAGAGGTTCACCTTTTTTTACTTTATCTGAAACTTTTTTCTTAAGATAAATACCGGCAGATAAATCAATTTTATCATCTTTAGTTTTTCTGCCTGCTCCTAAAATCTGAGATGCTACACCTACTTCAAGAGCGTTTATTTTCTCTATATACCCCGATTTTTCTGATTTGACTTCGACTAATTCTTTACACTGAAGAAGAAGTGAAGGAACGTCGACTATAGCAGAATTGCCATCTTGTGATTCAATTAGTTCTTTAAGTTTTTTTATGCCGCTTTTATTTGCAATTGCCTCTCTTAACCTCTTCTTTCCATCAGCAATAGTTTTTACAATCCCTGAAATTAAAAGCATATTGCTTCCCAGTTCAATACATAAATCGGTTAAATCCTTAGGACCTGCACCTTTTAATGTATCAATTGCTTCCTTTACTTCAATCGAATTACCAATTGCAAAACCCAGCGGCTCTTCCATGCTTGTAATAAGAGAAACCACTTTTTTACCGGCACCTTCACCTATATTAATCATTGTCTGTGCAAGTTTAAGAGCATCTTCATAGTTTTTCATAAATGCACCGCTACCCACTTTTACATCAAGAACAATCCCGTCAGAACCGGCGGCGAGTTTTTTCGACATAATACTTGCCGCAATAAGCGGAATTGAATCTACAGTTGCCGTAACATCTCTTAAAGCATAAATCTTTTTATCCGCAGGTGAAAGCTGTTCGGTCTGACCGGTCAGTGCAACCCCTATTTCGTTAACATTTTCTATAAATATTTTTTTTGTCAGTTCAGTATCAAAACCGGAAATTGACTCAAGCTTGTCAATTGTTCCGCCGGTATGCCCCAATCCGCGACCTGTCATTTTGGCAACTTTGCCACCACACGCGGCAACAAGCGGGGCAAGAACAAGCGTGGTTGTGTCACCGACACCGCCGGTTGAATGTTTGTCCACTTTGAAACCATGTATAGCCGATAAATCCATCCTTTCGCCTGAATCTACCATCGCTATCGTCAAATCAGTAATTTCTTCAGAAACCATGCCACGGAAATAAACTACCATTAGAAATGCCGTCATTTGATAATCAGGGATTTCGCCTTTACTAAAACCCTGAACTATAAAAGAAATCTCTTCTTTTGAAAGTTTTAGACCATTTCTTTTTTTATAAATCAAATCATACATTCTCATAAATTAGCCCTCGCTTCGCTCAGCACTCCGCAGAGACCGCAGAAAACACAAAATATTAGCAGATTACGCAAAAAGAAAAGTCTTTCTCTGCGGCTTTTGCGAAATCTCTGTTGTTTCTGCGTACTTAAAAAAGGCTGTCTGATGATTTTATATCTAAAATTTTAAGTTGTGCAGATTCTTTCGATTGCCATACATTTAGCTCAAGATTAAATGCAAGGTCAATTTTTTGCCCTTTTCTTAAATCAACAGCCCGGCGGCCTAACTGCCAACCTATACCATTTATAACTACTTTTCCATTTTTAAGACATACCCGCAGATGTGCACCATCAACACCAACAGGCGTAAAATCACTTAACACAACATCATTAAGCGCAAAAATAGCATATTCGTTCCCACATCCGCAAGGTTCTAAAAGTCCTATTTCTTTTACTAATTCAAGTGAAACATCAGAAGCGGAAATAACAGTATCTATCGAAAGCTGTGATACAAGCATTTTTTCTGTAATTAAATCCTTAGCAATAAATTTTATCCGTTTAACAAAATTATCCAAATTACTCTTCATAACTGTTAATCCGGCTGCCGCTTTATGACCGCCATATTTTACAACTATATCCTTACATTTCTCTATTATGGATACGATATTAAAATCGTTAATACTTCGCGCTGACCCCACAGCTTCATCTCCTTCAAGAATGAAAAGAATAACAGGCCTGTTAAACTCTCTCAATATTTGATTAGCGGCAATTCCGGTAACCCCGCGCTTTAATCCCTCAACAACTGTCACTAAGATTTTATCGTTGTCCATATCATTCTGTTGAATGGTTGCATCAATAAAACTTTTTATATTGATTTTCTGAAGAGCTTTACGGTCTCCGTTAAGAATAAGTATTTCGTCAAATAATTTTTCAGCTCTGTTTTTATCATTTGTTGTTAGTAATTCTATAGATAAATCGGCTTTACCGTAGCGACCGGCAGAATTGAGAATCGGGATGACCGACCATGATAACTTATTGGCAGTAAATGCGTTTTTATCAATCAGTAAAGCATCCAGCATTGCTTTTATACCAGGTCTATCAGAATTATAAAGTAACGGGAGACCGTATTTTACAAAAATTCTGTTCTCGGAAACAAGCGGAACTATATCTGCAATAGTACCTAATGCAACGAAGTAAAGATATTTATCTATAAACTTATTTTGCTTTTCTTCCTGCATCATAACAAGCTGTTCAAATATTTTTGAAGTAATGACAGCATCGTTGGATGCTCTATGGCATTTTTCAACTTCAATATTTAAATCATTTGCCAACATCCCGAGTTTGTACGATTTAGCCGGGAAAAGCATTCGAGCCATAGCAAGTGTATCCATAACCTGATTGCATATTTTCTTTCCTGTTTTTTCTGATGCAGAATATAAAAATGACATGTCAAAATCGGAATTGTGAGCTACGAGAATTGAATCACCTGTGAAATCCATAAATTTCCCTAAGACTTCATAAATAGCCGGTGCATTTTCACAATCTTCATTAGATATGCCATGAATAGCAGTTACATTTTCAGGAATTTGTGATTTGGGTTTCACAAGTGTTGAAAAATTTCCTGTCTGAATAAAATTTCTTATTTTTACGGCACCGATTTCAACTATTTCATCTGTTAAAGATGAAAGTCCTGTTGTTTCAACATCAAAAACAACTATGTCTTTATTGTAATATTTTGAGTAAGAAAAAGAGAGTGCCTGGCAAAATTTGAACGCGACCCCGCAACCGGCAAGTTCCTTAAAAGGATACTTTTCTTCCGGACATTTTGGATCAATTATGGCAATTGCTTCTGGTGGTTTGGCAGCTGCTTCATGATGGTCGGTAATTATAACATCTATACCCAGTGAATTTGCAAATTCAACTTCTTCAACAGCCGTTATCCCGCAGTCAACTGTTATTATCAATTTTACATTTTCGTTATGATATTTTTCAATCAACTTTTTGCTAAGTCCATACCCTTCGTCCAGCGGGATATACCATATCACATTTGCATCTAATTCTTTCAAAAATAAAAAAACAATACTTACCGAAGTAACTCCATCTACATCCCTATCGCCATAAATAAGAATCTTCTCGGACTTTAATATCGCTTTTCTGATTCTGTTAACTGCTTTTTCCATATTGTTAAATAAAAATGGATTATATAAATCAGAAATTTTTGGATGGATATACTTTTTTAAATTACCCGGGGTTTTTATTCCTTTTTGAAAAAGTAAAGAAACAAATATTTTAGAGTAACCTGTTTTTTGTGAAAGGTCTTCTATCAATAAATCATCAAATTCCTTAATTTTCCACTGTTTCATAATTTCTGGTTATTACTCTTCTGCAAAACCTCATATTTTTTACTTATCACTTCTCTGAATTCAGGTGAGATGTTATTCCAATCAAGCACATCCACACGGAATGGTAAATCAGATTCTTCAAAGGCTTCCTTGAGAGAATATAAATTTTTCTTAGATAATTTATTTTCACTTACTATTACGATATCAAGGTCGGAATAATTCTTTACTGTATCTGTTATGCGAGAACCAAATACACGAACTTCACAATTAGGAACATATTTATGCAATATCTCTTTTATAATTTTTAAATGGAGTGGAGAAACACTAATCATTTTTTGTTTCTAATACTTTCAATAGTGCCTTTGAATCTTTAACAAATTTGACCGCAGATTCATATACATCTTCCGCCTTTGTTTCATTATATGTGTGTGCCGTTTCATTACGGGATATATTATAAACAATCCATGATTCAACATTATCAATAAGCTGACTTTCAGCTGCCATCCTAAATAGTTCTTTTCGCGTAATTCCATCTACATTTGCACCAGCAACATTTAATTCAAGCCAGCGTTTTATAAATTTCCAGCATAGTTCAAATGTAAACTCAAAATTCTGTATTACTCCAGCACGGATAACTTCTTCCTGATCTGTATTAACTGGTCCTTTAATAATAGCAGAAGCAACTTTAGCAGCACGTTCTAATGAATTGACTGCCCTTCGTAAACTGCTCAAATCTAATGCCATAACATACACTCCTATATATCATTTTAGTAAATATGTCTCAATAAATAACTGAATTTTTTACAATAGTTTAGTTAAATTGTTTTTACTATTTCTTTTAAGTAATTGCACAGTTTTTTTTCTGTTCGCTTTCCGACTTCAATTACTTCCATGTGGTTTAACGGTTGTTTTGAAATACCGGCTGCCATATTTGAAATGTATGAAATACCGAGAACCTTTATACCACAATGATTAGCAACAATCGCTTCAGGAACTGTAGACATACCGACAACATCAGCTCCCAAAACTCGCGTCATACTTATCTCTGCAGGTGTTTCATACGAAGGTCCTGTAACCGCAAGGTAAACACCTTTTTGGATTTTAATTCCCAATTTTTTTGCTGATATTTCTGATTTTTTCATCAGCTCATTTCTATAGATTTCTGACATATCAGGAAAACGACTTCCTTGTAACACTCCTTCCTGACCAACAAGCGGATTGCCACCCATAAAATTTATATGGTCCGTTATCAGCATTATATCACCGGGTCTGAATTTTTTATTAACCGCTCCTACAGCAGATGTAATTATTAGTTTTTGCACACCCATATATTTCATTAACCGAACCGGGTATGTTACATCTTTAAGCGTGTGCCCCTCATAAAAATGCAGGCGACCTGCCATAATTATTATTTTTTTACCGGAAAGTTTTCCTAGAACAACTTCGCCTTTATGTCCTTCAACAGTTGATTTGGCAAAGTGCGGGATTTCGGAAAATGGGATTTTCATACTATTTAGAACAGTATCTGCAACAGACGACAACCCGGAACCTAAAATCAGTCCGATTTCCGGATTTATATCCGTTTTATTTTCAATAAACTTTTTTGATTCTTCAAGATTTTCAAGAAGACCCATATTATACCTAGCCAAAACCTTTCTTTATGTTTTATTGTAGTTGCACGCTCTTGGCGTGCATTATGTCCAACAAAAACTTATTCCTAATAATATCTGCTTGCCAAGGGCAAGCAACTACAAAACATCAGGACTATAAGGTGTTGCAACTACAACTTTTAATATATTTGTTAAATTATGTTGTTTTTACTAAAATGTCACCTATAATATCTGCTGATTCGGCTGCTCTGTCGGCTGCATTGGAAAGATGTCTGTAAATTTCTCTCATTTTAAGAATTTTTACTACATCCGATTGCTTGAAAAGTTTAGCAAGTCCTTCTCTATATTTATGTTCAATAAAATTTTCAGCTTTTCTCGCTCTTACAATATGTTCAGCACAAACCTTGGGATGCTCTTTCATTTCTTTTAGTGCGTAAGAAATATCTCTAGTCGCATCATAAAGCGCATCTACCATTTTTTTAAGAAATTCATCAGTACCAACTTCAAAAAGTGTCATCTCTTCAACAGTTGATTTGGCATAATCCAGGATATCATCAACAGACCTGGAAAGCGCAAATATATCTTCCCTGTCAATTGGTGTAACAAATGATTGGTTTAATTCATCAACAAGTACTCTTCTTATTTCATCAGCTTCTTCCTCCATATCACTTACCCTTCTACCCTTTTCCGGCGTAGGATCATAAACAAAATCCTGCAATGTTTTTATGCCTTCTTCAATCTTTGACATCTGCTCTGAAAGCATTTTAAAAAAATCTCTTTTCTTGGGAAATGGCCACATAACTTCAAATCCTCCTTTTAAATTAATGTTTTATTCAAAATATAAAAAATTAAACCTGCCATAATTCCACTTGCAGGAATGGTAATCAACCACGCAACCATCATATCCTGAGCAACCTGCCATCTAACCATTTTAGGCCGGAAAGCACTGCCGGCACCCATTATGGATGATGAAACAACTTGAGTAGTGGAAATCGGGTATCCAAAAAGTGCAGTAAAATAGATTATTAAAGTTGAGGCAGTTTGTGAAGCAAATCCGTGTATCGGTCTTATTTTGTAAAGTTTATTGCCTAATGTTTTAATGATTCGCCAACCACCGACCCCCATTCCTAGAGAAATTGTCAAGGCACAGGAAATAACAACCCAGTGGGGTACTAACATCAGTTGACTTCCTGAAATGTTATGTAATCCTAAAATAACAAGTGCAAATGTAATAACACCCATTGTTTTCTGAGCGTCATTTGTACCGTGTGCAAGCGCCTGGGTAATGCACGAAACAATTTGCAGTTTTTGGAAAACCCTATTTGCTTTTGGAGATGACCATTGCGAGAAAACCAAAGTAAACCTTGTGAAAATATATGTTATAATTAGTCCTGCAAAAGGTGACAAAATCATAATCAAAACTATATGCCATACCTTAATCCAGTTAATTACTTTAGGACCCCAACCAAAAAGAAAAGCCCCGATAAGACCTCCGATTAAAGCATGAGAGGAAGATGATGGAATACCAAAATACCAAGTACTAAGATTCCATAAAATCGCACCGATTAAAGCGGAAATAATAACTATTACACCGGAAGGACCTGTCTGCAGAAGTCGCGGATCGACTATGCCTTTAACAATTGTTTCTGCAACAGCAGTCCCTAAAAAGTAGGCGCCAATAAATTCCGAAATCGCAGCTAATGTCAGAGCTACCTCAGGTGTAAGCGCATTAGAAGAAATAACAGTAGCAACCATATTTCCCGAGTCATTAAAACCATTAGTGAAATCAAAAAACAAGGCAAGTGCAACAACAAACCCGGCAATTAAAATTACTGTATCCATATCTTCGCTTCGCTCAGAAACACGAATTATCACGAATTTCATAATTCCTCACGAATTCATCACTAATATTCGTGTGATATTCGCGATTTTCTGTTTATTCGTGCTCATTAGTGTACACTAAATCCTTTTTAAAACTTTCACCATTATGTAATTTTTCTATATTAAAAATATCTGCTATTGTCTGGCCTAAATCTGAAAATGTTTTTCTTACACCAAGATTAACGCTTTTTTTTAGTCTCTTACTATAAACCAGCAACGGAACATATTCTCTTGTATGGTCAGTATGTTTTGTATAAGTCGGGTCACAGCCATGGTCTGCAGTAATAAATAAAATATCTTCATCTGCCATTGCATCATAAATTTTTGGTAAAAATTCGTCAAACTCTTTCAAGCCGTTATAATATGAATTAACATCTCTACGATGTCCCCAAAGCATATCAAAATCAACTAAATTAGTGAACACCAAACAGCGATCCAAACTGCGTTCACGTGTTGACATGTTGATATGTTCATGTGTTGATGGGTTAACTCCTAAACAGCGTTCACGTGTTGATATGTTCATTTGTTGATTCGTTGATGCGTGAACATGTGAACCAATGAACTCGTGAACGATTTTTAATGTCTCGTCCATGCCATCTTTATTGTTTTTGGTATGTATGGATTCGGTGATACCTTTATTATTGAATATATCTTTAATTTTCCCTATTGCGATAACTTTTATATCTGAACTTTTTAACTTATCAAGTAATGTCGGTTCGGGCGGATCTATAGAATAATCGTGACGATTTGATGTTCTTTCAAAATTTCCGGGAGTTCCTACAAACGGTCTTGCAATCACCCTTCCGACATTTAGCATTTTTCTCGCAATTTCGCAGATTTCATAAAGCCGCTTTAATCCAAAAATCTTTATATCTTCATGGGCAGCGACCTGAAAAACACTGTCTGCAGAAGTATAAACTATTGGATACCCGGTTTTGCAGTGTTCAGCCCCAAGTTGTTTTATTATTTCAGTTCCTGAAGCAGCATAATTGCCTATTGTTTTAGTCCCAATCGCCTTTTCATATTTTTTTATGAAATCTTCCGGAAAACCTTTTGGATAAGTAGGAAGCGGCTTTTTTGTGATTATGCCGGTTATTTCCCAATGCCCAATCGAGGTATCTTTACCATTTGATGCCTCGGACATTTTGCCGTAACTGCCGGTTAGTTCAGAGTTAATAGTTGGGAGTTCATAGTCAGGTAGTAAATTATATAAACCTAATTTTGCTAAGTTAGGTAGGTTAAAATCTTTTATAGATTTTGCTATATTACCCAGAGTATTTGTCCCCTCATCATTATATGCTGCTGCATCAGGTAAAAAACCTATACCGGCAGAATCTAAAACAATCAAAATAACTTTCACAATAATAAAAGCACCTATGCCAACCAAGGTTGGCAACTACATAAAAATTGTAGTGGCAGAGCCTGACTGCCGTCAGGCAGGCTTGCTCTGCTAACATCTTTCAAACTTACTTAATAAATGATGGCTTGCCGAGGGCAAGCCACTACATTCAGGTTAGGATTTCTTCATCTTAATTACTTTCTTTGCTGCTTTATAAACATCTTCTGATGTACAATTAAATGCTTTCATGAGTTCGCCCGGCTCACCTGACTCACCGAATTTATCAAGCACACCGACTCTTTTCATTGCAACCGGACAATTTTCAGAAAGAACCTCAGCCACCGCACCACCCATACCGGCTGTAATTTGATGTTCTTCAACTGTAACAACTGCTCCTGTCTTTTTTGCAGATTTAATTATTGTTTCTGCATCAATTGGTTTAATCGTATGAAGATTTATGATTTCTGCGGAAATATTATCTTTGTCAAGTTTTTCCGCTGCTTTAAGTGACTCATAAACCATCGCTCCACAAGCAATGATTGTAACATGTTTGCCTTTCTGGATAACATTAGCTTTACCTATAATAAATGGTGTTTTGTCATCAGTGATCACCGGGATAGGTTCCCTGCCAAATCTGATATACACAGGACCTTTTATATCCTTCACTGATGCTATCGTTGCTTTTCTTGTTTCTATCGCGTCACATGGAACAATTACGGTCATATTAGGCAACACTCTCATTATTGCTATTTCTTCTAATGCCTGATGTGTTGCACCGTCAGGTCCGACTGAAATCCCGCCATGTCCGCCGCCAATTTTAACATTACACTCATTATAACAAATTGTTGTTCTTATCTGGTCCCAGCATCTTCCGGCAGCAAAAACACCATATGTACAAACAAACGGAATTTTTCCTACCATTGAAAGTCCTGCTGCAACACTCATACCATTCTGTTCCGCAATACCTAATGAAAAAAATCTATCGGGAAATTTTTCTTTAAACATATTAGCTGTCGTTGAGGATGTTATATCCATTCCTATTACCACGATATTAGGATTTTGTTCACCTAAAATCACAAGTCCCTCTCCATAACCGAATCTTGTCGCTTTCATTTCAACCATAAATAAATCCTCCAATCACCAAAATCTGCTATTATACAAAGAAATAATTTTATATAACTCCCAACTCTTTCAAAGCCATCGCTGCTTGTTCTTTGTTAGGTGTCTTACCATGCCAGCCAGCCTGATTTTCCATAAACGAAACACCTTTACCTTTTACTGTATTTGCAATAATTACAGAAGGTTTTTCTTTTGTTAAAGATGCCTTATCATATGCGGCAATTACTTCTGACATATTATGCCCGTCAATTTCAATAACATTCCAGCCGAACGCAAGCCATTTATCCGGAAGAGGTGCAATATTCATAACATCTTTTACCGCACCGTCTATCTGAAGTTTATTGGAATCAACAATCCCACAAAGATTATCAAGTTTATAATGTGCCGCAGACATAACTCCTTCCCAATTTGAACCCTCTTGCAATTCACCGTCACCCATTAAAACATAAACCCTGTTTGACTTTTTGTCAAGTTTAAAACCCAAAGCCATCCCGACACCCGCTGACAGTCCTTGTCCAAGAGAACCGGTTGAAATTTCTATTCCAGGAAGTCCTTTGTTTTTACCGGGATGTCCCTGCAACCTAGTACCTAATTTTCTTAATGTCATCAGCTCATCAGTCGGGAAATAACCCGTTTCCGCAAGACATGCATACAAAAGCGGGCAGGCGTGCCCTTTTGAAAAAATAACTCTATCACGGTCTTTCCATTCCGGATTTTTCGGGTTATGTTTCAATTTTTCAAAATACAATCCTACCATTAAATCTGTCGCCGAAAGCGACCCGCCCGGATGACCGCTTTTTGCTTCAGCTAACATCCTGATAATGTCAGCTCTTACAATTTTTGCCTTCTTTTCAAGTTCCTGAACTGTCATTTTTCCCCCTTTATATATTTTAATTTTCTCAATTTCCAAGTGTTTTTTCTGCTAATCTTTGTATTTGTTTAAGCAAATCTGCCGGTTCGAACGGTTTTAAAATGTAACCATCGGAACCAGCCATAAGTCCCCGCATGACTTCCATGTCCTGTCCAAGTGCCGATAAAAATAAAATTGGGATATTCTTTGTTTCAGGATTTGCTTTAAGATTTTTACAAACTTCTATACCATTCATTTCCGGCATCATAACATCAAGAAGAATTACATTTGGTTTTATCTCTAATGCTTTTTTAATACCATCGCTACCGCGATCACAGAGAGTAACACTGTAACCATGTTTAGTTAATAAAAATTCCAAAAGTTGTAAAGTAATGATGTCGTCATCCACCACTAATATTTTGTACATGCTTCCTCCTTGATAACTTTTTTTGTTTCGGTAGCAAAAAAGAAAAAGTTGAACCCTGGCCGAGATCCGAATCAATCCAAATCTTACCGCCATGAAGTTCTATAACTGTTTTAACAATAAATAAACCAAGACCGGTTCCGGAAGCAGCGCGAGTAGGAGATGAATCAACCTGGTAAAATTTATCAAATATTTTTTGATGTTCTTCTTTAGGAATTCCAATACCCCTATCAGATACAGAGGAAATAATATAATCACCTTTATCCTTTACAACAACATTTATTTTTCCATTAATATTGCTAAATTTTATAGCATTTGAAATAAGATTATTATAAACTTGAAGCAACCGCAAGTGATCAGCATCAATTTCAGGCAAGTCATTATCAATATCAACTTTTAAATCAATTCCTTTAGATTGAACCAGACTGGTATTAGTTATAACTGATTTCTTTGCTATATCCGACAAATTAACTCTTTCCAATTTTAAAGTAATAAGTCCGCTCTCTATTTTCGATAAATCAAGTAAATCTGAAATTAGTATATTAAGATGGTCTATTGACTGCTTTGCAATACCGAGAAATTTTTTCTGCTGTTCATTTACAGGACCAGCTTCGCCGTCACAAACAACATGAACAAAACCTTTTATTGCAGTAAGCGGTGTTCTCAACTCATGAGAAACCATCGCCACGAAATCATCTTTAACTTTATTTAACCGTTCAAGTTTTATATTAAATTCTTTAAGCTGACTATGGATTCTAGCATTCTCTACTATGACAGCTATCTGACTCCCTATCAATTCTGCAATACGCACTTTTTCTTCCTTAAAAAAGTTATGTTCCGTAGAACAAAAACAAAAGAGCCCTATTTTTTTATTCTCAACCTTAAGCGGGACGGAAAGATAAGAATTTATTTTAAAAGTTTTTTGTAATTCTTCCAACTCATTCTGGAACTCTAAATTTTCAAAAGATTGCACTTTACCTTCCAGAAAACTTTTCACAATGACAGAGGGACTTTTAATATTCAAATTCATTTTTTGAATACCCGCATAGTCGAGCGGAAATTTAGGCACAAGTTTTTCACCTGTTTCATCTAATAGCCAGCAAACAGCATAATCAGAACCTAAGACTTTCATCGTCTTTTCTGCTATTATCTCAATAATTTCTTCTAATTGCGGTTCAGTTCTTATAGTATCGGATATGTCCCTTAATGTAGTCAACTCACTAACACGCTGGTTAACCTGTTCATAAAGTTTTGCCCGGCAAATAAGTTCTGCTATCTGTGACGCAATTATCGATAAAAATCTTATGTCTTCATGCGAAAATTTACCAACCATTTTATTGCCAAGCACAAAAAGTCCGATGACTTTCTTTTCCAATAACGGGAGCGCGACTAAAGCTGTAACTTTATAATTCTTATAAAGGTTTTGTAAATCAGGAGCAGTCTCAACAAATAATTCATTTGAAACATAAGAAGTAACTTCCTTAAATGTTTTAACCAACACACTTCCGTTATTATCTGAAACTTTCAAGTCAAATCCTTTAAGGTCTCCATAACCCACAAGCGTATCCAAATCATTATAAATCATAAAACCGACAATTGATGTGTTTGAAGATATTTTTATTTTTTCAATTACTGATGAAAATATTTCTTCTATTTCAGATTTACTATTTGCAGAAAATATTATATCATTCAATGCTTTCATTTCTTTGACTTTTGAAATCAAACGGAGATTCGTATTCATAAGCTCTTCAGTCGTGGATTCTACTTCTAACTCGAGCCGTTTATTAAATTCCTGTATCTCCTGATACATTTTAGAATTTCCTATTGCTATTGCTAAATAGTTTGTAAGCGTTGTTAAAGTCTTGACTATTCCTGCATCAAAAAAGTTCTTTGTTTTTGAAGCAACACTGAGAATTCCTATTGATTTATCATTAACTATTATCGGAATATGTACAAACGATACAATACCTTCCTGGCTAACAATTTTTTCAGTGGCAGGATTTTTTTCCTTTGCAGTGTCGTTAACTATTATGGTTTCCTTACTTGAAAATGACCGGCCGCAGAAACCTTCGCCTGCTGCCAAATGAATATTTTGTATGAAATCTTCCGAGAAACCGCGGGATGCTTTAATTCTCAAAATTCCATCACTATCCTGAAAAGTAACGCTAGCTAAAGACATCATCATTTTATCGTACACTAAATCTAAAAGCATATTAATTACATCATCTATTTCAGTACGGGAAGTGATTGTTTTAGAAGCTGCAAAAAGAATATTAAGTGATTCTTGTGAAATCATCAGACGGTGCAAAAGCGAATTGAGGTCATAACCAACTTTATTAAAAACTGCTGGTTCTCCACCTTGGGAGTAATCACCATCTAAAGCATTGTTCAACATTTTTTCAAGTAATTTCACAGGTCTAAATATTAAACTATATCCTAATATTGAAATCACTAAACAAAATAAAATTAACAACACATTGCTTTCAATATTTTTTGCAAATATATGAGTCACTATAATCAATATTAAAAATACTAATATACAAAAACTCAATTTTATTCCAACATTCTGTTTTGTTTTCATATTCAAATTATGTTTTTGTGCCTTTTTAAACAAAAACTATATTATTTTTCCTGTTTGTTTCGTGAAATATCCTTATGTACAAGCAATGTTATATCCAAAGTAACGTTTAAATACTTATATTGTTTTGCCAAATCAGAATAAGGTATTATTTCTGCTGAAATATTATTCGTTTCGCAAATAGTCGTAATCATATTTGTAAAATCATCTTCTGAAACTGAAGTAGCCGGCGGCGGACCCAGTAAAATTATTATAGACAGATTATTAGTTTTACATAATTGAACAAAAAGTGAATAATTTATTTTTTTATCTGTTGTATAACTTTTATCAAAAACACCGCTAAGGCGAAATTTCAATTTGTGTTTCTTTATAACTTCCTTAAATAATTCTTTCATTTTTTCAAAATCATTTTCATGACCTTCCGGATAAAAATAACCTACTTCTACTGGTTTTAATAAATCATATTCGTTTTTAGCAGCATAAACAGGTGCAGGCGTAACCGGCAGAGGCTCTTCTTTAACCGGAATAACCGGCTCATTAACAACTTTTTCTTCAGTCGCTGTTGGAGGCAACGTGGGTTCAGCTTCTGGCATGACTGCAGGTGCTGGTTTGATTACAGGTGCTGGCGTGACTGCAGGTGCTGGTTTGATTACAGGTTCTGGCGTGACCACAGGTGCTGGCTTGATTACAGGTTCCGGCACGACTACAGGCGCTGGCTTAGCTTCAGCTGCTGGAGTAACTGCGGGTGCAGGGGATGAAGAAACTATTATTTTCTCTACTTTCTCTATTTTTTCTATTTTTTCTTCTTCAGGCAAAAGATCACCTATCAACTCCTTAACCAATTCCAAATTTAGCGTTGTATTACTCATCTCTATATATGCTTTAAGTCGTTTTAAAAAACCTTCGAGTTCCCTAACATTTGATTTTAACTTACTAGCAATATAAATTAATATTTTTTCATCAACTTCTAAATTCTCACGTTGTCCTTTTCTTTTTAATATTGCAACCCGAGTCTCCAAATCAGGAGGTTTTATATCAGCAATAAGCCCCCATTCGAAACGTGATTTCAACCGGTCTTCTATACCCGCAAGCTTCTTTGGCGGTTTATCTGATGTCATAACTATTTGTTTCTGATTTTCATGCAGAATATTAAATGTGTGAAAGAATTCTTCCTGCGTGGACTCCACTTCTGATAAAAACTGAATATCATCAATAAGAAGCACATCAAGTTCTCTATAATGTTCCCTAAAATCCATCAATCCGCCAGTTTTTATCGCTTCAATAACTTCTGAAGTAAACTTTTCAGTTGTAATATAAAGCACTTTCGATGACGGATTTTTGTCTTTAACAGTGTTCCCTATTGCTTGCATAATATGCGTTTTTCCTAATCCAACACCACCATAGATAAAAAGAGGATTGTATGTTTTACCGGGACTTTGTGAAACACCCCATGCAGCGGCATGAACAAAACGGTTATTCGAACCAACAATAAATTCATCGAAAACATACTTTAAATTCAGTTTTGGTTTCCAGCCTCCTCCTTTACTAACTTCTTTTTCTATAAAAGTTTTTTCTGCCATCTTTCCTATAGTATTTTCTGTTGCCTTTTCTGCTGTCTTTTCTACTACCTTTTCTGCTGCCTTTTCTACTGCCTTTTCTGTTACCCTTTCTACTGCCTTTTCTGCTACCTTTTCTGCTGCCTTTTCTGTTTTTTTAATATCTTCATGTTTAATTACCGGTTGTTCCAGTTCAGGTTCTTCTATTCCTGCTATTTTTTCTAAAATTTCTTCCAAATCCTTACCTTTAGATGTTCCTCCAACTTTTCCACTTTCACATTTGCTTTTTAAAAACTTTTCAGTAGCAATTTTCTTTTCTTCAGATACATTATATATATAAATTGCAAAATTATATTCCTGCGAAAGAGGAGTAAAAGGTTTGCCTGCATCCTGACCAAAATATTTTATCACATCGGCAAGACTATCATCTGTTGAGGAAAGCAAAAGTTTAAATCTATTTATATCCCTGTCACACGGAGATGGTACTAAATCCCATTTTTTAATCATAATTATATATTAGTGATACTGAACAATTATGTTCAGTATGATTTTTATCCAGGTTAACCTGGATAAAAATCATTTTTCTTCTTTTTCAATTCCTGTAATTTTTAACATTAAATCATCAGGATTTGTTGCGTTTTCTAATGCTTCTTCAAGTGTTATCTTTTTTTCCTTATAAAGATTAATTATATCCTGGTCAAAAGTATTCATACCATAATATTCGCCTTGCTCCATAAGCTTATAAATCTCAGTAGATTTAGCATCAGCAATATTTTTTCTAATAAGTGACGTTCCAATAAGAATTTCAGTCGCGGGCAAACGCACATCGCCTTTAATTGTTGGTATTAGTCTTTGCGCAACTATGCCTTTCAATACATTTGAAAGTGAAATCCTTACTTGATGTTGTTGGTGAGGCGGAAATGCGTCAATAATTTTATCTATTGTTTGAACTGTATCCATATTGTGAATGGTTGACAAAACAAGATGTCCTGTTTCAGCAGCAGCAATTCCTGCGGATATCGCCTCAAAATCACGCATTTCACCGATACAAACAACATCCGGGTCCTGTCTTAACACATATTTTAAACCCTTACCAAACGATTTTGTATCAACACCAACTTCCCTTTGACATACAAATGATTTTTTATCCTTGTGAAAATACTCAATAGGGTCTTCAATCATAACAATTTTATATGCAAATTTTTCATTTATATAATCAATAACCGCATTCATTGTCGTAGTTTTTCCCGCACCTGTTATACCTGCAAATAAAATAAGACCACGAGGAACTTCAGCAAGTTTTTTTAATATGCGTGACGGTAAATTAAGTTCTTCAAAAGGTTTCACTTGTAATGGAATTACTCTTAATGTAAGCGCAAGAGTTCCCCGCTGGCGATATATATTTATACGGAATCTTGAAACATCATCCACACTGTAAGATACATCTATTTCGTTTTCCGCTTCAAACCTTTTTTTCTGTTCTTCGTTCAAAAGCCCGTAAGCAATTTCCTCTACATGTTTTGAAGAAAAGTTTTCCAAACCAGTTGCAGCAAGGTTTCCATTAATTCTTACCACCGGCGAACTTCCTACTTTGAAGTGAATATCTGAAATCCCTTTTCTTAACATCGTTTGTAAAAGTTCAGATACATTCATAATAACTACCCTCGCTTCGCTCGGGAACACGAATTATCACGAATTTATAACACCTCACGAATTTATTACAAATATTTGTGTTATTTTCGCGATATTTTATTATTTTATCCCGCGATACTACCTACTATCCTACTATCCCACAATCCCACAATCCCACAATCCCACAATCCCACAATCCCACAATCCCACTATCCCACGATTCTATGACCCCACGATTCTACAACTCTTTCATTTTCCTAAAACAATCGCTACTGAAGCAGACGCCCCTATACGGGTTGCTCCTGCGTTTAACATTTTTACGGCGTCATCCTGAGTTCTTATTCCACCAGATGCTTTAATGCCCATATTCGGTCCTACTGTTGCCCGCATCAGCAGAATATCTTTAACAGTCGCACCTGATTGGGCAAAACCGGTCGATGTTTTAACGAAATCCGCACCCGCTTTTTTTGCTAACAGGCATACTTTTATTTTTTCCTTTTTTTCAAGAAGTGCTGTTTCTAATATTACTTTTAAAATTTTACCACGGGTTATTTTACGAACAGCTTTTATATCATCAAATACTAATTTATAATTACCACTTTTCAGTGCCCCTATATTTAAAACCATATCAATTTCATCGGCACCGCTTTTAATTGCATCTTTTGCCTCAATTGCTTTCACAGTAGAAGTTGTTGCACCAAGCGGGAAACCGACTACAGTACAAACCTTTACAGATGAATCAACAAGAAGTTTACCGGCAAGTGAAACATACACAGGGTTAACACATACGGATGCAAAATTAAATTTTTTTGCTTCAACACAAAGTTTTCTAATATCCTTTTCAGTAGCGTCTGCTTTTAATAATGTGTGGTCAATGAAAGCAGCAATGTGTATACTAATATTCTTCAAATTCATAACAAAATAAATGCGAGCTCTACTTCAATTCCTCCGCCTGCTTATACAACTCTTGTGCTTCTTTTATTTTGCCGGAGGACGCTAATTGTGCGGAATCAAAAAAATATTTCTTCTTTCTATATGCGAGGTCAAGCCCGATATCTTTGATTTTTGTATTAAAAAATGCGTCATGACATTTCATAAAAACTTTTGCAACCTTAGTATTATCAGAAATTGCATTAATGGCAAATTTATTTATTTCTTCTTCCATATCTTTTATCTGCTGGTACTTTGCAGTTGTTTCTTTTGCTTGTTGTTCCTGGTCATTCTGTAACGTAATTTTTGCTTCCAGTACTTTTATTTTTTCATCAGACAGTTGTATTTCTTTTTGTTTTATATTGGCTTCCTTAACAAGAAATATCCCTTCTATAATTACCGTAATTAAAAGAATTAATCCACTTATATAAAATATATTAGTTCTTCTATAAGAGGGGATTTCTCTGGTTTTATTTTTCTTATCGCTTATTGTTTTCAGCTGCTTTTCTAATTCTTGCTTCTCAAGATAAATATTGTCGCGGTCAGAAATAACATCTTCATAGTCAGAAAATATTTGTAATTCTTTCAGCCCTTCAAGAATTACCATCTGTAGGAAAGGAACTTTAGAGCTTTTTTCTTCTTGTAAGATTAATTCTTTTCTAAGTTCTACAAAAATCTTTTGATTTTGATTATATAATGCAATTTTAACCAGCGCCTCTACGGATTCAGCACGAACCTCAGCATCGGTATCATTTCTTGAAATATTTAACAGGTCATCATACAACTCAAGGCTGCAAATCCTCGCTATGGCGTGAATTGCTTCAATCCGTACTCTTCTATCTTTATCTTCAAGCGCTTTACGCAAATATGGAAGATATTTACTGCTACCTATCATTCCAAAAGCAGATATAACAGAAGCACGTATAACAGCAGATCCTTCAAGTTTTTCTATGAAATAACCGACACCCACCTCATCACCTATGTTACCAAGTGTCTTTATAATTTCAGACAAAACCACTTCATTTTTCTCTTCATTTAAAGCATCTATAAGAACTGTTGTTGCTTTTTTTCCATATTCGCCAAGCTGACTTACTGCTGATAAACGTACTTCTGAATTTATATTATTTTTTAATGTTGCAGTCAGCTCCCGGATATGAATATCCGCATCTGAGAAATTTTCAACTATCAATGAAGATTCTACATTAGTAGTTTTCTTTTTCTGTTGCATAATACAATTTATAATTTTATATTACTGAAATTAACAAAGATCCATTAACTTTAGGTCAAATTTGTTCTTGGATGGTCACTACTTTTAAAATATTTTCAAGTGAGGCTGTAATAACATCTGCTCACTACCATACAAACCGGCGGGCAGGCCACGCCACTAATACTTTGGCGGGCAGGCCGCGCCACTAGTACTTTGGCGGGCAGGCCGCGCCACTAGTACTTTGGCGGGCAGGCCGCGCCACTAGTACTTTGGCGGGCAGGCCGCGCCACTAGTACTTTGGCGGGCAGGCATCTCTGGCAAACACCTCACCGAAAAATCCATCACAAAATGTTAGCGGATTAATCTTTACGCTTTTCCGCCTTTGGTTAAACATTGCCTTCCGGCTTTACCGGGGCATTTTCTGCATAGGCGAGTAAATATCACTGTAATTCTTTCCAAATGGTTTTTAAAGATTTCTTTAATGAACCAACAGTTATCCCAATCGCTGTATTTATATCCAATGCTTCATATGATTCAGAATCACTCCAAACAACTTCACCTAACGAAACATCCGTAATTTTCGCGGAAATTGAAACAGATGCAGACACACTGAAAACACTTGCATCTTCTATCCCTAATGCAGAACCGGATGGCGAAACCGTTGTACCGCTTATAGGATAAACTTTATCCGAAATTATAACATTACCCTTATCTTTGAATATTAATAATTTATTGGAAGGGTTAAATTCAAGAACGTTCCCGGAAACAACTGCATCTACGCCCAACGATTTAATATCATTTATATATTCAACATCTGTTCTATCAACAACACTTATCCCTGCTGATATAAATTGCCTTATCAATTCATTACTTACTGCCTCGCCGCCATTACCTGATAATTTCAAGATAGCAATCTTTTTTATATTTGAAAAACTAAAGTCTTTCTTAACAACTGCTTTGTTTGAAGCACATCCGGTAAATGCAGTAACGAGCAATAAGCAAAAAATAATATGAATAATATTTCGTAATCTAACTATATTCATTGTGTACCTCCCAAGAACTGTATGTGTTTCTTGGCTATATCTTTTAATTTGGAATCTTTCAAAAGCTTATTCCAATGCTGAATTGCATTATCTTTCTCGCCTTTTTTTTCACAAAGAAGCGCTAAAGTATATTGTAATGCGGGAATTTCAGGATTAATTCTTTCGGCAGATTTGAGATGAATTTCCGCCTCCCATAAACTACCCTTTTGCAAAAACATCATTCCTAAAGCGATGTCCGGGAGCGGAGATTGCTCATCCAATTTCTTTGCTTCTAACAAAACCTTTACCGCTTCTTCGTATTTTTGCTCTTTAATAAGTTTCCTACCATCAGCTAAAAGCTGGGAAATATCACCATCCTGCGAATGGCAAAATGTAGAAAAAAGTAAAAAGGTAAAAAAACAAATAAATAATTTACTGTATTTATTTTCCATTTATCCTCCCTCGTTTTTCAATTTTTATTATTTTACTCACCCTTTTTAAGTGGCGACCACCTTCAAATTTTGCTAAAAGGAATTTTTTTATTGCTTTTTTAACACCTTCTAAAGGGAAATCTTCAGAAAAGCAGATAATGTTTGCATTATTATGCCTTACTGAAAACTCTGCAGCTTTCTCAGAATAGCCGATTGCAGCTCTTATACCTTTAACTTTATTTGCGGCAATACAAATCCCGTTTCCTGAACCACAAATTAAAATACCCCGCTGAAACTTTCCGGAAGAAACCGCTCTGCCAACTTTATAAGCAAAATCGGGATAATCACATGATTCTTCAGAATAAGTTCCAAAATCTTTTACCTTATTATTTTTAGACAGGTATTTTATAATTTTATCTTTATACTTAAATCCCCGATGGTCACTTCCAATCGCTATTTTCATAAAATAATTACCTTATCACCGTTTTTTATTCCAGAAGCATTAGCTTCGTCTGTATCCACATGAAACTCTAATGCCATATCCTCTCTTACTCGGGCAATAACATTGTCAAAAATAAGACCTCTTTCACCTTCAACTTTAACTTTTATATTTTCACCGTTTTTTATCTGAAAATTTTCTGCATCTTTCGGCGTCATATGAACATGCCTTTTTGCGACAACACAACCTTCTTTAAGTTCAACAATACCGGCAGGACCAGTAATTGTTATTGAACCGGAATTTTCAACATCACCGGATAGCCTTAACGGGGCGTTTACCCCAAGGAAAAACGAATCTGTTCTTGAAATTTCAACTTGAGTCGCTTTTCTTAAAGGACCTAACACCCGGACATTTTTTATTTCATTTTTATTGCCCTTAATTAAAACAGTTTCTTTTGATGCAAACTCTCCCGGCTGCATTAAATCTTTTATTTTTGTAAGTTTATAACCGTTACCAAAAAGTTTTTCCAAATCCGCTAAACAAACGTGCATGTGCCTGTTTGAAACATTTGCGATTATCGGCATTTGTGCCCTCTTTTCCTGCAATTGA
This sequence comes from Elusimicrobiota bacterium, assembly GCA_028718185.1. NCBI lineage: Bacteria > Pseudomonadati > Elusimicrobiota > Elusimicrobiota bacterium. Next base: position 882,521 of record JAQUMH010000001.1, read on the forward strand.
GTTTTTTCTGTCATATAATTTACAGGTTTTTAATATTTTACCAGTTTAACAAAATCATCCGCTTTCAGCGATGCTCCGCCGACAAGAGCTCCGTCTATATTAGGTTGTTTCATTATTTCCGAAACATTATCCGGCTTTACTGAACCGCCATATAATATTCTGATATTCTCCGCAGTAGCTTTGCTATATATATCTGAACAAATCTTCCTGATAAACAAATGGACTTCTTCTGCTTGTTGGGGAGTGGCTGTTTTACCGGTTCCTATCGCCCAAACCGGTTCATATGCAATAACTAATTTTGCTGATTGTTCGTCATTTAAACCGGTAATACCAACTTTTACCTGTTTTTCAATTATCGCAAATGTCTCATTTTTTTCACGCTGCTGTAATGTTTCACCTACGCAGACAATCGGAATAAGTGCATTCTCATATGCAGAATGCATTTTTTTATTTACACTTTCATCTGTTTCGCCAAAATATTGTCTTCTTTCAGAATGTCCGATAATAACATATTCGCAACCCGCATCCTTTAACATTAAAGGTGAAATTTCTCCAGTATATGCACCTGATTTCTCAAAATACATATTCTGAGCACCCAATTTTATGTTTGAATTTTTTACAACTTCCTTAACTGCACATATAGAAATAAAAGGTGGACAAACAAGAACTTCCCGCTCTTTAACATCAGATAATTTCTGCTTGAGAGCAGTAACCAATTCTACCGATTCCTTAATCGTTTTGTTCATTTTCCAATTGCCGGCAATAAGTGAAACTCTTTTACTCATTTTTTCTCCCCACTTATAGAATTTTGGTCTTATATGTAACCAATTAATTATATATAAATATACAAAAAAGTCAATATTATTTTAAAATATTTTTTGATTGTTTTCTCACAAATAAAAAGAACCCTCACTCTCTAAAATATAAAATGAGGGTTCTTTTAGTCCTGCTTCAAAAACAGCGAATTATTTACGTGCCATTTTTGCTTTGGAAACATCACCTTGCTTGTCAAGAAAGTATAGATAGCCCTTCTCTTTCTTCACGCCAACTTTTGCAACTTTCTCAGGCTTCGTTTTCTTGCCGCCTTTCTTGCCGCGCGCCATCTTCGCTCTGGAGACGTCACCTTGCTTGTCAATATAATACAGGTAACCATCTTGTCTCTTTACACCTGCTTTCGCAACTTTTTGTGCCATTTTTATCTCACCCCCTTTTCTATTAAAATCGCTTCCCGATTAACTCGGGTTTGCCCGTTCTCAGGATAAACATAAATCTCTTTCTTCCAGTTTCTTATAATAATATTACTTTTACTCTTTGAAATTATATACTCAGGTGAAACAGGTACTTTTCCGCCACCGCCGGGAGCATCTATCACATACGTCGGCACCGCATAACCTGTCGTATGCCCGCGAAGTGATTCAATTATTTTAATACCGGCAGCTATGGCTGTCCTGAAATGGGAAGTGCCGGGCGCCAAATCACATTGGTAAATATAGTAAGGTTTAACTCTCATTTTCATTAACTCGTGCATAAGCCGCACCATAATTTTAGGCGTATCATTTATACCTTTTAACAGAACGGTTTGACTGCCTAAAGGAATCCCGGCATCTGCCAGCATACTACATGCTACTTTTGTTTCCGGAGAAATTTCTTTCGGATGATTAAAATGTATTGAAACATAAAGAGGATGATACTTTTTAAGTATTGCTGTTAATCCTGATGTAATCCTTTGTGGCAGAGTAACCGGTATTCTCGTACCAATCCGAATTATTTCAACATGTTCAATGGAACGTAAACTTTTTAAAATTGATTCTATCTTTTCATCAGATAATATAAGAGGGTCACCGCCGGAAATAAGAACATCCCGTATTTTTTTATTTTTCCTAATATATTCGTAAATAGCTTCCAAATGCTCCTGCGAAAGCGATATCTCTTTCTGCCCGACTATTCGTCTTCTTGTACAATGCCTGCAATACATTGAACATAAATCAGTGGCCAGCAAAAGCACTCTATCCGGATAGCGATGAACCAGCCCGTGAACAACCGTATCTTTTTCCTCGCCGCAAGGGTCGGCAAGATCATTTTCGGAAATATTTAATTCTTGATGTGTTGGAATCGCTTGTTTTCTTAAAGGACAGTTTGGGTCATTTTTATCAATTAAAGAAAGAAAATGAGGTGTTATTGACATTTTAAGCCGTGAATTTACAGCGAGCGCCATTGTTTCGCTTTCTGTAAGATTAACCATCTTAGAAAGTTCCGCAACATTTGTTATACGATTTTTTAATTGCCAACACCAGTCACTTTTCAGAAAGCTTCCATCACTCACTTATTTTGCTCCTTTTCAAAAAGTCCCATTTGTGGTGGTTTCGGTATCGTAATTATTTTTTCTTTCAGCCAATTATTAATAACTTCTTTCGAAAATCTGTATTGCCTTCCAATTTTAGAAGCAGGAATTTTATTTTGCCTGATTAAATTATAAATTTTAGATTTACCAAGCCCAAGATATTCCGCAAGTTCCTTTATTGACATCACATCTTTTGTCTCTGCCATATTATTTTTACCTTTCTAACCGCAAACGACTGCTATATTTTACCATGTTTTATCTTATTCTGTTATTAGTATATATATTTTATCAAGTTTTGTCAAGTACTTTTTTACTTTTGAAAATTTTTTTATTTTGAGGTAAGCCACAAGCAGTTTACATAATTGTGGTAAGCAGTGCTATGTTTTACCATTAAGTATGTTTAAGCACTTTTTAGAATTTTTATACAAAATAAAAAAGCCAACCTTTAAAATTGGCTTTAAAATAACAAGTTACATTAAGATTTAAAATTGTATTCTAAGTTTGAGAAGAGAAGCTTTTAAAATAACCTCAAGTTTTCAATGCAAGATTTCTATTGAATGTCTGAGAAATCAAACTTACTCCGCAATAACTGCCCCGACTTTCCTTTTATTTGTTAATTTTCCAACCGCAGCTAATTGCTTCTTTATTTCATAAATCGAGATAGGATGCCATTCTTTATATTCAAAGACTTTTAACGCTTTTTCATAGCATTCTATTGCTTTGATATATTCTTGTTTTTCTTGATAGATGTATCCCAAACTATAATAAAGTCCCGCCCATTTATTATCTAATTGTACTGCTTGGTTCAGAATTCTTATGGCATAATCATATCTTTGTTGCTTAAGGTAAGTATTTCCAAGCAACCAATATCCCAAAATACTTTTGGGATGTCTGTCTATCAATTCCTGAGATTCTTTAATGGCTGAGCTGTAATCCCCTTTATTCACGTAAGCATACGTTAATAATTCTTTAGCTTCTTTATCTTTAGATTTAACCTTTAATATTTTATCGCAGGTTTTAATTACATCATCATATTGATTTGTTACTAAATATAAAAAAGCAACATCTTTAAGAACTTGTAATGAATTAGGGTATTTTTCAAGAAGTTTTATATGTATTTTTTTTACTTCATTATAATTTCTATCTTTCATATAATTTCTCGCTTTGTTAATAAGAATGTATTTTTCGTCGTAAAATAAAAAGAAATAAATCCTTTTTAATAAATTATCTATAAATATTAGCAATTTTCTTAGTAATTTAATCATAAAACATATCGTTTCCCATTTATCTTTTCTATCTGCTCGTTAGTTGTGTAATGCACCCTTGATTTACCATGGCACAATTGAAAACTTCCGTTCAACCCTTGAATAATCATAACAAAATTAAAACTCAAAATTTATTGCAAAAATATATATTGTCTTTTTAGTCGTTATTAAAAATTTTGATTACTGGTAGAGAATGCCTAAGGTGTGTCCCTCGCTGTGCTTGGGGTTAAAATTTTGAATTTCAGTAGGGAACTTAATTTATTATCCCGATTTTTTTATAAAGAAATAAGTGATGGGGGTTGCATACTCGTTCGGTGCAGTAGCTCCGAACTCCTATAATAAGGATATATACCTAGTCCTTATAACAGGACCAGGTATTAAAAATTTTGAATTTCCGTAGGGAATGTAAAATTTTTAAAGCGGGTGATGGGAATCGAACCCACATATCCAGCTTGGAAGGCTAGTGTTCTACCACTGAACTACACCCGCATTGTCCGCCACTACTACTTTGGCGGATTCGCCACTGGAACAGCGGCGAAAACTACACCCGCGTAGAGACAGTAATTAGAAATTAGTAATTGGTAATTAGATGCGGGGACGACGAGATTTGAACTCGCGATCTCTGCCTTGACAGGGCAGCATGTTAAACCAGGCTACACCACGTCCCCAAAAAACCTATTAAAAGATTGAAAGATTAAAAAATTAAAATCTTTCCAATTTTTTAATCTTTTAATTTTCGTTAAATGGGCGATGCAGGGTTTGAACCTGCGACTTCCACCTTGTAAGGGTGGCACTCTCCCGCTGAGTTAATCGCCCATGTAAAACAGTTCCAAGGTTCTTATGTTCCGATGTTCAACGAAAAAAATTTAAACTAAAGAACTTAAGAACTCAAGAACTATTGAACTGTATTTTGTATGCCCCCAACCAGAGTTGAACTGGTGCTACCACCTTGAAAGAGTGGTGACCTAACCGCTAGTCTATGGGGGCAGATATAGGAAACCCCGATGTTAAACTGTGCCACAACCTATTAATTTTTAATGTTCAAAAACATTGTAGAGATAGATATTTTGTCTACCTACATATGACATGCCAAGGGTCTACGACAACTACAATTGTGACACAACTGTTACATCGAGACGGAAACTAATTATATATAAAAACTACTGCTTGTCAAGATTAAGATTCACGTTTAGAATACCAAATGGCGCCAACTACCACTAGCGTAGCTAAAACTACTATAACAGTTAAACCGGGTGTAACATGGTTGTATTGAATAATTATTGGTGCGGCAAGCACTGAAACCAAGTTTATAACTTTAATCATAGGATTCAATGCCGGACCGGCTGTGTCTTTTAACGGGTCACCTACGGTATCTCCAACAACTGCAGCTTTATGGTTTTCCGAACCTTTGCCACCATATAAACCATCTTCAATTAGTTTCTTGGCATTATCCCATGCACCACCTGCATTAGCCATAAATACTGCTAAAAGTTGTCCTGAAACAATAACACCGGCTAAAAAACCACCGAGAGCTTCAACTTGTAAAACTAACCCAACTATAATTGGTGTTAAAACCGCCATTAAAGCCAACCCGATAAGTTCTTTTTGTGCTGCTGTTGTACATATACCTACTGCCTGTTTATAATCCGGCTGAACTTTTCCTTCCATTAATCCCGGAATTTTGAACTGCCGGCGGACTTCGTTGACAATAAGCATCGCTGCTCTTGATACAGCGTTAATCAGTATTGATGAAAATAACCACGGAACAGCTGCTCCTATTAACATACCTATGAATACTTTAGGCTCTGAAACTCTGATACCTATTGTCAATAACTGTTTTAAAATATCCACACCCATTTGGCCTTGTACTTTTGAAACATCTGTAAGATACGCGCCAAACAATGATACTGCTGCAATAACTGCAGAACCGATTGCAACACCTTTTGTTATCGCTTTTGTAGTATTGCCGACGGCATCCAAATCAGCCATTATTGCTCTTGCATTTTTATCCAATCCTGCCATTTCGCCGATGCCATTAGCATTATCTGCAATAGGTCCAAAAGAATCCATTGCAACATTATTACCGGTTAAAGTCAACATCCCGATACCGGTCATTGCCACACCATAAAGCACATATGAAACAGGTTGCCCCCAGTAAATCAGGACTGATGATAAAATAGTCGCCGCGATGACCAGGATGGACCAGACAGTTGATTCAAACCCTACCGATAAACCTGTAAGTATAAGTGTAGCCGAACCGGTTGTAGATGATTTTGCAATATCCTGAACCGGTTTATGAGTTGTGTGAGTAAAATGTTTTGTCAGTTCGTCTATGACAATGGCTAATATAATACCGGCACCTACTGAAAAGAAAGCACGCCATTCATGCATGTAGTAATGAGCTATAATTGCAAACGCAACCAAACAAAGAGCAGCTGATGTATAAAACCCTTTGTTAATAGCGGCAAGCGCATTGTTTTTTTGCTGTCCCTCTTTACCTTTTACCAAATATGTCCCGACTATTGAAGAAAGGACTCCGATACCGCGAACCAACAACGGGAAAATAATCCACTTGATTTCTCCGGTAATCGCTACAAGAGATAATCCTAATATTAATCCCGATACGATAGTTACTTCATAACTTTCAAAAATATCAGCTGCCATACCCGCGCAGTCACCAACATTGTCGCCTACCAAATCGGCAATTACTGCCGCATTACGCGGGTCGTCTTCGGGTATACCGGCTTCAACTTTACCTACTAAATCAGCACCAACATCCGCTGCTTTTGTATATATACCACCGCCGACTCGCATAAATAATGCAAGTAATGTACCGCCGAATCCGAAACCCAAAAGAGCATCAGGAGCCGCTTTTTTGAAATACATAAATATAATAGTTCCGCCTAACAAACCCAGTCCATCGGTAAGCATTCCGGTAATCGTACCTGACCTGTAAGCGATTTTTAATGCTTTATCAAAACTTGTACGGGCTGCAGCTGCTACACGAACATTTCCCTGGACAGCCATTCTCATACCGAACTGACCAACCATTAGTGAGAACATAGCGCCCATTATAAATGCAATTGCTCTTCCAAACCCTATTATTACTTTTACTTGTTCCGGTGTATTACCGGCAAACCTCTCAAGCGCCTCGGGTGACGGCGGAACAATATAAACGCTCAAAAACAAAGCGACAGTTAAAACAATTATCAGAGGAATTATGGTTTTAAGCTGCTGACTTAAATATGCATCTGCACCTGTCCTTATGGCATTCCAAACTTCTTGCATCTTGTCTGTACCTTTATCATAAGCCATAATCTGTTGTCTTAAATAGAGTGCATAAATAAGCCCCAATACGGCAATACCCAAAACCACCCACAAAGAACCCATTTCAAACAACGTCCACGGAATCATGAAAAATCCTCCCTTTATTGTTTTGCAAGTTAGGCACGCCAAGGGCGTGCAACTACATCAACTTTCCAAACCTACCCGGTGACAAATTCTTAAACAGTAAATTATATATATTTTTATTTATAAGTCAAATTTTTTTAGGATTTGATTTGGAAAAATATCTTTTTCAAATTTATACTGCTTCAACTGATTTTACTTCAGGAACTTCTTTCTTTAGTGCTTTTTCAATACCATTTTTCAATGTCATTGAAGCCATAGGACACCCGGCACAGGCAAGAAGAAGCTTTACCTTTACAACACCGTCTTTTGTAACATCAACCAGTTGAACATCTCCGCCATCATTCTGCAGGAACGGCCTGATTTTTGCCAACGCTTTCTCTACTTTTTCTCTCATACATTCCCCCAAATCTTTCTTGTTAAGATAATACTATAATTGTAGTTAAATAATGATTTTTGTCAAGTGAGTGCGATTCAATTGTCAGGACTTAGAACAAAAATATCTTCAAGAATCATTTTACTTTCACCGTATTGGATTTGCGAGACTCTGGCAGAAGAAATAAGGTTATATTTAGAAAAATACTGGTTCTTTAAATCAAGATACTCCTTTTGCATTCCTTTGTCCTTGTATGCGACAGCAAGATTCCCGATATAATCAACAAAATTGGGATTTAATTCCGATGCCTTTTTAAAATTAATAATTGCCCTGCTAAAATCACTTTTCATCCAGTAGATAAACCCTAAATTATTCCAGGATTTTGCATCTTGTGGATTTTTTTCAATCGCTTTTTTATAATAATTTTCATCAATAGAAATAGGAACAGCATATGAATTCAATATTTTTGCTATTTTGTATTTTCTATCATATTCCTGTGCTAACTTTATGTGGCTGATTTGTTGATTTATCTCACTTAAATACTTATATGCATAATAATTGTTGGAATCCCCCTTTATAACTCTACCAAATTCTGAAATTGCAGAAACACTATCTCCTCTCTCCCAATAAATAAGACCTAACTTCAACTTCGCAGGAGTGTATTCAGGGTTTATTTCAAGACATTTTTTTAGATATCTTTCGCCATTTGAAACAAACCCCATAAGATAATTTAAATAATAATCTTGCGGATTTTTGTCAAGCAACTTTTTATAATCACTTAATTTTATATCATACAATAACCAGGAGTATCCAATATTACCGACAGGTTTAAATTGTTTTAACCATTTATGCGGTTCTTCAATACAAAATACGTCCTGTAAATTATTAACATTTATCAAAAATCTGCCGACAACCGGGTCTGTAGGATTTAATTTGATATCCGGATTTATTTTAAGATTTTTTATTACTAAAAACCTGTCTTGCCCCCAGTCAATATTTGAATCTGCAAGATATTTATAGCCATTTTTGGGTCCCCCTATGAACTGGTTAAAATACGCAAGATAATGCGGGTGTATTAAAACACTTTCTATAGCAAACCATACTAACAGAAACCAAATTATTACGGTAAAAACCTTCTTACGTATATTAACCAAATCGCTAATATAAACAAATAAAAACGGAAAAACCGGCAAAAGATATCGTAAACCAGGATTGCTATTAGTAAATAAAACAAACGGTAAAGTTAAACAAACTATAGGTATCAACAAATTAGATTGCTTCCCACCACTGAACCGTTGGCGGGCAGGCGCCATTTCATTCCTCGCAATGACTGCAGATCGAAGCACAGCAAAAAATATTAATAATAAAAAAGGTATCGGCACTTTAATTAAAAATGCGATTATGAAATAATACCACCAGCCTTTAATGCTTCGCTTGCCAAGTAAAAATGTGGGATGTCCTACCTCGGTAGTATGTTTCTGGATATCAAAACCATAGATAAACGGTTCCGGGATCGGAAGCGGGATTTTTGATAAAACTTTTAATCCTGATAAATCTGAAAAAAATTTGCTTTCAAACGAAAAATCTTTCAACGGTTTGAAACTACCCGTAAACTTATAACCGGCATTCAGAATAAATAAACCAACAACAATAACAATGATGAATTGTTTAAAATAATTCTTTAAACTAACTTCTTTTAAAAATAATTTTCTCAAACCAAGCAGTAGATAAATAGGAACCAAAAACACACCGGTATATTTTGATAAAAGCGCTAAACCGAAAATCAGACCTGCCAAAATTGATTTTTTAACACTTTTAATTTTTTCAAGCGAGTTTTGATATGTATAAAATCCTAAAAATATGAAAAATGCAACTAACATATCCGGAACTATCAGGCAGGAAAAAGCAATTATATTAGGACACCAGGTAAAAAGAAAAAGTGCTACAAGTCCTGACAGTTCCCCGAATTTTTCCTTTGAATATTTAAATATAAAAAAACCAAAAATAACAGGGAAAACCGCCATAATCAGCCGCGCATTAAAAATCTTGTCATCCAGATTCTTAAAACTTTTACCTTTTAATAAAAAACCGTGTATATAATAGGAAAGCGGGGAATGGAAAACAGAGGCTTCAACTACCCAGCCGGAACCGGAAGTTAAATACTCGCCGGCTCTGAGACATTTTATTTCATCATATGTCTCACTTTTAACTTTTATAGTTGAAACAATCCTGAAATAAAAAACTGAAAGAAGAATTGCGACTGCGAAATATGTAAGTTTTCTATACATTCGGGGTTTTTAGATGATAACCGGTCTGTTTTTGAAAATTATAGCCAACTTTTAAAATAGTTTTTTCATCAAACGGTTTCCCCAAAAGTTGAAGCCCTATCGGCATATTATTAGATGAAAAACCGCAGGGAATGCTTATCCCGCAAATCCCGGCAAGATTACAGGAAATTGTAAAAATATCAGAAAGATACATTTGAAGCGGGTCAGCTACTTTTTCACCGATTTTAAATGCTACTGACGGCGATGTAGGAGTTAAAATAACATCAACATCTTTAAAAACTTCATCGAAATCATTTTTTATTAGAGTACGAACTTTTTGAGCTTTTAAGTAATATGCATCATAATAACCGGAGGATAGCGTGTATGTTCCAAGCATTATTCTTCTCTTTACTTCGTTTCCAAAACCTGCGGACCGCGTTTTTTCGTACATTTCAATCAGCGTTTCTGATTCAGCACGCCTGCCATACCTTACACCGTCATATCTAGCTAAATTCGCAGATGCTTCAGACGGTGCAATAATATAATAAACACTGACGGCATATTTTGTATGGGGAAGAGAAACATCTTTTATTTGTGCTCCTAATTTTTCAAAAACTTTTATCGAATCTTTGACAGAATTTTCAACTTCCTTATCAACACCTTCTATAAAATATTCTTTGGGAATCCCTATTTTTATGCCTTTGATATCCTTTTTAATTTCGGTCAAATAATCATCCACAGGTAAATCCACAGATGTGGAATCTTTTTTATCATAACCGGAAATAGCCCTTAAAATTAAAGCACTATCTTCAACATTCCTGGCAAAAGGACCTATCTGGTCGAGTGAAGAAGCAAATGCGACTAACCCATATCTTGAAACCCTGCCATATGTCGGTTTTATACCGGCAACACCACATAAAGAAGCCGGTTGTCTTATTGAACCCCCGGTATCTGAACCAAGCGAAACGGGCGACATACGAGATGCAACCGAACAGGCACTTCCGCCCGAAGAACCGCCTGGTATCCTTTCCAGATCCCATGGGTTTTTTGTTGTAAAAAACGCAGAGTTTTCGGTTGACGAACCCATAGCGAATTCATCCATATTTGTTTTACCTATAATTACAGCACCTTCGCTTTTTAATTTTTCTATAACTGTTGCACTATACGGAGCAATATAGTTTTCAAGTATTTTTGACGAACAAGTTGTCTTTTCGCCTTTAATACAAATATTATCTTTAATTGCGATAGGAAGCCCGGCGAGCAGACCAGAAGAACCGTTTTTGTCAATATCCTCAGCCCGTTTCAATGCCTTTTCAGTAAAAACTGCATTGAAAGCAGAAACCTTTTTGTCCAATTTTTCAATCTGCTGCAAATATCCTTTCACAACCTCTCTTGCAGAGATTTCCCGTTTTTTTATTTTTTCAACAATTTCACAAGCAGTAAGATTTTTCAATTCCATACTATACCTTGATAGTTATAGGGTTATAGAGTTTTAGGGTTTTAGTGTTTAACCCTATAACTCTACGAACTCTACAAACTCTATAACTAAATAACTTTTTTTACTTTAAAAAACCTATCTTCCCGCTCAGGAGCATTATTAATTATATCATCTGCTTCTTCAGATTTTTTAGCTTCGTCTTCCCGGAAAACATTCTTCATCTCGATTGCATGCGATGTCGGCAGGACATTAGAAGTATCCAGTTTATTCAACTCATCCATATATTCCAAAATGGCATTTAGTTGTTTGGTATATTGCATTTTTTCTTCTTCTGTCAAAAGAAGCCGCGCAAGTTTCGCAACATATTCAACATCTTTTATTGTAATTTTCATTTATTTACCACTATTTACCAGACGCTTTTGTGACGGTGTGTCATCTTGTTGAACTTTCGTCTCAGTAAAAAATATTCATTAAACGGTCTGTCATCAGTAATTGAATAATCGACATCATCTGTTACAATTTTTCCAATCGGAACTTCATTCTGCAATAAAGCACGATACAACTGTTCTGGTTTTTTACCCGGATTCCACTCTACCAAATCATTGGCAGCAAGCGGTGGAATCCGCACGATAAAATTATTAACACTCGGCATTTCAAATGGTTTCATAGAAGCAAAAAAATGAAATCCCCAATTTTCTATTGAGTGGAAAACCCGCACATACGGGAACTCCAAACTTATAGATTTTGCAATAGCTTTAAAAGTCATTTCCTCTCCAAAAGGAAACCATTGTGCCAGAATACCGTCATCTTTTAACCTGGTTTTTAAAAGCCGATAAAATTCGACTGAATAAAGCAGACTGGACCCTGAAGAAGCTATAGGTGGCGGCGGGTCTATTGCAATCAAATCAAATTTCTCAGAGGTTCGCTTCAAGAATCTTCTACCGTCATCTATAACAATTGTAGCATTAGGTTTTTCCATAACCTCTTTTGCATCATCAAAATAAAAACCGAATGCATCTTTGACACTCGGTACCAGTTCTACCGCAGTGGTCTTGATTCCCCACGAAACAGCTGACCTGAAAGTTGTTCCCATTCCGAAACATATTATAAGAGCGGATTCCGGTTTTCTATTCCTGATAGTTAACGGGATATGTGCCATATATTTCGTAATAGGAGTAAGAGATGTCATGCCGATACCATTAACCAGAAGTTCTTTCTGCCTTCCTTTGCCTAATGAAATAACTGTGGCTACATAATCACGACGTATCTGTCCTGGTTTATATAGTACAATATCCTCATAGTTTACAGAAAAAAACAATGAATAAACTATAAGAACAACAGTAAAAATACTTGCAACAACAGTTTTAAAAATATTGTTCTGCCAAATCTTTTTCAGATAGTAAACAAAATATATGATAAATGGAATTAAAAATAAGAAAAGTGAAATTTTTACTCCAACAAAAGGAAGAAAAATATAACCGGCAACCAGCGGTCCGACAATACAGCCAACGGTATTGACTGCATATGCCCTTCCTGCAAATTTCGGGTTACCTTGTGAAAACTCGTCAACCAATTTTGGAGTCAAATAACCAAGTGTGGCACAAAACGGAAAAATACTTATTAAAGCAACTGCTATTTTTGCGTCAGCTCGCAGTATTTGCCATAAACGAAGATCACTTGCTAAAATCGGCAAAAAACTAAAACATACAAGCATAACCATAATATCAGAAACATCAATAATATGTTGTTTGTCTACATGTTTGCGATATAAAAGAGACCCTTGCCAGGTGGCAAACAAATAAACAGTAAGTATCGAGGCAAAAGAATATATAGTAGTTTTAAGTACCGGAGTAAATGCCCGTGTCCAGACAACTTCCATTCCCATTGAAGCAAACCCGGTGGTAAAAAGAATCAAAAGCAAAAAATTAAATCCTGCTTTATTTGAATCATCCTGTGATTTATCTACGACAATTTGTTCAAGTACCTCAAGAAATTTCTTATATGGATATTTTAAACTTAAAATAAATGCGGTTATTGCAATTAAAAAATTACAGCAAACAGCAACCAAAATAGTATTGTGCAAACCTAAAATCTCAATTAAAAAAATTGCCGTAATTATTGTTCCGCACATTGCACCGATGACATTAGCAACATAAAGGTAACTGAAACCGGTTTTATTATCACTATTTACTTCTTTCATAAACGACATTGCAAATGGGACAGTGGCGCCCATAAGTATACACCACGGCAGAATCGAAATACCAAGAATTCCGGCAGAATAAACAAGATACCTGAAAGAATTGAACTCACCGGTCGTTAATAACAATTTCTGTCCTAAGTCGAATATCCTCGGTACTAATAACCCGCCTACACCTATGAGTAATTCTGTCAAAGCATAAAAAACAATCGCTGTTTTACCAGTTTTATCAGTAAGTTTTTTTATGTATTTTCCGCCTGCCCAGGACCCGACAGCCAGCCCCAGCATAAAAACAGAAAGCACAACAGAAAGCACAGGTGTTATTATCCCAAACGCAGCAAATGCAAGCCGCAGCCAGACAATTTGATAAAGCAACCCGCAAAAACCGGACAACAGAAACAAAACAAACAACACAGAATAACCAGAATCTTTTTTAGAATTTTCCATATTTTTACCTATAGTGAACAAAAATATTTCGCACAAGTTAATGCCGACCAAGGTCGGCAACTACATCAACATTGTAGTGGCAGAGCCTGACTACCGTTAGGCAGGCTTGCTATGCCTGCATCTTTCAAATTCCCATACTAGACCCTAATCGCAGAGTGAGCAAGAAATTTTCGCAGAGCCTAAATTTGCGACTTATTAGTTCCAGGAGCAAATGCCAGAGCAAGTTCTAACGAGCGTCTCAAAGAAATTTGTTCCCGAGCTAACTTTTCTAACCACTACTCTTCCATCCGAAGTGAGCAAGAAATTTTCGCAGAGCCTAGATTTGCGACTACACTTTCAAGAGCAAATCTCAGAGCGAGTTGGTGCCGAGCGACTCAAGAAAATTTGCTTGCGAACGCTATTCTATTCGTTCCAAATTAGCATACTTCACCAGCAGTTTCTTCCAGAACCCGGCATCAAACTGAACAATAACCTTCAAATCATCACCGGAGCCTACTACTTCAATAACCTTTCCTACCCCAAATTCCGAATGTCGTATCCGTAATCCTTTATAAAAACGCAAAGCACTTTTAGGAGTAGCTGTCTCATTTATATCTATTTCTGTTTCAATTAAAGAATTATTTCTGAATGAAAGTTCTGTCGTCTCGGTTCTTAAACCAACTTCTTTTACAAACCTTGAAGGAATACACCACCGCATTTGCCCGTATATTCTTCTTTGAGCTGCACCGGAAAGATAAAGACGCTCTTTGGCGCGGGTCATACCGACATAACAAAGCCTTCGTTCTTCTTCAAGTGTTTCCATTGAATACATAGAATTGTTTACAGGGAAAAGCCCCTCTTCCAATCCGGTTACAAAAACACAGGGGAATTCTAAACCCTTTGCAAGGTGCAGGGTAATGAGAGTAACATAATCACTGTTTTCATTCCAAACATCCACATCAGAAACAAGTGCAATGTTTTCTAAAAATGTTGTTAACCTTTTATCCTCAGCTCCCTGTTCAAAATCAACAATAGCTGATACAAGTTCTTTTATATTTTCAATCCGCGAACGGGACTCAAAATCGTTCTGTTCTTCCAGAATTTGGACATACCCCGTTTCTTCAATAATAATCTTTGCAATTTCAGAAGCATCCATATTGTCTTTTTCCGCTATCATTGAATCAATAAGTTTGATAAATTTCTCTGCTTTCTTAAGCAACCCGCTGTTATACATATCTTTTGCTGATTCATAAAGCGTAAGTTCTTTTTCAATAGCGTTCTTTTCAATTGTTAAAAATGTTGTTTTGCCTATCCCTCTTGCCGGTATATTAATTATCCTTTTAAAACTTATACTATCAGCAGGATTATTGATTAATTTCAGGTATGCAAGTATATCTTTAACTTCGGCACGGGTATAAAATCGCTGACTTCCTACTACAATAAACGGAATCCCAAAACGCGTAAATGTCTCTTCAAAAATTCTTGATTGTGCATTTGTCCTGTAGAATACGGCAAAATCTGAAAGTGAATGACCCTCGTTTTCTACAAGCGTTTTAATCTTGCTGGCAACACTATTTGCTTCCTCAAATTCATTAGGAAACTCCGTGTAACACACTTCTTCACCTTGCGGTTTGTCTGTCCAGAGTTCCTTCGGTTTTCTATGGTGATTTTTTTGAATAAGTTTTCCCGCCAATCCAAGTATATTTTTTGTGGAACGATAATTTTGTTCTAAAAAAACAATGTTTGTTTTAGGATAATCACTTTCAAATTCCATAATATTTCTTATATCTGCACCGCGCCACGAATAGATTGCCTGGTCGTCATCACCGACAACACAGATATTTTTATATTTTGCCGCAAGCAGTTTTGTTAAAACATATTGTGCATAATTAGTATCCTGATATTCGTCAATCATTATATACCTGAACCTTTCCTGATATTTTTCTAAAACTACTTTATCATTTTTGAAAAGGTCTACGCTATACCTCAAAAGGTCGCCAAAATCAACCGCATTCGCTTCTTTTAATTTCTTCTGGTACAATTCATAAACGTCAGCGGTAATTTTCCTAATCGCTTCAGGCGTTGTCATGGCGTGAATAATATACGATTCTGAATCTAAAAGCTTGTCTTTCGCCGATGAAATCATTTCACAGATAAGTGAAGGTTTAAATTTTTCTACATCAAAATTTAATTCTTTAAGACAACTCTCAATGAGTTTTTTAGAATCGTCATCGTCGTAAATAGTAAAATCCTTATTTAACCCTATATTTGCCGCTTCCATTCGCAACAATCGGGCACAGAAAGAGTGGTATGTTGAAATCCAGATATTCGAAGATGAAGCCCCCGCAAGTTTAGTAATGCGTTCCTGCATCTGTTTAGACGCTTTGTTGGTAAATGTCATAGCCAAAATATTCCATGGATTTACACCATTCTGGATAAGGTAAGCAATACGGTATGTTATTACGCGGGTTTTACCGCTACCGGCACCGGCAAGTATTAAAAGCGGACCTTCGGTACATTTTACTGCCTCTGCCTGTTTTGAGTTCAAATCATCTAAAAGATTCATTCTTCAAACCATATACAAATTATGCTTGCCAAGGGTCTGGCGGCAACTACAAAACTATAATTAAATTGTAGTTTCACGCCCTCGGCGTGATAACATTGAAATTCTTATACATCAAGTTAATGCCCCGATTGACATCGGGGCAACTACATCAAAATTGTAGTGGCAGAGCTTGCTCTGCCTACATCTTTTCATATTTCTATACAATTAAATATTTTTGGGTACCTTTTTCAATAAAAACTAACCAAATTCCTATCTTTAATCAGCAGTAGCAATCTCCTTATAAGATATGCCTTCCTTAAGAAAGAAATAACCACCAAGTAGTATTACATAAATTATACCTATGCTATGGATAATTAAAGCACTTGCTAATGCTTTCCCCTTGCTGACGCCAAAAAACATCATACTTGCAACAAAGAAAAATTCAAACGTCCCGATAGAACCCGGAGCGGCAGGAATTGTAACGCCAATTACTGTTGCAAACACAATAAAAATTACAACAAAAATTGATAAATGCACACCAACGACTTTCATAAAAAAGAACATAGTTAGTGTTTCGCACGTCCATACACATAAAGAGAATAATATTACTGTAAAAAAAACCTTTATATCTTTAATAATTTCAAAACCTGTTATAAACCTTTTTATCTTGTTAATAATTTTTTCTTTTAATTCACATTTTATGCACGGTATTTTCATTAGTAAATCTATAAAATGTTTTTTTATAATAAGTATTCCTGCAACGACAAGAGTACCGACAAAAAAAAGTATCGAAAAAAACATTGCTCTTTTTGTCCATGGCGGAAATTTTGGCAGAAATATTAACGAAATACTGACCAGAATCAATATTCCAACACCATCCATAATCCTTTCGAAAACAATTGTTGCAAAAGAGGCACTCTTGGATACATTATGTTTTTTACCGACAATATACGCTCTGACAAATTCCCCGAATCTCATCGGGAAAATATTGTTTGCTGCAAAACCCATTATCAAACTTGAAAATAACTGTTCAGGTTTAATGTCTTTTATCGGTAAAAAAAGATATTTCCACCTGATTGAACGGAACAGGAAACCTAACGTAGTGGTCAGAAGGGTAGGTAAAACCCACCAATATTTTCCGTTAGAAATAATCTCCAGTATATTTTTAAGATCAATATTCCTTAAAACAAAATATAAAAAAAATACGCTTATTAATATTCCAAACAAAATTCTTTTTTTCATTAAGTTATTATCTGCAACAGTTTAGCCATTCTAAAATAGCCGTCATTGCGAACAACGTGAAGCAATCTCATGAGATTGCCACGGTCGCAACAGCGACCTCGCAATGACTTCATACTGACTTAACTATTACTATTATCTCTATCCCAATTACTAACTACTCACTACTAATTACTGCCTTTATTGCCGGGAGCCGGACTTGAACCGGCATGCCCCTTGAAGAGCGAGGGATTTTAAGTCCCTTGCGTCTACCAATTCCGCCATCCCGGCAGTAGTTAGTTAATTATATAAAATTTTATTTGTTTTTCAAGGATTTTTTTAGGCAAGGCTTATTTATTAATTGGATTTGTTACTTTAAAATGTTTTTCCAAAGACTAACATTAAAGATGTAGATTTAATAAGAGAAGTAATATTTTTTATTCCTAATCTCCCTCAATCTCTCTATATAAAAATAGATAAATTATAAAATGTTAAAAGGAAAGCTCCTCACACTAAGTCAACCACTCAAACACCGTCCCGTGAGATTAGCGAAATGCTTAACAGCTGGGCTTGGAACAGTAGGTACGCAAAACAAAAAGGCGGGGGTTATGTGGCTCCCGCCTTAATCTTCAATTAATATACTTTTAATATAAGAATCAACGACGGGACTGTTTCGAACAGCACCAATTATTTCTTTTTGAATTTTTTTAGATATTGCATCTCTAATAATTTTAAATTCTGATTTGTCCCTTATTCTATTTTTTAGCTCTTCTCTTGTTAATCGTACTACTTGATTACAATCTATAATACTATCTTGTTTCAAACAATTAAAATCTTTTTTTCCAATATATACAAGAGAATTTATAGCTTTTTGTCCGATTGAAGAACTTTTGTCATAATATTTTTTTCTTTTTTCTACTTTAGATGTTATAAAACATACTAATAAACAGGTATTGTCTGTAATTGGTATGAATATATTATAGTGTGGTGGACTATTCGGCTGGTGAGTACTATCGGCAAAATAACATATATGAAACTTTTTATTGTCTATTAAGGAAATCCAATGATCTGCGAGTTCTAAAGAAATCATTTAACATTTTCTTGTTCTTATTATCTCTTTTGTTTCTTTAATATGTTCTTTTGAAAAATTATAACCATCTTCAGGAATTACCGAAACTAAATCCTCTATGTTTATTTTTTCTCTTCTACTTTTACCACCCCTAAGCAATTCTTCATAGCATTTCCATTCCGGATATTTATGAGTAAACTTAACCAAATCCCATGTATTCATTTTTCCATAATTATTTATTACAAAATCTAGTGCGTCTTTATCTGTTTCAGACAACATTAGATATTTCACCTTTTGTTCTTTGCTAATAAAACTATTTTTTGATGTTTCATCAAACAAACTTTTCGCATAGTTATATTCGGTCTCAGAAAGATTTAGTTTATCGTAACTTAAAACATTTAATACCGTTGAACCGACAGGACCATTTTGCATTGCGTAGTAATCATCTTCAGTTACTGTTTTTCCATATTTTAGCAAATGGTATTTATCGGCAAGATATAATAGCTTTACTATTTTTAATTTATCGAGGGCTTTTGCTTTTTTGTTTAAAAGATAGGAAACTGCTTGAATAATTTTTTTAGTTTCTATCATAGTTATATTATACAGAACAAATGTTTTATTGTCAAGGTACTTTTTCGAACTATTTTTTATCCAGGAATTCCTCACCTGTCGGCGCACCACCCAAACCCCAATTTTCTTTTTCAACCCCACTTATGACTTCTTTCATAAGTCAACCATTCAAACACCGCCCCGTTGCTCTTATTTTCGGGAGATTTTAACTCTTAATATCTCATTTTTAAATATCGAGTCACCTGAAATTTCTTCATATATGGTTTTGAACTGTTAACTGCAATCGAATATTGACCCAGGGTTGTAATCCAATATTGACACATCTATAATTGTGTTACCGATAATAAAAATGAATTGGGTGGGTCATTTTTCAATTGCAATTATGTGCCCAAGTGGGTCAATCCTAGAATACATTTAACAAATAACCTTATACTCATAAGTATAATACTAAAAAGTATATCTTTTATCAAGCACTTTTCTTGTTTTGAAGTAGGGTTAAGTATTAAAACTCAATGGTGTAATAGCAATAGGTAAACCATCAGTGGTCGTCAGGGACGAAGTTAACTGAGACTTCTCCTGAACTAACAACCGGTGCTTTCACGCCCATCAGGACAGGAACCTGCCATTTGCCGGCTCCATAAGAACCTTTCCAGACCAACTCATTTTTCCCTGCTACTAATGGTATGTAAAAACGCCTTGGCAGTTCCTCATCCCACGCATCCCATGGTACAACAAAACGGCGAGGGTCAATTTCAAACTCTTTATTGTTTACCATTAGAATAACTGGTGGCAAAGCATATCCCTGCCAGTCCAAACGATAAAAACCTTCAGACTCAACATTGACAGAGCATCTAAGAATATATTCTTGTTCTATTGTAGCATTAGGGTCAGCAGGTGCAATCGCCCCTGAAGAAGGAACTGGTCGTTTATTTGTTATTGGTTTAGTGGGCTCGGCAGGTAATACCGGACAAGCTCGCCATTTTAAAGCTCCCACACCACTAAGATTTGCACTTTTGGTCTTCAAAGGACCGCTTACTTCGACTTCTACGATAGGATGAGGAACAGGTGCCAGTGACAACCAGTCAATTCCCACCCAAGCAGATTTTTGCTTTGAATTTGACGAAAAAGCTTCAATGGAGAGATACCCATCATCATTCCGTCGACGAAAAATTGCACCCATATCCCGAACAATTGCACCACGATGCGAAGCATGACAATTTATTTCATCAAATTTATGTTGCAATTTAGATTTTAGCCGTACAGACCCGTATTCAGGTCCCGTCGTCCAGCGAATACGCAAAGTATGCCAACCATCGCTTTCCACCGAAGGTAGCCGAACTGAAAAAGATGCTCCTTCTTTCCCGGCTTTCTGCAGTAATTGTGCACCATTAGCCCAATCCGGTCCTTCATCAATCATGCTCACTGAAACCGGTTTCGCACCGGAGAATGAAATAACTTCCAAATCCTCACCTTCCGTTGGCAGAATAGGTGTTTCCCACCACCAACCGGGAGACCCGGA
Organism: Elusimicrobiota bacterium; assembly: GCA_028718185.1. Lineage (NCBI taxonomy): Bacteria > Pseudomonadati > Elusimicrobiota > Elusimicrobiota bacterium. The sequence continues at coordinate 903,160 of JAQUMH010000001.1, forward strand.
ATCAGGGACACAAACATATTCCGGTTCCGGCGGTAAGTCTAAAGTACGAAATCTGCGAGCTGTCGCAGGCAATAAAGACGGTAGTGGTGCATGGGGTTCTGTCTGGTACCAAAAAGCTGTTGAATCATAATCATACCGGGTAGTGTTGGCACAGAATACCTCAAAACTGAACCGCAGAGACCGTTCAAAGCTTATGGCATCAGTCAGATGAACACGAAAGCACTCATGTATATTCATAACCTTTATTCCTGCGGCAAGAGCACCATCCATGGTCCTCGGTCCCCACGCCATATCGAAATAATCTTCATTGCCTGTGCCCGGGCTTGAACCCGGAGCAGATTCACCGTCAACAAAAACGAATTCATCGCCTTCTGACCTACCGTAACGATGATTCATTGTAGCGACATAATGACCGCGACCCCTGATATCAGCTACGAGATGATTGTAGTATGGATCACATACAGGGTTTATTACACGTTCAAAAGCCCGGACGGGTACCGGCTGTGTTTCTATATCACGCCTCCAACTTGCATGGAATGTTCTAAGCGATGTTGGAAGATCTGCATTTTTATCTACAATAAGTTCACCGTTAATTTCCATGGTCTCTTTGCCTTCATTCTCAATGTTCAATACCGCCGAAGTCCGAAAAGGCATAGGAAAGTAGCAATATCCCATACCGCCTGATTCAGTACCCAGGACCAGACTTTTAAAACCGCTGCCGAACATATCAGCGAGAGGAATATTTATACTGGGCACCGGTTCTCCGTCCCATGTTGCTTTGAAAAGCGCCATGCGTCCGGACTGACGGTCCATATTCGGCCAATTAAGACGAATTCCGCGAATGATTGCGGGACCGTCCAGATTTGCAATCAATCCGGTCTTACCCGGTGGTATGGAAATTTTAATTGCATGTTTTTCCCCGCGCACTATAGCAGGCATTTTCCCAAAAGCAGAGAATTCGCGCGACAATCGTTCAAGATTCTCCTGATGGCGAGTTGCCAAAGGCAGTACCAAAGGTTCCACTTCAATTTCTGGAGAAAACTTTACATAACCCGCTTGAAAAAAAGTCAGGGTATCACGATAAATGCGGCATGATTTAGCAAATGGAATCGGAATATATGCCCAGTGATAGCAACGTATGTCGTTTTTATTAGGTGTCCGCACAAACGGCTCGACAAAAGGCGGAAATTTACCAAGAAAAAGATTCCGGAAATCAGTATGTATTACCGGTTGTTCTTCACCATCCAAGTAAACCCATATCTTGCCGGTGGGATTCGCAGACCACAGACGCACCACGGCACCGGGACCTTGTACATCTGCCATAAGATACTTGTCACCCTCTTTTCGGATGAATCCTACCGAATCGGCGTTTGCCAGAGTGCGGTCATAACTCGATGCCATGCCGAATTTATGTCCCGGATCTTCGTATAATCTGTCAAAATAACTAGTACGCTCTAAAAACCGGGAAAAATCCCACCCGACTGTTTGATTTTTTTTTGTCATGTTCTTTTTTGCCCCCCTCCTTAAAAATAATGCAATGGAACTTTAGTGCGATGGTGCTATGGTGCGATTGTGCGATAGTGAACTTTTGCACTTATGTTCTTATGTTTTCTAATTTTTAATCTTAAATCTTAGATTTTAGATCTTTCTTTTCTCTCTATTTTTTATCTATATGGCTCAACTTTTTTTATAAGTGTTTCTAATTCTTTTTCGTCGTTGAATTCAGCATGAATATACATTCCTTTCCCGCCTACTGCATCAAGCAGTGGAATTACTTCTTCAGGTTTGATTCTTATTACTTGAACTGATTTTCCTGCATCAAGTATTTTTCTGTAAAGACTATACCACTCTTTATTGCCGCCTGAAGGTATGGTAGGGTCGGGTGTCCACTCAATCGCATCAAGTCCTTTTATAGAAAGCAAACTATCAAGATGAGCAAGACACTGGTGACCGTCAAGGTGGAACATGGAATAATCCAGCCAGTCACACTGCCTGCTTAAAGCAGGAACAACAAACTGCTCAAACATGGCTGGTGAAAACATAGCGGATGCATCACACTGCACTTTTGCTGTTTTGCCGGGTCCCCAAACATAAAATGCTGTAAAAGCACTACTACCGTCTTCGAGTTTTATAATGTCGTATATCCGGCTGTATGCATCAAACCAAACCTGATTAATCTCATCCAATTTCTGTTTTACCCAGTCCGGTCGTTCAACCATATCCATAAGCAGTGTTTCGGTACCGCGTAAAGAAGCAAGGATATCTATGTTTTCAATAAGGTCAGGACAACCTACAATGTATTTATTATTTGAAAGTTTTACAGATTCTTTTAGTAATGCTTCGGTTATTTTCCACCATTTGTTTTCAGGATTAAACTTTAACGCCGGTCTGTTTTCCGGGTTTTCGTCATCTTTCATAACGGGATTAAACCATATAGTATCTTTAGAAAAACCTGGTTCCGAACCAAGAAAAAGGGCAAGAGAACCCGGTCCCAAATCAAGAAATGCAATGGGAATAATATCTCCCTTAAAGCTCCGTTTTGACATAGAATAATGATTTTTCTTAGACCTGAATTCAGGATTAATAAAAGACTCTTCTATTGATTTAACTTTGCCCGGGTTTGGCACAATTTCATGCGGGTTAGCAGCATAGGGTGCGCCCCATGTTCCCAATATAAATCCTTTCTGGTTCCACCAATCTGTAAAATGCTTTTTCGTTTCCTGCCAATTTTGTTTCCACAAACATTCCATAACAAATCCCTCAATAATTGATTATGTTCCTTTTGAAATCTTTTCGAGAATTTTCCGGACAATATCGGCGTTCTCTTCTACCATATTATCCTTGTCGCCGCGATATATACCTACATTTACCATGTCGCCGGGTTTGATGTTCTCGAATGCAAACTCAATAGCCATAGCCGGATCTATGCGGCCGGCCCCCATTATCTTATATCCAATGCAAGGTTTCCGTATACGGCGGATGCATTCTACGGCAGAGAAGATATCACTTAAATTCCATCTCTCATCTTTATTAACAGCATGAACGCTGGCACAATTAAAAAAGCACACGACATGGAAATCCACAAGATCAAGACTGTCCACCCACTTGTGCGTTGCAGGCGAGTGCCCTGCTACACCCACCGGAATACTATGAGAACGAGCATGTTGCACCCATTCCCGAAGTGTGCCATCATCCCGCTGTTCACATAAGTCGTCAACTATCATCCCATGAAAAAATATTGCTTTGGCACCTATTGCCACTGCTTCATCTATGGCTTCAAACATACTGGAGTGAGTCCGGTTAGCAATCTGTCCAATCCACTGGAGACTTCCTCCGTTTTTTAGATACTCTTTTACCGTATTAATGACACGCAGCGTCTCATTGTTGGTTATCATAGTATTGATACCCGCCGCATAAGCACGATCCCAAGTCTCGCAAATGCGTTCCGGAGTATAATATGCCATCATCTCCGCATCACGTTCCTTGTTCTTATGGCTGAAACCCGCAAAGGGATTTGCCCCGATAATCAGACGAGTGATTTTAAGACCGCATAAATTCACCACCGGTAACATGTTATTACTACCTCCTGATATTTTATTTAAATTTCCTTACAAAGTTTACTTAAAATTTGTCTTATACCGAAATATACCTCTCTTGTAGCGACTATCCCATGCTTTTTCTCTACTATATCCTCTAATTCTTGCGTTACATCAGACGGGCAGGCCGGTAAACCGACACTTTTTAACATTTCTATATCATTTTCTGCATCCCCGATTGCACATACATCTTTTAACGGTATACCTAAATAATTTGACAGATATTTCACACCGTCACTCTTATTCGCTATACCTATTTGTATAAAATAGTCCTGCAATTTAACAAAACTCAATTTCCATTTGTTTTTATGACATTCTTTTTTTAATATTTTTATTATTGGTGCCATACTATCTTTCGGGTTTACCAATATTATGTCAAGAGATGTCTTTGAACGTATTTTTAGATATGTTTTCCCCAAGCAATAAATTTTATAATAATTATTATCAGTCAAAACAGGGTCTGATGTTTTTATTCTTTTGGCAATTTTAAAAAAATATTTTTTTAAACCGCTTAAATGCTGCCATTTCTCCTTATTTTCCCTTTCATAACACATTAATTTTTTATATGAACCGTCCTTTTGTCTTAAATATATAACAGCCCCGTTTTCCAGGACCATAAAATCCAATTTATAATATTTAGAGAATTTTTTGGTAAACTTACCATCAATAACATGCGAAGTGGCTGTGCCAAATTTTATCCCTTGTTCTCGCAATTTTATTATACTGCTGCGAATAGCGGAATCCACCGGTTTTGTTTTATGTCCCGTTAAAGTCCCATCAACATCACAAAATATTATCTTAAACATCATATTCTATTCCCCTATAAACAAATCTTCTTTTCACATCAAGTTAGGCTTGCCAAGGGTCTGGCGACAACTACGAAAATTAATTATATTGTAGTTTCACGCCCTTGGCTTGATATTATTAAAATTCCTAGACAACAAGTAAAGCAAAGCTTCGCTTTGCAGCTACAAATAAATTATTCCCATTTTGTCAGCCAATGCCCTACTATTAAACTATTAATATCAAGTTTTTCCTTGGATTGAACGCATATTTCACGCGTGGTACCTGCTGACATATCAAAATAGTTATCTGAAAACGATACATTAACATTATCTTTTTTTAACAATAAGTGGCAAAAACGCACAAACGTATCTGTTTTTAACCGAATATAAGAATTCCATTCCCCGTCAACAAACTTCTGCCTGATTAATTTAATTTTAATATCAGGAGCCGGCCAATTTATGTTCTTCCAACCGTCAGGAAAATAAATTACCCGCGGAAGTTTTTTGCCGTTAACTTCAGCATCAATAAACAGAAAATCTCCCGTAGGAATTATTTTCTTGCTTTTTTTAATTGCATCAAACAAAACAGTTGAATTAGATTTAACTCTTAAATTCTTTTGTTTTTTCCATACTTGTTCCCCTTCCAATTTTTCCTGACCGTATATCAGTTTTACTTTCAAATCTTTTGGCGAATCATTCCCAAAAAAGAACTCTATTTTTCCTGCACGTTCGAAAATAATAGGCAATAAAGGTTCACACGCACGTTTGGCTGCATAAAATGCAGGTTTTGGGTTTCTATAGTAATCTATAGTTGACCAATTGCTGGTGGGCCAGCAATCGTTGAGCATCCATACCATAGTACCGCCATTGTTAGGGCAGTCACGCCTGGCACTTTCATATTCGGCTCTCATCATTTCTATATGGGTGGCTTGGCCGTATTTTACATATTTCTGAAGGCTGTCTATTTTACCGAAAAGCCCGCCGGCAATCATAAGTGTCTGTTCATGGTGCGATATATTTCTATGACCACGCTGGACATGATACGTCCACACGTCGTTAGGAGGCCAGAGGTTTTCGGGAGAAAGAAATTTTTTAAATGTCTTTTCACTGCAAGGTCCTTCAATACAAAATTCCGAGTCAAACGAACAGACATCTTCAAAAAGGCTCCGAAACAGTTCGGGCTTCCCGTTGCAATGAAAAAGGGCATGTTTCCAGCAGGAAATATGACAATTTCCGGAATCAGGCACATTCCCTATATCATCGTATGATTGCGGACTTGATTCTATATAAGGAACACCTAACCCGAGTTTACCTACCAGTCCCCTTAAAATCATAGTATATATTTGTGGGTCTTCTTTAAATCTGTCAATAGCCCACCCGTCTTCTACTTCCGAATAAACACCTTTGTCCTGCTGAACATCGTCTACTGTTTCACCTTCATAATCCCATGCAAATATATCTTCATTACTGCCACACCATATTACAATACACGGGTGATTTCTAAGCCGTTTAATTTGGTAGTCGGCTTCAGCAATAATCTCATCACGTAAAATATTAACCGGATAACCCGTAGAGGCAAACATAAAATCCTGCCAGACCATTAACCCAAGTTTATTACACAAGTCATAAAAAATATCTGATTCATAGATGCCGCCACCCCATACGCGAATCATATTAAAATTGGCTTCTTTTGCTTTTTTTAGATAAAACTCATACTGTTCTTTTGTGGAATTTGCGGGCCATAGTTCAGTGGGAACCCAATTTGCACCTTTACAAAATATAGTTTCACCGTTAATTTGAATCTCGAACGAAAAACCATTTCCTTTTTTCGTGGTAAATGGTCTTTCAACAATTTTTGATTCGCGGAATCCTATCTGTCCTTTCCGAATATCTACAACAGAATCATTTACTAAAAGCTCAATTGAATAATCGTAAAGCGGTTGTTTCCCAAAACCATTCGGAAACCACAATTGCGGATTACGAATATTTAAACTTTGATAAGATTTAAAAGCGTTTTTTGAAATTCTGCTTTTTACATTTGCACCGTGTCCCTTAACGTTTATATTTATGCAGTAACCAGTATCTTTTACCGCTTTATTAACTTCAAAGAAGAAATCAACCCTACCGCTTACATAAGGTCTGATTGAAAAATCTTTTAAACGATATTTATTGTCGCATTCAATCCATACATTGCCCGAAAGACCAATTGAGGGAAGAGGTAACGCCCAATCCCAACCGAACGAGAACATCGGTTTGCGGATGAAACCTCTTCTATCTTTCCAACCGGCAAGTTCATCAAGACGCGGTCCGCCAAGAATCCGGTCAAGCGACTTAAAACGAATTAGAAGAACATTGTTTTTCGATTTTAATAAACCGGTTATATTGAAGCGGAATAAACGAAAATCATTCTTCGTTTCACCTAGATATTTATCATTAAGCCAGATATTCGAATGTCCGTCAACTCCTGTCAGACAAAAATCTGAAATGGCATCGCTGATTTCAGAAACATCAAATTCCAAACGATACCACCACTCTTTACTAGTAACCCAATAGCAATCTTTTGCCTGCGCGTTATAATGAGGGTCAGGTATTTTTTTGTATTTTAATAATGTTGCATTTACATCACCGGGAACATCAACTGTCATCCAGTCTCCGACAGTAGAATCCGGTTTTATAATCTTGTCCAATATATCCGGCTGGGGTTCACAACCCAAAAGCATCCATTTGTGATTTAGATTAATTTTTTTCATTTTTTATTTTGAAAAACTTCTGTGCCAAATTCCTTATCTCTTTTGAATTCTGTGAATTCAGACAGGTTTATATACTTACAAGTTAAGCAAAGCTTCGCTTTGCAGCTACAAACCAATTGATATTGTAGCCGCAGAGCGTTAGCTCTGCTAAACATTGAAAATCCTATATTATAAATTATAAAACTTTTTATATAATTTTCAATTCTTTACCGACTTTTTTTAATTTATCAAGGGCAAAATCAAGGTCTTGTTTTGAGAATATAGCAGACATTTGGATTCTTATCCTCGCGGAACCCTTTGGTACAATCGGATAAAAAAATCCTATTACATAAATACCTTCCTCTAACAGCCTTTCTGCCATTTTTATCGCAAGTTGAGATTCACCCAATAAAACCGGCATTATCGGGTGGTCACCAATTTTAATTTTAAAACCATTTTTTATCATGCCATACCTGAAATATTTTATATTTTCATGAAGTTTTTCTAATAATTCGGTTGATGATGAAACCATTTCCAATGCTTTTAATGAAGCTGAAGCAACTCCGGGAGCAAGAGTATTTGAAAACAGGTACGGACGTGAACGCTGCCGCAACATATTAATAATTTCTTTCCTGCCGCTGGTATAACCACCTGAAGCACCACCTAACGCTTTGCCCAGTGTTCCGGTTATTATGTCTATACTGTTCATTACATTGTTATATTCATGACTCCCGCGACCCGTTTTACCGATAACACCTACAGAATGAGAATCATCTATCATTACCATTGCTTTATATTTTTCGGCAAGATAACAGATATCTTTTAATTTGGCAATTATGCCGTCCATGGAAAAAACACCATCGGTTGCAATCAATTTAAATCTTGCAGAAGATGCTTCATTTAACTTTGACTCCAAATCAAACATATCGTTATTTGCATATCGCAACCTCTGCGCCTTGCATAATCTGATACCATCTATAATGCTTGCGTGGTTTAGCTGGTCACTGATGACAACATCTTCTTCTGAAAGAATGGTTTCAAATAATCCTCCGTTTGCATCAAAGCAGGAAGAATATAATATTGTGTCTTCAGTTTTCAGAAATTCCGATATTTTATTTTCAAGTTCTTTGTGAACTTCCTGTGTACCGCATATAAAACGTACTGATGAAAGTCCGTATCCCCATTTCTCAACTCCATCTTTTGCCGCTTTAACCAGTTCAGGATGCCCTGACAAACCGAGATAATTATTAGCACAAAGATTAAGAACTTTTCTGCCATCTTGAAGTGTTATCCAGGAACCCTGCGGGCTGGAAATTACTCTTTCTTTTTTATAAAGATTGTCTGTTTTGATTTGATCGATTGTATCAGTTAAATATTTTTTAAATTGTTCAGTTAACATTTTCTCTCCTTCCAACCTAATCCCATTCAAGTATCACTTTGCCGGAATTATGTGAACTCATTATTTTAAAGGCTTCTTTATAAAGCGATATCGGAAATCTATGGGTTATTACCGGACTTATATCAAGACCGCTCAAAAGCATTGACGTCATTTTATACCATGTTTCGTACATTTCGCGGCCATAGATACCCTTGATGAAAAGTGATTTAAATATTACCATATCCCAGTCAATAGCAGTTTTAGGCGGAAGAATTCCTAATAATGCAATCCGGCCGCCATGACACATATTAGCTAACATTGAGCGGAAAGCTTCGGCACTTCCGGACATTTCCAGTCCGACATCAAACCCTTCTTTCATTCCTAATTCTTTTTGCGCATCTTCTATTTTTCTCTTAGAGACATCTACTGTAAGTGTTGCACCCATTTTTTTTGCAAGTTCCAGCCGGTAAGGATTAACATCTGTTATAACAACATATCTTGCACCCACATGCTTTGCTATTGCCACAGCCATACAACCTATAGGACCGGCGCCGGTTATTAACACATCTTCGCCGACTAAATCGAAAGATAATGCAGTGTGTGTTGCATTACCAAAGGGGTCAAAAATAGAAAGTTGTTCCATGGGTATTTTTTTATTTGCGTACCAGACATTGCTTACAGGAATACACAAATATTCTGCAAATGCGCCTGCACGATTAACCCCGACACCGGAAGTATTCGGACATAGATGGCGCCGGCCAGCAAGACAGTTCCTGCACAATCCGCACACAAGATGTCCTTCACCGCTTACAACATCTCCTTTCTTAAAATCGTGAACATTGCTTCCTATTGACTCTATTGTACCCGCAAACTCATGTCCGATTATTAACGGTGTTTTAATATGTTTCTGCGCCCATTTATCCCAGTTGTAAATATGGACATCAGTACCGCAAATTGCTGTTTTATTTATTTTTATCAGCACATCGTTGCTACCAACTTTAGGAATTGGTACTTGTTCCATCCAAATACCGGGCGCGCGACGGGATTTTACCAAAGCTTTCATTTTTTTCATATATATCTCCTATTAACTACAAATTATAATATCTAAATACTAAATCCTAAATAAATTTTAATTTACTAATTCTCTAATTAACTGGCACCATAAGATGGTGCAGCTACTTCTAACTTATGACCAAGGACGTCGGACTTCGGACGCTTTTGTCTCTACTTAATTATTGCTAATTTCTTTTTAACTGTTACTTTTTCATTTGTATCAAGTTCTCTAAGGTCAAGTATATAAAAATATATCCCGCTTGCTATATTTTTAGTATTCCAGATAAACTCATATTTTGGCGGGGTCCTGGTTATTTCGTCATCTTTTACCAACTTGACTAATTCACCTGCAAGATTATAAATCCTAATTTTTGTGGTATGATTGGGATTCGGGACTGAATATCTTATTGTTATCTTATTAATTTTGCTTGGATTTGGATATGCATAAACATCTTTCTCTTTAAGTCCTATAAGTCTTACTACTGATACAATTATCTGGTTTACTCCGACAAGATAGTCGTCTGCTACAGCATGGACCGTTATTGTATGTTCGCCTTTTGTATATTCGGTGGTGTCCCAAAAGTATTCAGGGGTTTGTGATATCTTAACAAGTTTGGTGTCTATAAAATAGCGATATGATATAACAGAGCTGTTTGTCTCGGGATTCTTAGTGGCGCTTGCTGCAATTTTTGCTGTTCCTCTCACAACTTCTCCATATGTTGGTGCAGTTATGGAAACAGTCGGTGATGGTTTGAAGAAGTTGTCGTACATCACCTTATCATACTTCGCTCTATCTTCTGTAGGTGAATCGTAGAGTTTAAATATTTCCAAACCAAGCCCGGCCATCTGAGGCGATGCTGCTCGCAGGTATTTTATCCATAAATCAATGTCGGGCGGTAGACCGTTATAGTCATCTCTGCCGCTAAGAATACCTATATTCTTCCCTTCAAGCCCGTAGAGTTTTATCCAGTCAATAAAATCCTTTATATATGAGTTATATGGTCTGAACCCACGATAAATGTACATCTCTGCCGTATAAAGGTCCACCGCATCAGCTCCGCCTGAAATTACATCATCCATACTACCGCCATAATAAGCAGCCATAACAAAAAAATTCGGGTATTGTTGTCTTACTCTTCTGAGGGCATTAATAGATTTTTGAGCCCGTGTATCACTGTCCCATGGAGCCCATTCATCAATATCTAATCCATAATATCCTTCCCTTGCAATCTTCAGATAATTTGCGTACATTTTTTCTTCAGTCTCAAGATACCAAATGCTAGTGATTGTATATGTAGCAACCCTGACAGCGTAAGTAAACGGTATCGGTAATTTTCTTTTCCTTACCATAGTATCGTGCCATGACTTGTCAATATATATGTAAGCAGAAACAATTGAGGTTTCATGAAGTTGCTCGCCACCACCGGCAAACCATGAAATGATATATGGAGGATTCATAGGCGCAAGATTGGTATTTGGGAATACTGCACCTTCATGAAAAAGCAGATTATTATTTGGTGGTGTCGCAGGAGTTGGGGTTTTAATACCCGGTGAATTTGATATTCCTGACCAGTTCGGAACATTATCTGCTGTCTTTATTGCAAAATAATATTGGCTGTTAGGAGAAACCCCAAGTGCTACACATGATTGGTTTGCCCCGGCCCATCCGTCCGAGTTTTCAAACTTGTTCATTTCAATCGGAGTGGCTAAGTTCCAGTCTGACTCCGTTACTATCGGCAAAGAACGATATCTCATTTCATATTTTGAAACTCTGCCCGTATTGCCGTTACTACCTGGGGCAGTCCATGTAAGCGTGATTGAGGCAGGTGTTGTATTGCTTATAGCAAGATCATTTATCGCAGCCGGAGGTACTGAATCTGTTAAAGCAGGAGTCGTTCCGCTAGGTATATTTGATAATGCTGACCAATTAGGCACATCATCTGCAGTTTTTACTGCAAAGTAATATATCGTAGAAGGTGAAAGCCCGGCAACAACAAATTCTTCCTGACTGGATGGCTCTTTAGGTGTCGGTGTACCTGTGACTTGTGTCGCCGAATCCCAATTAATATCTGTTATCGGTGAAGTATAATATCTTATGTCATATGGTATATATCTTGACGGCATACCTGCGGGACCCACATCAAGCGGAGCAGACCATTTAAGTTTAATTGATTTTGCTGTAGCGTTACTTGTTGCCAAATCGGTTATTGCCGCCGGTGGTGTTGTGTCTGTAAGAGCAAGCGTAGTGTTGCTCGGCGAATTTGACAGTCCAGACCAGTTAGACGCCTCATCTCCTGATTTTATTGCAAAGTAGTATTGTGTTGAAGGTGAAAGTCCGGTTACAATAAACGTTTCTACTGAACCGGCAGGTTTTGGATTTGGTTCACTTGTTACCTGTGTTGCTGTACCCCAGGCAGATTCAGTAGTTATTGCGGAAACTGAATATCTTATATCATATTTAGTTGCCGAACCGGAGTAACCGTCATTAATAGGAGCGCGCCATACTAGTGTAATTGACTTGGATGTCGGGTATCCGGTGATAAAATATGCTATTTTGGCAGGCGGGACTGTAGCAGCCATGATTTGAGTAGTATTAAAAATACTTGCGAGTAAGATAAACAACACATACATAACCGCCATAAATATACCACATATTTTAGCCAAATTTTATTGCAACAGATTTATTTGTCTCTGCAGATTTATAAAGTCCGTCAAACATTTTCAACATTGTTATACCCTGCTCTAAAGAAACTATGGGTTTTTTATTGTTTCGGATACAATCAATAAAATGTTTAGCTTGTTCATCAAACTTGCTGTCTTCTCTTATTTCCGGCACAATAACTGACGGGCTACCTTCAATATATTTGATTAACTTCAATGGCGAGAATTCAGCACCGCCTTCAGTACCACACAAAACTGAAATGTTTTGAGTATTTTCACTGATATTTAATGCCCAGCTTATTTCTAAAGATAATGTAGCTCCGTTTTTAAATTTTATCAGTCCAACAGCTAAATCTTCTACATCAAAAGTTGTACCCTTTCTTTTGGATTGCCCAAAACCCGAATCTCTTAATCCTTTTGAACCAAACTCATCATATGTTGCACCAAAAACTTCTACCGGTTCAGGACAACCCATTTCCCACCAGGCAAGATCTATCGCATGAACACCAATATCAATAAGAGAACCCCCACCTGAACATTTCTTAGTTGTAAACCAACTGCCTATGCCGGGTATTCCATGCCTTCTTAGCAGTTTTACCTTGGCATAATATATTTTGCCAAGCTCATTTTTATCTATTAATTTCTTTAAATATTGAGCTTCACTTCCAAATCTGCACACTTGTGCAATCATGAATATTTTTTTGCTTTTTGCCAAAGGACCTGCAATTTTTTCCGCCTCTTCTGCATTTATACTTAGCGGTTTTTCGCATATTACATGTTTGCCTGACTCAAGTACCTTTATTATCTGCGGCACATGTAAAAAGTTCGGCGTGCATACACTTACCGCATCAAGTTCATCAAGTGCAAGCATCTCTTCTAATTTTGTAAATTTTTTGGGTATGTTATATTCATTAGCGATTTTGTCCAATAATTCTTCATTAAGATCACATAATGCCAATACCTTTACTCCTTCTATTTTTTGATAACCTTTTATGTGCTGCCATGCCGGCCAGCCTGCCCCGATTAATCCCACATTAATTTGCTTTGACATGATAAACTCTCTCCTTTTATAAACTTGTGCTGATACTATTAAATACTTTTGACATACTCTTCAATTATTTTTTTGTCTTCAAAACTAATCCTATTAAACTCAATACCTATGCCTTCCACAAAGTTATCATTGCTAATCTGCTGTCTAATTATTTTTCCTATTAAACGTATCGGTCTTTCTGCGTTAGGCAGTTTAAATCTTAGATAAATCTCAGAGCCTACATCAAATGAAACTGATGATTCTAAAAAAATACCACCGACACTAATATCGCTGGCATAGAGACATATAACTCCTTTACCTCTCTGCCTGGTTTGATTATTAGTTCCCTCAACAAAAATCTCCGTATCAATCGGAGCTCTGGGGTATTTCCTTTTTTCTATAATATCTTCCATAATCTCCCAATTTCCTTCTTTCTCTATTTACGTAAATCACTCATATTTGAACAACATAATCCTCAACTATTTTAACATACTCCTCAATCAATTTTTTATCTTCAAAACCAACCCCATTAAATTCAACCCCTATACCTTCTACATAGTTATCCCCATTAAATTGTTGTCTAACTATCTTTCCTACCAGATGTATTGGTTTTTCAGCATTAGGTAGTTTGAAACGAGTGCTTATTTCAGAACCTACATCAAATGTAACCGGTGATGCTAATGATATTCCCCCGACACTAATATCGCTGGTATAAAAACATATATCTCTTTTACCTGTTTGTCTGTTTTTATAGTTACTTTCTTCAATATAAATCTCTATATAAATCGGTACTCTAATGTATTTTCTTTTTTCTTTAACATCATCCATGATTCCTCCTTCTCTTTCATTCTCTAATTACACAAATCACCTGAATTTTAGCAATAATAATATCCTTTTGCACTTTTAGGTTAAAGTATATCAAAAATAGACAAAAAAATCAATAAAAAAACGACCGTTAACAACCCGGTCATTTTGTCTTTTGTAACAATATCCCTTTTACTTTATATAATACCAAAAGAGTTACTTAATTAGTGAGCATTAACAAGCGATCTAATTTGTCTATAAGAACAGACAATATCAATCTGGCAAATTAACATTTATTAGTTAGCTGCCATATTATTTTTTCTTCCTACTTTTATTTTAAATAAGAAAAATGGCCGGATATACTTATATTTTGCATCTTCCTGATATCTAAACAACAGTGGAAGAATAGTAATAGATTTTGTTTTTTCTGTTTTGGTTTCAACGGACTTAGAATCATAAATTAGCCCCGGTAACCCAAAAATTGTCCCTATTTTTAGTCTTTGTTGTTTTTTATCTCCCCTGGAACTATAACCATAATGGAATAATGGTAAAAAATCAATATTTTTATTATTATCTTTTTTGAGATTATATTTTACACTTTCATCATATCCAAACAACAGAGGAAGAATAAAAAAAGATTTCGTTTTATCAGATTTGGTCTCAACGGATTCAGAATGAAAAATAGCCCCTGCCACTATGTTTAGTTTTGCTTCTTTTTTATCTTCCTTGGAACTATAACTATAGCCGGTTAATAGAGGAAAGATAACAATATCTTTTCTTTTATCACTCTTAGTCTCAACAGATTGGGAACCAAAAATTAACCCTAATCCCATGTATAGTTCCTTTTCTTTTTTATCTCCCTTGGAACCATATCTATAGTCGACTAACGGGAAAAAACTGATATTTTTATCATCTTTTTTAAGGTTATATTCTCCAAGTGGCCAGAGAAAATTACCTGACTTGTCAAAATCGCTTTTATAATATAAAGGCCAAAATTTAGTAAAACTATATAAAGGATTAAATCTTATGAAAGATTTTTCATCTTTAATACCAAATTGTAGCATCAAAGGAACCAAACTATAAATTTTATTATTTTCATTTCTTTGGTAACTAAAAATCGGCATTAATTCTGTTTTTGCTTTTGAAGTAGATGTGTAAATAGAAAATAAAGGATTTACTATACTTAGGTCCGATTCAACTCGTACAAAATCCGATGTATGAAAATCAGTGCTACTTGTATTTATGCTCATATTTGTTTCTGTTTTATCGGGTCTAATATTTGTTGTTTTTATTCTTATTAATGATGATGGAATTATTAAAGGATTTAATATTGCTAAGTCCTTACTTAAATTGTTACGACTCGCAGATTTCTCAGAAACGAACAGCGGTAAACAACCCCAAGCTGTTACACTTTCCTTGCTCGTTTTATAGTTATAATATCCACTAAGTAATGGAACTAAAATTGCATATTTACGAAGAGTAAGTTCTCCTTCATCTTTAACATAATATTTTTTATACCAAGAAAGTAACAATATAGAAGAATAATTCCATTCTTCAAGACCATCTTTATGATACAGTTTATACCCGCCTAAAATCGGCCAGATAAATAGTTTCTTGTCATTTGTGTATTGATTGTATTTATATGTAAAAATCGGTGGGACAAGCGTAGTGCGAGTATATTTCGGTTTTTCTTTTTCAACATATTCCGGTTTTTCCTTTTCAATATAAGGAACGTTTTTGTATATTCTACCAAGAATATCATAAAAACCGGTTGATTGCAGTTGTTTTTCTTCTTGTGCCAGTAAATAAAAATTGGAAATAACAATTAAGCCAAATATTAAACATTTTTTAAACATACCATCCCCTCCTCTTAAAATTTGGGTCATCTTTCTACTAACAGTTTTGCCCCTTTAGGTATAGAAACTTCAAATTCTTCTTTTTTTATTTCCTCATCTATTTTAATATTATTAAAATTAATCACCATAACTGATTCGTATTCAGAATTTAAAACTTCAATCTTTTTTATCAGCCAGCTTTTTTCTTCTACCCAGAGTTTAACTGATGTGAATTGGTTGTTCTGATAATTCTTTTTGAAATATGATTGTAGAACAAAAGTTTTTATTTTATCGTTTTTAGTGAGAGTTTCCAACAGTTTTACTGTGTCAATATCATATAAACTGAACTGCGGAAAAAACTGAGTGATTTCACCCGATGCGGCTGACGATGAAACAGTTTTAATTATCTGGTTTTTAAATGGGTCATAATCATAAACATATTGCCCGGTACACAAATTAAATATATTGTAATTTTTGCCTTTAACATTTAAATTTAAAGATATTTTCCATTTGTTAGGTTTTTCTACTATGATATTACCGGTAACTTTATCGTACGGATAAACCTTGCATTCTATTTGCGCATTAAAACTTTTCAATTCACCATATTTTTTAAGCGTCTGCTGATATATAGATGTAGCATCTGTTTTTGTTTCTGAAAAAATATTTGAATTGGCAATAAAAACGATTAAAATAGAAGTAAAAATAAATATTTTTTTCATAATTTATTATTCTCCCCCTTTTTCTTAGGTATATTTCTTTTATTTATAATTAATTTATTAAATTCACATAATTGTATCATTATTTGTCTTAATGCCTGTTGTTGTTCAATAGTTGAAAAGTCTTCTGTTTTTTCAGAAACTAACATTGCTTTTATTAAATTTGCAGACATTTCCGGGGTATAAGCAATGGAACCGGCTGATACTGACATATAAGATTGTTTTTTATACTTGAATTTGGTCCCCAGATAAAAGAACAAACCGGCAACGATTAATAAAATAGGCACCCTTATCAAAACAAGTTTATAAATTTTAAAATCCGGTAATCTTAATATCGGCAATTGAAATGTGAATTTCCTGGATTTTTCTTGTTCTTTTATTTTCTCCTGTATTTTTGCCCATATATATTCAGGAGCTTCTTTTTTGTGTAGTAACTCCAGTTTATTTTGTAAATTGTTTAATAAATCATATCCGCTCTTGCAGGAATCACATTCTTTTAAGTGATTTTCTAATTCTTCTTTTTTTTCTTTATTTAATTCGTAATCAATGTAGCCTGAAATTAATTCTTTATAATGATTACATTTCATCTTTTATCACCCCTTGATATATGGTTCTAATTTATCTTTCAATATATTTCTTATTCTGCACAACTGGGATTTAACTGCTTTTGTTGAACAATTAAAAATGTCAGATGCTTCGGAATATGAAAGTTTTTCTACTGCTACCATTGTAAACAATGCCCGGTGCTTCTCCTTTAAAGAAAAAAGAGCATCTTGCAATACTTTGTCAAATTCTTTGTCAGCTAATATTTTTTCCGGTTCATCTCTGCGGTCAGGAGCGGATAATAACTCTGCATTTTCAATGGAAGACAAATTTTTATTGTTTACTGTTACAGAACCTTTTCTCCTTTTTCGTAAAACCAAAAGACAGGAATTTATCACTATTCTATATAACCACGTTTTGAAACTCGCCCTAAAATCAAACTGCCCTAATTTCCGGTAAACCGTAACAAATGTTTCCTGGGTTACATCAGCAGCTTCCTGTTCGCCAACTATTTTGCAAGAAATATTATATACCATATCTTTATATCTCTGATAAATTTTAGCGAAAGATTCGTTATCATCCGCTAAAAACTTTTTAATAAGGATTATATCTGTTTCTTCAATATTCACAATTTTTATCCTTCTATCACATTAGATACACAAGCACTAAAAAAGTTCCGATTTGAATATTAGTTTTTTATTAATAAGAATGCTGGCAGGAATATTTTATGTGAAGAGTCCCAATTATCTATTATTCTACGATTTCTGAATAATATACCCTTTTATTACATCTTCTTCGCTGACTTTAATATACCGCTTTTCTTTGCCTATGGATACCGTGTAATTTTCTTTCGTCCTAACCTGATGTTTAGCACCATATGTTGAATAAGGAAATGTTAGTTCAAAATTACCCATGCTGTCACTTTTAGTTTTATATGTATAAACGAATTCTCTATCAATATTGGTAATTACAGGAATACTGATTTTAATTTCTGTATTTGAAGTTGTATTACCATAATAACAAGCCCCTTTAACATATTCAAAGACTTTCTCCCTGGCGGTTCTAACATTGATACCGGAACATGGAAACTCTATATATTCCGCTGTTTCAAAAAGAAGCCGATAATGTCTTAATTCTTCAATTCCCATACCAAGAAAACTACTATAAGACCCATCAAACAAATGAAGCCTTATAGTTAAATAAGATGAAAATTCCTCATTAGAAATATTTAATTGATATCCCTTGGGAGTAAGAATACTATCCTTTACCAAAGAGTGATTATCCATTTCTCTCAACCATTTAAGCACCATTGTCGGATCGGAAGTTATGCAGTAACGAAAGTTGTTTTCTTCCATAATTTTATTTGCTTCTTTTTCGTTCCGGGCAAGATAAAATTTTATCATTTTTTCAATACCCTGACCGTAGGGATTTACCGCAGCCGGTCTCTCTGAAACATATTCTATAAAATGACCCCATGACCAGAGACACATAATACCATATTCCGGTTTTTTTACCGGGTTATTATAGAACGAAGTTACCGGAGTATTATCTTTTATCCAGCTAAGAAGCTCATATTCACTTGGAGAAAGCGTTGGTCTTTCAGACACAATTTTATTTTTCAGCAATTTTGAGTTGCTATAAAGCAAAATAAGAATTACAACATAAGATATATGTTTGGGTTTGAGAAATGGGGCTAAACTTATTTTTCTTTTTTCCAATTCTTCATAAAGAAGGTAAAATGTATATGCCGAAAACAAAGAAACACAGGCACCGAAATTATATGAATACCGGATTACTTTAAAAGCTATAATTCCAAACGTTACTGTCCAAATCATAACAAAAATACTAACAGGATAATCCTTTTCTCTTTTAATTGTCACAATAGTAAAAACAAACAGTCCTACCGGCATAATGAAAAATCCCCAAGTAAGCATTTCAATTACAGTGTAAAGATTAAATTTGCCATTAACATACAGAAGTGGTTTATTTTCGGAAATAATTTCAAGCCATTCCGGCGAATAAGCACCTCTTTTGGCAAGAAAATTTAATCCTTCGATAAATTGATTCTTTATTTCAGGAAAGAATAGGGAACATAAAACAATAAATATGCAGTAAACTATAGTCACACCAAACAACAAATGGATATTTTTCAATTTTGAGAAAATCTTAATTTTAAAACTTATGAATGCAATTAAAAAGAAGGTAATTGAAAATATTAATAAATAAATCTGGAACAACGAAAGTGCTTTAAAACTGACCATTCCCTGTCTCCCCCACCAGGAAGTAAGGCAGGGATAAAGCAGAAAAATCAGTGTCGACATAAGAACCGCAAAATACGCTTTCAAATGTTTAAGAATTTCGCTTCCTGACACTGTGTAAAGTGATAAATACATTGTCAAAAGTACCGATCCCAAGTATATTGTTGCTCCTGTCCAAACCGTGTAAGAAAACCAGATACCGGCACCCGTAAGAACCGACCAGAGATAGAACCGGCGGGATGATGAGAATTTTGTAATTAATGATAATTCAAGAGATTTGAGAAGTTTAATAAAAAACCAATACATCAAAAGAGTAGAAAATGTTTCGGCAACATGGTGATCGACTCTTCCTAACTTGCTATAAAAAATATGAACCGGTTGTAATGCCATAAATAAAGCAGCTAATATCCCGCAGGTATTATTGAAAAGTATTTTTCCTATCATCCAGACAAGGATAATACTTGCCGCACCAACAAGCGGAGGAAAATAACAGGCTATTCTTTCAGCAAGTTCTTTTGCAGGTTTACCTAAACTCAAAATCCAAACAAAAGCGGCAGTCATCTTATCAAAACCATCTGGCCAGATACTGACATTACCTTCAGGATAATTAAGATAATAATCAAATTTAACCATATTAAAATTGTTTTGAAGCATATTCATTATTCTACGCATGTGATAATAGGAATCGGGATCATAAAATATTACTTTTCCTTTATAAAAAGTAGCACTAATAAATGGAATTACCCGCACAGCAAAAGCAAGTAAAAATATTCCTAATATTATCAAAACCAATTTTTTATTTTTCATTTTTATCAGGTATTTTATTAAAAGTTATAATAATCCGAGCTATACCAAAAACACTCTTATTCTTACAATAACCGATATTATTATATTAAGTTTTTTTCAAAACAAATCTCAGTAGTTAGGATATTTTATAGAAATTAGCAGCTATTTTCTCACTAAAAAATAATATAAAAGGGGTAACATAATTTCATGGTGTCCGATAAAATAAAAACCGGTGCCACCGGTAGGCCTTGAAACAATATTTTCTGCTGCACGATACTGGTAGTTCATATCAAAATTTGCAGCTGTAAAATTTTTTACTTTGCAGCCAAGATTCCTGGAAAGGTTTAATGCTTTAAGAAAAACTTCGGGAAGTATTACAGCAGAACCGAAATTCAAAACAACACCTCCGTCAAGTTTTGAAATAACTTCTGTAAGTTTTATAAAATCGCCATGAGATGTCTTTCCCCAGCTTGCCCCGCTACATTCCGGATGCTGGTAAATTATATCCGTTCCAATAGCTACATGAACCGTTGCCGGAACTTTTAAATTATAAGCATTGGCAAAAATACTTTCTTTGGAATGTTTTAACTTTTTGCCATTAATCATTTTCCCTATTATTTCGCCTAATCCAATATTTTTTTCAGCACCGGTTTCTACTGCTTCGTTAATATATTTTCCTGTCTCGTATGCCATACCGAATCTGCCATTTTTTAATTGTTCCGCAACATCTTCCGATGTTTTCCCGCAATATGCAAGCTCAAAATCGTGGATAACTGAAGCCCCGTTTGTGGCAATTGCTGTGATAATGTTTTTTTTCATTAACTCAACTATCAGACCGGAAAGCCCGCATTTTATTATATGTGCTCCAAACATAAAAATTACAGGTTTTTTATTTTTCCTTGCAATAATAATTTGTTCAACAAGTCTTTTTAAATTCTTTCCGGCTAAAATATCCGGAATTAATCCTAATAAATCTTTTTTGTCTGGATTGGAAAACGAACTTATGCTGACTTTACTTGCTCTTTTACCCAAAGAGTATCTTTTAACTTTTTTAATGTCTATCATTTTATCCTCCACAATTAGTGTGTATCCACCGGCATTTCCCTTAATTCTGCGACAATTGAACCAACAGAAATTTCAGATTTCATCTTAACGGGTATGTGTTTTTCATCATCAGTGAGCCATATTTTTATTTCTCCCTTTTGCCTGAAAATCCCGGCATCCTGAAGGTTCGGCTTCACCACAATTGTTTTATATTTTTTACCGTTAACTTTTACAGTTTTTTTATCACATATCTTTATTACCATTTTATAATTTTTCTTGCGAGAGTTTACATTCGCCGTTAAAATCTCACTTTGTTTTAATTCTTGAAGCCTAACCCAGTAAAACGCACCTAAAACATCTAAAACGTTTTCCGGAATACTAAAACTTTCACCTTTGTTGTTTACTGCTAAATGTTTCTGCTGGTCGTATTCTGTTCTTCTATTGAACTTATGTTTGCCTTCATTTATATTCTGTTCAAAAACAAGTGAGTAAAAATTTTCAACATCAATCCGTGATTCATTTGTATCACGAACTTTACAGAAAGTATCAAAAAATGGTGCAGATTTCGCTTCCGAGTAAATATGGTATGCTTTTCTACCATTATAATCTTCTATACCTTTTATTTCAAGAGTCCCATAACCAACTTTTATGAATTTCCAATAAACATCAAAAACAAGTTTTTCAGCATTTGGAAGCTTTTTTGTTTCTGCAAATGCAAATTGCTGCAAACTTCCCTGATTAACAATAATCCAGGAAAGTAGAAAAAATAATTTAACTTTGTTTAATAATCCATTCCGCCGCATCTGAAACATCCTTTGCTATATAGTCAGCACCCTCAACTTTTTTACAGTCACCTGTTAAAACAAAAATACTTTTAGCGCCTATGTTTTTCGCTAGATTAATATCAGACTGTGCGTCGCCGACAACATAAGAGTATTTTAAATCAATATTAAAATCCTTTTTTGCCTGTATAATCATTCCCTTCTCCGGCTTTCTACAAGCACATTTATCATCAGGTTTATGCGGACAGAAATATATATAATTTACCAAAGCACCTTTTTCCTTAAGAGTTTCTACTATGGTTTTATTCATCTTGCAAACATCGCTTCTTTTTGAATATCCTCTCGCAATACCGGATTGATTAGTAACAACAAAATTTTTAAACCCGGCATCATTAAGCAATTTTATGGCAGGAAATGACTTTTCAAAAACTTTGAGCTTTTTAATATCCGCAGAATAGTGTGTATCTTCAATTATCGTTCCATCCCTATCCAGAAAAACAGCCCGGCTTTTATAAAATGTCAATGCCATTAAAAACCACATCATCATTTGAATTTCGGAGTCACCATATGAATATTCCGTTATGCCCGACAATAAAAACCCAATAATCCCAAATAAACAAACAATAAGAAAACTCTTTTCATCATCATTTGTATATATTGCTTTCTTTATCCCATAATAAAAATAAACTCCAAATATATATAAAAAAGCGATTAAACCAATTATACCTCTTTCAACAAGTATATGTACAAAATTACTATGTAGATGAGAAAGTAAATAATAATCTTTTGATAAACCTAATTTTTCGTAATATTGCGGGTAAATTCTTTTTATATTTTTTAAGCCTACTCCCAATAAAGGATAATCTTTGAAAATCTCAAAAGATGTTTTCCACATATTAGTTCGAACCGGATCATTAAGATAAGTTGCTCTACTGATAATATTCCTGCGTCCTGTTAAATATATTCCGGAAAATATTGATATAATTAAACCAATAACAAAAATATAAACGAGATTTTTTAATTGTTTCTTTCTAATATATAGTAAAATTGCCAAAATAATCACTGATGAAATCCAAACCATCCGCGCAAAACTAAAAATTATTCCTAAAAATATAAATATAATCAAAAGATAGGAAATATACTTTCTCTTACCATGTAATAAAGTATATATAGAAATCGGCAATGCCATAAGAAGACCTTCTGCATATGTTAGCGGCCAAGACCGCGTTCCATGAACACGACCGTCAATCATACCAAAAATATAAGCACCGGAAAAACTTTTTCCTGTAACATATTGTATTACACCTAATAATCCCATAATAGAAGATGAAATTATAAATACAAATACAATTTTCTTAGCATGTTCATAGTTTTTTATATTAGATGAAACAAGAAAAAATATAAAAAACAACATTTCCGAATTTAAACCTGTTAAACTTTTTGTAAAATTAAGTCCAAATATAGATGAAATTACCGTAGAAAAGAAAAATATTAAAATTGGAACTGTCACCGGTGTTGAAATATCTTCGGATTTTTTTAATATTATCTTTATAATCCAGACCAAAAACAATAAAATCCAGACAATATTTACTGCCGCAATAGATATGGGCATTACAAAAGCAAGAACAAAAAGTCCGTAATATAAAGTTAAATCAAGTTTTTTTAGCAAGTGAATCCTCCAAATATTTTTTTATTTCTTTTTTTTCCTGTATTTCAATTTTTACATCAAGAATATAATAAGGAAATTCTTCCGGAAGGCGGGTTGCATCTTTTGAAGTTGTAATAACGACTGCCTGAAATTCTGCCGCATTATCATAAAACTTTTTAATATCTTTACTTTTAAAAAAATAGTGATCGGGATACTTTCTATGATCCAATAGATTCATTCCAATTTCCTTTATTGTACTTTCAAAATCTTCCGGTATCGCTATACCGGAAATTGCAATAACATTTCTTCCTTTTAGTGATGAAACATCAACATCGCTGCCATTTTTATTAAGAATTCTTTTTTTAAAAAAAGCATGGAAAATTGGTGATTTGCTGTTGTACTTTCTGATGGTTTCTTCTATGCGCTGAATATTTTCACCGGGAACCTTATCGCATCTTGTTATAATAAAAGCTGAAGCGCGTGATATATTCTTCAACGGTTCCCTTAAATATCCTGCAGGTAAAAGTCTAAAGTCACCATATGGATTCAGAGCATTCACGCAAACAATGTCAATATCCCTGTAAAGATTTAAGTGCTGGAATCCATCGTCCAAAATTATTATATCACTATTAAATTTATCAACTGCCAGCAACCCCGCCCTGTGCCTGTCTTTATCAACTATTACCGGAACATTTTCAAGTGACCTGGCAATTAGATGAGGTTCATCACCTGCAATTTTAGGACCATAATATATTTTTTTACCGTCAGTAACAATTTTTGATGTTCCCGTTTTAGTTTTTGATTTATACCCTCTTGAAACCACACTAACGTTTCTCTGTAAATTTTTTAAAAGATTTGCCAAAAAAATTACAGTCGGCGTCTTTCCTGTTCCTCCGACAGTAATATTACCGACAGATATCACGTTACAGGGTAATTTTTTTTGCTTTGCTTTTTTTATCTTTTGTGAAATATTAAAAATTAAAAGATATAAAAAAGAAAACGGATAAAGAATTTTTAATGGTTTCATAACTTCAAATTAATGCCGACTCCGCCACTAATACTTTGACGGATCTGCAATTATATCAACATTGTAGTGGCAGAGCTTGCTCTGCCTACATTTTCCAGATTGTTATATAATGACTTATCAAAACAACTAAATAATTTTTCTGCAACTTCATCAACAGATAGACTGTCAAGCTGTCCTTGTATATATTTATGAATATTATCGTTTGGATAGGTCCAGCTAACTGGATTAGTTTTTAATCCATAAATTATAAATGATGGCGTGTTTTGACTCACTGCAATGTGTGCCGGTGCAGATGAAGTTCCAATATGCAACTTACAACTTTTAATAAGCGCTGCTAAATCAAGGATGTTAAAATCATCACAGAGCAAGTGTTTCTTTTTACATAATGACATTGCACTTTGGACATAATCAAGTTCTCCGGGTCCCCATATAAAAATAACTTTTGCATTTAATTTATCTGCAACTAAATCAGCCAGTTGAGCAAATTTCTCCTTTGACCATTGCCTATATGTACGACGATTGGTTATATCAAAAGTAATTAGAAAATCCTGATTAGAAATATTATTTTTATTAAAATAACTTAAAACTTTTTTCTCGTTTTCTGCACCAAAGGATAAATCCAATGCAGTGTTTTCATATTTTATTCCAAATGTTTCCAGTATCTGGAGACGGTCAAAAACAGTATAACCCTTGTTAACATACTTTGGCATAATATTATAACACCAAAAACCCCACGGTCTATAAAAAGCAACCCGTTTATCGGCTCCCGATAAAAGAGTATAATAACCTGTAATCGCTGAATTCATAAAATCAATTACTATATCAAACTTTCGTTCTTTTATATTTTTTAAGGTATTTTTATCCAATAAAATTACACCGGAAATATACGGATTATATTTCAAAATTATTTCAGATGATTTTTGAGTTAAAAAGTATATTTTACTTTCCGGTTTACTTTTCTTTAATGCTCTTATAAGCGGTGTAGTAAGTAATACATCCCCGATTGCTCTTAGAACAATAATCAAAATTTTCTCAGTCATTTTTTTACCCGATATTTTGGGTCATTATACATTTTGAACTGGCGATATATTTTTAATTTTGTCTTTCCGGATTTTACGTTCTCGAATAAATCGGACAACTCAATTTCAAGATCCTTTTTCTGTTTTTGCATAATTTTTATTCTCTGGGCGGCTTCTTTCTTATGCTGATTATCCGCATCAGTGCGTTCTAACTGCCGGTTCATATAAAATATCTTCAGCTGAATTATGCTTAATTTATCTACTAAACTTCCTATGGTTTCTGCCATTATTTAATCTCCTTAAAACTACTTCATCTATTCTTTCAATAAGGTCATTCCGCTTCTGGTTAAATTTATCAATGTTTCTTTTCGCCTTAAATACTGTTTGTACATCGGGCAAACGGGCTTTATCTTCTTCATGCCACAGAAATATATTGACTTCCGAAAGTTCGCTTACTAATTTTCCCAAATTAGCATCTACTGAAAAAATACTTTTTTTACTATTTCTTTTCATTTTGAAGCTCCTTTAACTTTTGAAATTTAACGAAAGTATAAAAAGAAGAAAAAATTGCCCAATCTAAACCTTGTATACCATCAAGAAAACCTAATCGTAAAAAATACATATTAAAAAACCTGAATACCGGCTGGATATAATACCAAAAATGAAATTTTCTGTTTTCACTGAATCTTTTTTTTGAATCCAGTGTTGTGTAACGATTAAACCGCTCAAAATAATCTGAAAGGTTTTTGTAGCTATAATGAATTAAACTATTCTTAAGAAAACCGATTTTACCGTTAACCACAAGTTTTTCATGAACTAAGGCAAGATTAAATTTCGCTTTACTTTTAAGGAAAAGACGTATTTGGTAATTAGGGTAACACCCGCCCCACCGCAAATACTTATCCTGGAATATTAATTTTCTCGGAATTTTGAAAGCCATGTAATCCCCGGGATTTTGAATAATATTTTTTATTTCTTCATACAAAGCAGGTTCTACTGTTTCATCAGCATCTATTGATAATATCCAGTCACTATTTGATTTATCAATAGCAAAGTTTTTTTGGGCACCATATCCTTTCCAGAAATTATGGAATATTTTTACGTTATATTTTTTCGCAATAGTAATTGTATCATCTGTGCTTCCAGAGTCAACCAAAATAATTTCATCAGCCCATTTCACGCTTTCAAGACATTTCCCGATATTTTTTCCCTCGTTATAAGTTATAATCACAACTGATATCATAATAACCCCGTATATATCCTTTCTGTCCCGTCAACCATCTTTTCTTTTGAAAATTCTTTTGACTTTATTTTACTTGCTTCTGAATATTTTTTCCATAAATCTTTTTCTTTTATAATTTTTATTATTTTCTCAGCTAACAATTCCGGATTCCGGGAAGGAACAAGAAAACCATTAACCCCATTATTAACAAGTTCCCCGACCCCACCTACGTCAGTTGCTACTATTGGCAAACCCGATGCCATTCCATCAATTATTGAGGTACATAGACCTTCTTTATACGACGATAAAACAAATATTGTAAAAATTGACAGAATTTGAGGAATATCATTTCTAAAACCTGTAAAAATTATGGAGTCAGACATATTCAATTCTCGTGCGTATTCTTTTAATTCCTGTTCTAATTCCCCTTTCCCAACCACAAAAAATATCGCTTCCGGAATTACCTTTTTTACTATTTCTGCAGACTTGATAAAATTTTTATAGTTTTTATGACCAGCGAGAGCACCAACTGTACCAACTATAACTTGTCCTTTTTTAATCTTAAATTCTTCGTAAAGATAATCTCCTGAAACATTTTCCAATCTTTTTAAATCAACCCCTGAATAAACAACAGATATTTTATGCTCCGGAATTCTATCCTCTAATAGAACCTTTTTTACTCCTTCTGAAATTGCTATTATTTTATTAACGCTTTTATATTTCCATCTGCTTTTTATATTAAAATCCACCCTGCGGGAAGAAACCAATTTTGGCTTATATTTTGAAACTTTTGAAGCTAAAAGTCCGATTGTATGTGCATGTGCCGAATGCAAGTGGATGATATCCGGTTTTATTTTTTCTATAATATTTGCAGTTTTATAAATTGCAAAAGGGTCCAGCTCAAACAACATTTTAACAGTAAAAAAACTAATATTGTTTTCTGACAACTTTTTAAATAACTCACTTTTATGACGACATATTACAAAATTCTTATGGCCTTTTTTTGAAAGACCTTCTACGAGCCAAAAAAGCTGCTGCTGACCACCACGCCATGTTTTTTCTAAATCAATATGTAATATTTTTAATTGTTTCGTCATATATTTCTTCCAAAAAAATCGCTTGCTTTCCTGCATCATAATGAGCTTCTATATGTTTTCTGCCTTCAAATCCCATCTGTTTCCAGATTCCAGGATTTAAAACCATAAATTCCAATTTTTCAGCCAACACATTTACATCCCGTTCGGGAACAAGATAGCCGCTTAAATTGTTAATTACAGCCTCCGGGATATCACAGTGTAAAGTTGAAATAACAGGCATACCGGAAGCCGATGCTTCTATAAGAGAAACAGGTAACCCACCTTCAGTATCACCATCACAAGCAGTAACGCTGGGAGCAAGATAAATATGATTTCTATAAAGTTCTTTAATAAAAAATGCATGCGGTTTTAAACCAAATATTTCCACATTGTTTTGTATATTGTAATTTTTTATTTTCTCAATAATTTTTCTTTTTTCAATCTCTTCGAGGTTGCAACCGCAAGAATCACCTAAAATATTTAATTTAAGTTTTAACTCCGGGTGCTTGTTTTTTACAATTCCAAACGATTCAACAGCATACGAAATCCCTTTCTTCTCTCTGAATCTACCGCAAATCAGTATTCTTATTTCCTTATCGGCACTAATTTCTCTCGGCGTGTATTTTATTCCATCTAAATCAATACCGATATGCCGTATAGTGATTTTATTTTCAGGACAACCAAGCTTAATCAGAGATTTTTTCATATTTGAACCTTCAACGAGAAATCTTTCACTGCCGCTAAAAAGTTTCTTGTACCTTTTTTTCCACTTGGGAAATCTTTTAGGCATTTTGCTCAAATCAAACCCATAAAAAGCAGTGACCATAGGAATATTAAAAAGTTTTTTCAACCGTAAGAAAAAATATCCTGCCGGTCCAAAATGCGAATAAATAATATCAGGTTTATCTTTTATCAGAAAATATATAAATGCAGGATAAAAGTGGAATATATTGTTCCAAATCTTATTAAACACAATTATGGGAACAGACCATATGCCAGAATTATCCAGCGAATGTATTTCTTCAACGGGAAATATATCAATATTTTCCATGCTATGGCAATACACAACCGGTTTATAGTTTTTAAAATATTTTATCTGTGTATATATCCAATTTTCGGTCTCGGATAGATATTTTCCTCTGATATAGTGTATAACCTTTTTCATAATTATTGTAAAATATCTTTCACTGCATTAATTACATCTTCAACATCGTCATCGGTCAACTTGGCTGACAACGGCAGAGACACTGTCCTTTCGGAAATATATTCGGCATTCGGAAAATCACCTTTTTTGTAATTGTAAGCCTGTTGATAATACGGGTGTAAATGTAAAGCAATATAGTGAACCCCTACGCCTATTTTCCTTTTTGTCATTTCATTTAAAAATCGGTCTCTTGTAATTTTCAGTTTATCAATATCAATCAGCAATGTATATAAATGATAGGCATGCCTTGTATTTTGTTCAACATCGGACGGTATTATGACCGGCATATTTTTAAATGCTTCGTTATATCTTCCCCATATTTTCTTCCTGCGATTCCAATACTTATCAATTCTCTTTAACTGATGTATCCCTATCGCTGCCTGGATATCCATCATATTGCATTTGAATCCGGCATATACCACCTGGTAATGCTTGTATCCTTCATCACTGAACCTTTTCCACGCATCTTTTGTCAAGCCATGAAGTCCGAGAATTTTTATCTTGTTGGCATATTCTTCATTATCGGTTATAACCATTCCACCTTCTCCGGTAGTAATATTCTTTGTCACATAAAAACTAAAAACACCCAAATCACCAAATCTTCCCGTTTTTTTGCCTTTATATTCCGACTCAATAGCATGAGCGCAATCCTCAATAATTTTTAAATTATTTTTTTTGGAAATTTTCACAATTTTATCCATGCTGCAGGCACGACCGGCAAAATGAACCGGTATTATACATTTTGTTTTACTCGTAATTTTTTTCTTAATATCTTCAAAGGAGATATTCATCGTATCTTTTTCACAATCGGCGAAAACAGGTCTCCCACCGGCGTGGATTACGGCATTGGCTGTTGCTGCAAACGTCATTGTCGGAACGATAACTTCGTCACCGGTTTTTAGACCGGCGGCAATCATTGAAAGATGCAGGGCAGACGTGCAGGAATTTAACGCTAGAGCATACTTGCTGCCTTTATATTCTTTAAACATTTCTTCAAATCTGCAAACTTTGGGACCTGTCCCCAACCAACCGGATTTCATTGAATCTATAACTTCATCAATCTCCGGCTGTTCTATGATAGGATTTCCAAATATCAAAAAATTCTTTCGTCGAGAAAGCATTAATTCTCCTTTATCAGTTTACAACTTCTTTACAAACTTTTTCCGTTTTCAAGACAAAATCATCAAAATTGAATTTTTCTTCTATAATAGTTCTATTTAATGCAGCATATTTTTCCATTTCATGTCCATCGGCAAGCAATCCGCATATTTTTTCAGCCAATAAATCAGGGTTAGCAACCTGCACAAGATATTTTTGCGGTAAAATTTCCGGGATACAACCAACAGAAGTCGCGACAACAGGTTTCCGGCAAACCATCCATTCAAAAAGCACACGGCTCACCGCTTCACTACCTACAGAAGCAACCACTCCAATCGAACATTTTGACATAAATTCATACACATTATCAATATAACCCTTAAACTCAACTGCACCTTTTATACCAAGTTTACCAACCAGTAACCCAAGTTCTTTATATTTTATATTTTCTTCTTTACCGGCAATTAGAAACCTTGCAGACGGATATTTTTTAAGCACATTAACAGCCGCTTCCAAAAAATATCTATGCCCCTTCACAGGATCCAACCTGCCAACCATCCCCACTGTTGGAATTTCGGACTTCGGACTTCGGACCTCGGACCTTGGACTTATTTTTAATCCCTGATAGATTGTGACAACTTTTGACGGTTCAATCCCGATATCTAAATATCTTTTTCTTATAAATTCTGAAGCAGCAATAATTTTTGCTGTTTTTTTATAAATAAAACTTTTTCTTGGATATAGTGTATCTGACTTTGTCCTTATTATAGTAAATTTCTTATTTAAAAACAGCTGCGTAATATAAGCCAGAAAATGTCCTTTTCCGGTATGAGCATTTACAATTTCAATTTTTTCTTTTTCAATTAATTTTTTAAGACGGAAAACACTATTTAAAATAAATGGATTCCTTCTTGAACATATTTCAATGGTTTCGTAACCGTTTTCTTTTGCAAGTTTTAATGGCAATCCCTCTTTTACACCTGCAAAGTATATTTTATGCCCTTTCCGGGAAAGCCCCTTTGAGATTTCTATAGCATAATTGGTCACTCCGCTATGCCAGGGGATATCAATTATTTGTAATATTTTCATACTGCGTTTTTACCGCTTTAAATACATCATCAACAGAAACTTCATTCATACACTTGAAATCACCTTGAGGGCATTTATTGGGTCCATGTCTGCCGCAAGGACGACACGGAATGTCTTTCTCTATAACAACTGCTTTCTTTGAATATGGGAAAAATCCTAATTCTTTAACTGTCGGACCGAAAACTGCAACAGTCGGAACGTTAAAAGCTGCTGCAATGTGCATCGGACCTGAATCGTTTGTAATAAATATCTTACATTTTTTTATAAGTGCCGCAAGCTGTTTAATCGTTGTTTTTCCTGCAAGATTAATTGCTTTTGTTCCCATATTTTTTACAACTGTATTTACTACTTCAATATCATCAGGACCACCAAAAATTATAATTTTACCGCCAAGCTCATTAACAATCCTATCGGAAAGTTCTGCATAATTTTTTGCCGGCCACCTTTTAGTTGCCCAAACACTTCCCGGATTTATTCCAAAAAAAACCTCACTGCCAGCCAGTAAATTTGCCACATATTCTTCATCTTTTTTGTCAATATAAATTTCGGTTTTTTCTTCCCTTACTTCAATATCGAAATACTTTAACAAATCAAGGTATCTTTCTAGCTGATACTTTTCTTTATCAAAAAAAACGTTACCGGTAAAAAAAATGCGTCCGGCACTATTTGAGAGACCAATCCTTTTTGGAATACCGGAAAGGTAAGCGATAAGTCCTGACTTGAACGACGGATGCGGTATTAAAGATATATCATATTTTTTTTCTCTTAATTTTTTAACAACTTTTAACAAACCCATTAATCCTTTATCTTTACCCTTTTTATCATAAACAATTAATTCACTAATTGACGGGTGACTCTCAAGAATATTTTGTGTTGATGGAATACACAAAACAGACACTTCCGATTTTAAGTATTTTTTTGCTGCTTGAATTAAAGGAATAGTTAAGACGACATCTCCTAAAAACGCTGTCTGTATTATGAGTATCTTCATATAAGAGAATCTGCTTGTAAGGTAATCATATCAATCGCATCTTTAAGTTCTTTTGATTTATTTTCAAGATTATCGTTTTCATTGACATATATCGGCTTGCCATGGCATACAGAAACTTTGTTAAACGGATAAGGTATATGAAATTCGTCCCAGTGCCTGACAACATATTTTCTTTTTGAAGCATATGCAATAGGAATTATAGGTAAACCGCTTTTCTGGGCTACACTAATTACACCCGGCTGGACCATTCTTTGGGGACCGCGAGGTCCATCAGGAGTAAAAGCGACAGAACTGCCGGTTTTAGCTTTGTTAATCAATGCCAGTAATGCCTCAGAACCGCCTTTAGATGTTGAACCTCTAATGCTTTCATAACCCAGCTTTTCTGTAATTTTTGCAATTAACTCGCCGTCTTTTGATTTACTTATTAAAGTGCAGATACCCTCGTATTTATGTACCCAAAATAAAAATATTAACCTGCCATGCCAAAGAGCATAAACCATCGGTCTCTTGTTTTTTTTTAATTCATCATACTCAGAAGAGTTTTTGACAATAATTTTTGATGTCTTTCCTGTAAACCATAAATAAAAAAACCCTAACCAAACCGATATTTTTCCAAAAAAATTCATCTTTTTCTCTTTAAAACCCAGCCAACGGCAAAAAACCTTGTATATTCAGGCGATACCGTTTCTGCTTCATACTTTATATCGACTTTAGAAAATTCAATTGTATTTAATATCTTTTGATTTTCAAAAACTTTTTGTGGTTCCACCTTAATTACTTCGAGAAGTTCACAATGTTCCTGTTCCGCTTCAATCTGGACAAGTTTTAAAACAAAATGCTTAGCAACTTCCAGTCCATCCATCAGCGATGCTTCTACAATGTCACTTTTTTCCAATGCCTCAACTTCTTTGCCTAAAGTAACGGCAAAAAGCGAAAAAGCGACAGATTTACCAAAATCTATTTTTTTCTGAAATATTGCAGGATTAAAAGAATCGTAAACTGTGGCAGGTTTTATACATTTCTGTATTTCTTTTACTTTTTCCGATAATTCTTCTTCACTAACTTCAACTTTCCTTTTTTTCAGTTCCCTGAAAATATAGCCTTGCCTTAATTCAATTTTAAAACTTTTTATCATTTTCATAATCAGTTATTATATAAGAAAGAAGGGTAAATTTCAACTTAAATTTTATGTTTTTGAGTAGGCAGATATACAGAAGTTTAAGAAGTTGATTCTTTAAAATTTTACACTAAAAGATATTCTTTGAGTGTTGCCAAGGTCACCGTAGGGGATAAAGGCATAGTCAGTGGAAGTATTCGTTATTCGTAGTCCAAGTCCACCTCCAAAACCAGCAAAATTAGAGGCATTCATGTGTTCATGTGTTGATTTGTTCATTAGTAAGTAACCAATCCGTAATGCTAAAAGATTTATAGGTGCGTATTCTGTGCCGAAGGATACTTCTGTTTTGTTATCATATATTTTTCTCTTTACGTCTAATGCAAACGTCATTGCTCTTTTTAGAGTATACCCAATTCCTACCGTTGCAGTTAGCGGTAGATTATAACCCTCGGAAATAAAGGTCATTTTAGGTCCTATGTTCTGAATCGATAAACCGTATTGTAGCGGCAAAACGAAGCTTTGCTTCATCAACAATCCAATATCCATTGCAATGCCTGTAGCCTTTTCACCTGCTATGCCCTGCTGAATTATTTTTAAGTTAGTGCCTAAACTCACCTGCTTACCTGCTAACCCGCTCATCTGCTTGCTGTAACTAACAGTTACTGCCGTATCATATGCACTGAATGAACCTGTTTTCTGTCTATTCTCATCTCTGCCTTCTATCCTGCCTTGTGTAAGTGCTACCACGCTTATTCCCATCGTTCCCATACTTGTTGGTCTTACATAAGCCAAAAAATCATGATTGGTATCTGCAATCCACATCGTATGCTGTGCTATTATCTCACTTTTACTCAATTGTGATAACCCCGCTGGGTTGTAACTGATTGCACTTGCATCGTTTGCTACTCCTACATATGCTCCACCCATTGAGACGGCACGAGCAGAAGTGCCGATGTTTAGGAAAGAAGCACCGGTGTTTTGAGAAGCAGTGAGTAGGGAGTAGGAAGTAGGAAGTAAGAAAAAGATAAAAATAATAATTAAGATTTTTTTCATAATTGACCACCTTTAAGAAAGCAGAGCTTTGCTCTGCGGCTACACGACTAACTAGAGCAGGGTAAGACCCTGCTCTACAACTAATTCACTAATTCTCTGATCTCTAATTAACTATCTTACAACTGCTGCTTTCCCTGTTGCCTTTATGTCTGGATATCCGGCTTTCTTTGCTCTTATTACATAAATATACACGCCACTGGCAACATTGGATATGTCCCAATTATACTCGTAACAGTATTTAGAATTTATCGTTAAGGGTTGAGTGCCATTAAGTTCTACTGAATGAACATGCTCTGCGGCTATATTATAAATTTTAATCTCAATCTTATCCGCTATCCCGCACTCTATGTGTATTGTCGGTGTTTTACCATTCTTCGCAGGGTTGGGATAACTGTATATTTCTCCAAGAACAAATGCAGATGATGGTGCTAATTTAACTGCTGCAAATGGCTGTACGGAATTCGCTGTTATTGATATTGTGCCTTTACCGGTTGCATTGAATTGTCTGCAAAATATGTTACCGGAAAATGTGTAATTACCTGCTACCAGTGTTTTTGATTTAGGTGCATATATGATGCCATTGTATTCTGCTTTGCCACCTATCAACACTTGCGGGACTTTTGTTGTTTTGTCTCTTCTGCAATTTATATTGCCTTTTTTGTCTATTCCAAGCTCATCATCAAATGTTATGTCTTTGTCTTCAAATATTTCCGATAGCTCTTCATTGTTAAATGTGTTGTCTATTGTGAAGTTGTTGCACTCTATATCATCAAGTATGTCTTCATACCAGTGTCTCTCCTGTATGTAGGTGCTTACATATATTACAAAGTTTTTGACTTTGTCACCCGCCAACGATCCAGTGGCGGGCACACCATTTGCGTTTACTTTTACGTTCCCTACCAACTTTATATCGCCTATGCATACTATTTTTACTTTTCCTTGCAGTTTTATTTCGCTTTTTCCGGTTAGCTGTATTCCGGTAAAGTAATATGTGCCGGTAGACATTGTTAAACTATCGTTACCGGTTATTACTAATCTGCCTTTTTTGTCTATCGGTTTTTTACCTTTTTGTGTTAGTCCTATGTCAACGTTATTGTTTTGGGTAGCTGCTTTGTTTATTATTTGTGTCAGATTTATCGGATACGGGTCTATTTTGGACGCATTCTCTGTTATAGTGCCGTTTATTGTGCTGCTCCTGGATATTTTTACTTTATCACCATATATGTTGCCGGTTATTACCGGCTTACCTTTTATGGTTATCTCTCCATTACTGCGTATATCCCCCTTTATGTTAACTTTGCCTGTTATGTTTATTTCTTCGCTGCCTATTAGTGTATATTTCTGCAGTATGGTTACTGTTACGTTCATCGTTTTTGTTTGTTCGCTGTTACCAACATTATCATTTGTATAATATTCTATGGTATGCTCACCTGATGGTAATGTAAACGCATTTACATATTCTGCATAATTTGTGCTGGTATCTATTCTGTAGTGTGTTTTGTTTACTCCACTGGCTATGCCACTAGACAGAGGGTCTGTTGCTGTAAAAGAAAGTATTGTATCAGGTGCTATTATTGTTTCTTGTCCTGATTGTTGTTTGTTGTTGAATAATATTTCAGTTACTGGTGCTGTATTGTCTACATAATATGTTTTCTGGTTTATTTGTTCTGTGTTGCCAAGATTGTCGGTTGAGTAGTATCCTATTGCATGGATGCCTTCAGACAAAATAAATGGAGTGGCATAGGTTATTATCTGCCCACTGTCTATTGTATAACTTACCTGTTTTATTCCGCTGGCTACTTCATTGATTATTGGATCTTGTGTAGTAAACACTATGTTTGTCTGTGAAGTTATATATGTTTTATTGTCCGATGATATATATTTTAGTCCATTCTCGGTTATTTGGCTTTGGGGTTTTGTGTTGTCTAATTTTAATGTTAGATCTCTTGTTGGTTCTGTGTTTTCTACGTTGTCTTGTGAGTAATAATTCATTGAATATATTCCATCCATACCGGTTATATTAAATGTGGTAACGTATTGGGTATATGCTGGGATATTATTTGTGCTGGTGTATATGGTGTATTTTGTTTCTTTTATGCCTGATGGTATTGTGCCGGAATCAATCGCTATAAGTGTAAATGCTGATTCCGAGGTTATGTAGTCATTATATTTTGGTTGTGCTATACTTACAAATGTCTCTGAAATGCTATTGTCTATTATTACTTTTACTGACCTTTCCGTTTCCTGATTTAATAAGTTATCATAACTGCGATAATATATTGTGTGTTCGCCTTCAGGTAAAGCAGAAAGATAAAAGGTAGAGATATAAATGGAGTAGAAACTATCATCTATTTTATACTCTGTATATTTTACTTCACAGGGAATTGTGCTTCTGTCAACTGATACTAAACTTACCGCTGTCTCTGAACTTACAAATACTTTGCCATTATCTATAAACTTAGGACTATGAACTATTAACTGACTCTCAGGAGGCGTATTATCCACTATCACTTCAAGAGTTTTTGGCTGTTCGGTGTTACCTATTACATCTACACTATAATAAGTTATCGTATGCGAACTTTCAGTTGGAATCGTAAATGTCCCTGTATATACTATGAACTCCGAACTATCAACTCTGAATTTTGTCTCTTTCACTCCTAACCCTCTACCATCTCCTACCTCTATTATATCATCAATTGCTGATAATGAAATATCCGTTAGTGATGTTATATAAGTTTTACTATCAACTATGAACTTTGGACTATGAACTGCCACTTCAGTCCTCGGTGGCTGTATGTCATGTATCACTTCAAACTTTGCTGTAGTTGTAGATGAATGATTCCCAACCCAATCAGTTGCCTCAACTGTTAATGTCCAAAATCCATCATCAATACTCAGTGGCTCTATCATTCGTCCACTATTTACCTGTATTGTCGTTCCTTCTTCCAAGTCAGTTAAATATGCATAATATGTCGGCACCGGGTCAAGGTTATCGGTAACTGTATAGTTTATTGTTATTGTAGAAACTGTCGCAATAAATCTTTCTCCACCAACTGGTGAACTAATTGTTATTTCAGGTGGGTTTTCATCAATGATATTAAGGGTACCAGTAGAATATCCACTGTTATATCTATCATTACCTTCAAATCTCACTCTTATATCCAACTGATTTTTTGTAGGTTTTTTTGGTAAAGTAAATTCAAACATTGCCTCATAAACCGAAAGAGGACTATTCCCTAATAATATCCAATTTTCTCCATCATAATATTCAAGATGTAATATTGGAATATCTCCATTAGGAATTAACGGTTCTTCATCAGAATCAAACATTGTTGCATATGCGGTTCCAGTAGATGGATAACTAATAATTGCAGAAAGATTAGATAAAACAATATTTTTCTTCTCAATTGTTAATTTTACTGAATCACTTGAAGGCAAATGATAGAAACCGTCACCATAATACTCAATATTCATTGTATATTCACCAGACGGCTGGCTTGCAGTAATGTCAATACTTGCTACACCTTCACTGCTTGTTATAACGGTATAACTGCTGTTGCCAATAGTAAATGTTATGGGATTATAAGATATCTTTTTTCCATTTTCAGTTGTAAGTAGTGCTTGTAGTTTTAAAGAATCTGAATACTTAACATTGTTTTGCCCACTGTAGACAATTTGTGTTTGATGTGGAATTACAGAAACGACAGAATTTGTTCTTGTTTCTTCACATACTGATGGAAAATATACAGTTGCATAATTTGTAATTACCGTCTCTGGTTGTGCATCACTTTTCACTCTTACGCTTAAATCAAACTTGCCACCTTGTTTTGAACCAACTTCCCCATAGTTATCTATAAATACTGTTAACATTCTCGTTTTTGAATCATACCGATATTCAAAATTAGAGGGTGTCTCAGTATTGTTCGTATAATCCTTTCTCTTAAAGTTTGAAACAACTAAACTTGTATCATCCAAACCTTCAGGTAAAACATTTGTTACATATACTCCATATGCAATCCCTTCTCCTATATTCTCAAACTCAACCGTATAATTCAATGTCTGCCCTGCATATACATATCCTTTAGGTCCATACATCACATTAGGGTCTCTGGGTCTAAACATTCCATTTGCTGTTTCACCATTAGGTGATGGTGGCGGTTCTGGTGGTTCATCGTCTTCTATCGTAAATTTAACAGTTTTCAAATTAAAATTCCCCGCCCAATCACTCGCATAAAAATCAACTTCGTATTCTCCAGGATCTGTATATGATTTTCCCTTTCTAAATCTTTCTCCAGTAGCTTTATCACGAGCAAAAGCTCTGGGTTCAGGTTCCCCTGATGTATATATATCATCAATAGCAGTAAAACTTACTGTAACTGGGTTTTTATATGTCTTATCATTTTCTACACTTATATCTTTTATAGTTGGTTCCACATTATCATAAATAAGACGGTGCCAAGTATAACCAATAAGTTCACTAGTAATACTATATGTTGATATTGCTACTCCATGTTTACTACCTGATGCTTCAATCACACTAGCTACTTTATAAGTTTCATACCATCCTATAAAAATTCTTACATGTTTTCCACCATATTTTGGATCATTATATGTTATCAACAAATCTCCTGGATAAATTCCTTGCCACCATGCAACAGGAATTGTAAGTTTTTCTTTTAAATGCCAGGCACTGTAATGTCTCCTTAATCCTGACGCCATGTCAACCAAACCAGAACAGTCAAGAGATTTCCCATCCCATGGTTTGAATATATAACCAAAAGTATCTTCATTTGTTTCGTCTGGTGTACCATAATCATATGTAATTCCACGATTAAGGTAATTTTCTGCACTATTTACCAATGCTTGCCCTGTTATATTTACAGAATATATTTTGGATATAGGTAATATTAGAAAAAGCAATGATAATAATCTTAATTTATTTTTTCCCATTTTATTACTTTGAATCCTTCATTTAACTTATTTTCTAACCATACTATCTGATATACACCACCATTCCAACTTATACAAGGAGCAACAAATATTGAATTAACTGAATTAAATAATTGATATTTAGAAACTAACTTACCTTTAAAATTATATTTTATAACAAGATTTTGATATATTTTATTCTTTTCTGAATCATTATTTGCAGTAGATACAAAAACATAAACATTACCACTACTATCTTCACACAAAGGACTATACCATCTCTGATTGGGAATTTTGATATATATAATCTTTTCAATTTTTTTAACATTTTTTTTATTAGACCAAAATAAAAAAGTATAACGAGTGCTTTCCATAAAACTGGGATATTTGTTTCTTTCGCTCTTTTCCAAGGTTTTAAGATATTCTCTCACTGAATCAATTCCAAAATATTCTGCTTGTTTAAAAACTTTATCATGTTCTGTTCTAGTATTATAATATGAAGGCATAATGCTAAAACTTGGAGCATCAATAGAATCTTCACCAATTTCTAAATATATAAATTCTTTTGGTGAAATTGCTCTCATATCACTGTAGTTTTGAATTGTTAGTTTTCCTAATTTTTTTAATAAATCAAATATTTTATTCTTTCCTAAAACTTTTCCTTTGATTTCCTTATAATATTTTTCATCAACACCTTTAAGTTGTTCATAAACATTTTTATTAACATATCCATCAATTATATATGAAACTATACTGCCATTAAAATTATATTTTTTAATTACATAAGGTTTTAACTCTTCTCCTGGATGAATAAAAATACTATTATCAGATATTTTTATCTCATCTTTACCAGCAACATACTCTTGAGGTTCTTTTGGAATCTTTTCTAAATCAATTGTTGTCTGTAATTTTCCTTCTTTGTCATACTTCTTTACTCGCCAGTTTACTGCATCAAAAATGTATATATTTCCTTCTTTATCCACATCCATTGCCACTGGTCCCCTTACTTCTCCTTTTGTATATATCCCAAACTCATCATCCCCTTTACCCCATTTGCCTTGTATTATTACTTTCGGTTCATATTGCTCTAAATAAGTTGTGGTTGATTTGTTAATTTCATTTTGAGTAGAAACCTCAGCGAATAAGTTGGAAGTCACCAAAATAAACAATACCATACTAATAATCTTCATAACCTTTTTTCTCCTTCGTTTTGTAATTAAATCTGTAAAATTGTTGTTTTTACCCCTATTCTTTTCTCTACTTTTCAGTGAAATCATATGTTGGAAGATATGAATCCATCTGCTCTTTTGTTAAAATATATGCTTTGCATTTAACTACCGTATTTAATGTTAATCCCCACATTATTGTTGACTGGCAATTATATTGTTTTACTGTTTTAGCTGGAATATTAATATCCCATCTTATCATATTCATTGGATAGTATTTTTTATCAATCCAGTTGGGAACATCATACAGAGTATATAAACCAACTGCAGAACCAAAATTACTATATGCTGAAGGATATACTATTAAAGACATATTTTCAGCATCTTTTAGTCCATCATTTCTTACTTCCATGGTATA
The DNA here is from genome assembly GCA_028718185.1 of Elusimicrobiota bacterium. Classification (NCBI taxonomy): domain Bacteria; kingdom Pseudomonadati; phylum Elusimicrobiota; species Elusimicrobiota bacterium. Next base: position 944,217 of record JAQUMH010000001.1, read on the forward strand.
TGTTATCGTCTGTCCTGGGCTTATTGCACTGCCAGGTCCCCAAATCTTTACCTTTAAGTCAGGTTGAGGCGGTTTACCATAATCAAGTCGGGTTATTGACATTGATAATTTTTTAGGTGTTACACTTTCATCAAGATATGCAGAAAGTAATCCATATATCGGACCGGTAATGGCTCCTTTTAAATTTGTTTCATTAATAGTACTTTTCTTAACATAACTATAACTCATACCCGAACCTAAACTTGAGTTGTATGACATTATTGAAAATCCTTCATTGTTACATGGATTACTTATTTCATCTATCCGTAGTAGTGTTATTATTGTTGTTAAATTACCAGTATAATATCCCGCAGCCGTTCCTTCAACTGCTGTCTGTAAATAATGTATTTTAGTGTTTGGATATTCTGTTTCTGTTTGATATATTATGCTACCTGATAAATTTATTCTATCTGCAATAGATTGTGACCCTATCTCTGTTATTGTTAATGTTGCATTGTATATATCATAATTACCACTTCCAACAACAGATTCCTGTATCACTGCTTCTATTATACCACTACCTGCACCTTCAACATAACCATTCATATATATATTTCTTTCTTTTGTATTTAGATATGATATCCCTTTCCAAAAACAAGGATATGAAGCATTCCCTACATTTATTGTAAAACTACTTTTGAATAAACCTTTATCTGCAAATGAACCTGTTTTTATATCTATCTTTTCAAAATTTTGAAAATTCAAACTACCAACAATACTTTCACCGTGAAAAACTGTGTTATTTAATACTATTCTTTGTGATTTTAATGTTTCATAAATTAAGTTATCTTTTGAATATGTTTCTGATAGATTTGATATACTAACAGGAGATTCTATATTGAGACACTTTAATACAATTGTTCCATTACCTAAAGGATTAGTTATAATGCCGCAATTACTGATAATACTACCTGTAAAACTATTAGTATTGTAATATATTGCTATCCTACCTCCGCCTCCACCATTGCCCTTATCACTTCTATCACTTCCATTTCCACCATTAGATGTTATCGTTCCATTACCTAAAATTGTATTTGCTTTGATGTATACACTACCACCACTACCACCACCTGCCGGCCAATTGCCACCCCAACTCCCATCACCACCATTCGTTCCATTCGCTGAAATTATTCCATTAAATGTCAAAGTGTTCGCTGTTATCTTTATTGCTCCTCCACCTGCGCCTCCTGTTCCAAGTGATGGTGCAGATGCTCCTCCGCCACTTCCAAGGTCTGTTGGCGTATACATACTTCCATAAACAGAACTCATTCCACCAAAACCACCGTAACTTCCACCTGCTGATGTATTGCCGGTGGGTGCTCCGGGTCCCTTATACTGCGGATACCCTTTGCCATCTACTGTAATTTTACCACCTGCTTGTATATTTAATGTATCTTCTATTTCAAGTTCAAAATCCGGGTCTTGATTACTATGGGTTAATATCCCGCCACTAAATATTGTCAAATTACTCAATGATAGTTTAGTGTTTAAATAAAATATACCGCCACTGTCTATCTGTAAAGCATCAAAACCTTCTTTTTTCAATATTCCAGCATTATGATAAAATGCTCCGCCATTTTCCAACTTGAAATTGGTTACTGCAATATTGCCTGTATTTGTAACTACTCCTAAATCTTTTATGTTTAAATTAACAGATGTCACAACATCATTATCAGATATTTCTAATGTCGCTTTATTTTTTACTGTTATTTTATCAAAGGTGTGTACTCCATCTATTATTGGTGTGGTTCCTTGACTATTATTATTATCTATCGTCAAATCACCATAATTTTGTGTTGTAGATTTCAGATATATTGTTCCAGCACCACCGTAAGCATTTATTGCACCTGCTCCTCCATATGCTGTTATTATGCCTGTAAAATTGTTTGTCGTGTAATATATCGCTATCCTGCCTCCGCCACCGCCACATCCTCTTTCGCTACGGTTACTATCACTACCACCATTGGCTGTTATCGTTCCAGTACCTGAAATTGTATTTGCTGTAATGTATACACTACCACCGCTACCTCCACCTGCCGGCCAATTACCTCCCCAACTCCCGTCACCACCATTTGTTCCATTTGCTATTATTGCACCATTAACTGTCAACGTGTTTGCTGTTATCTTTACTGCTCCTCCACCTGTGCCTCCTGTTCCAACTGATGGTGCAGATGCTCCTCCGCCACTTCCAAGGTCTGTTGGCATATACATGCTTCCATAAACAAGACCCATTCCACCAAACCCACCATAACTACCGCCTGCTGATGTATTACCGGTAGGTGCGCCAGGTCCCTGATATTGTGGATACCCCTTACCTGTTACATCTATCTTTCCACCTGTATCTATTGTAAGATTCTCATGTACTTCAAGTTCAAAATCACTGTCTTTCTGGGTATGGGTCAATATTCCGCCATTCACTACCGTTAAGTTACCCAAAGACAATTTAGTGTTTAAATAAAATGTACCACTATTACCTATCTGCAAACTGCCTTCTCCAGATACAGGTCCATTGACTATTATATTGCCACTGTTATGGTATAAAGAACTTCCACTCTCTAATGTAAGATTTTCTAACGCCATTTTGCCTTCGTTGGTAACTATACCATTATTTGTCACTGTCAAATTTGTTGTTATTAATTCATTACCACTCTCTACTTTAAGGTTTGCTCTATTGCTCACTAAAATACTATCAAAAGTAAGAATATTAGTACTAACTACAAATGGTGTAATAAAACAGGATTGGTTATTATTTTTTATTATTAAGTCACCATAACTCTGTGTAGTAGATTTCAGATATATTGTCCCAGCACCACCATAAGAATTTAGTGCACCTGGACCACCATATGATGTTATTATGCCTGTTAAATTGTTTGTCATGTAATATATCGCTATCCTGCCTCCGCCACCGCCACATCCTCTTTCGCTACGGTTACTATCACTACCACCGTTGGCTGTTATTGTACCAGTACCTATTACAATATTGGCGTTGATGTATACACTGCCACCGCTACCACCACCTGCCGGCCAATTACCACCATAGCTCCCATCACCGCCATTTGTTCCATTTGCTGTTATTACACCATTAACTGTCAACGTGTTCGCTGTTATCTTTACTGCTCCTCCGCCTGTTCCACCTGTTCCAAGTGATGGTGCAGATGCTCCTCCACCACTTCCAATATCTATTGGTAAGTATATGCTTCCATAAATAGTACCCATTCCACCAAACCCGCCATAACTACCCCCTGCTGATGTGTTGCCGGTGGGTGCTCCAGGTCCTTGATACTGTGGATAACCTTTGCCAGTTGCGTCTATCTTTCCATTAATTATAACGGTGGAAGCTGACAATTCTAACCTACCACTACTACCTGAACCATTATATTGGGTTATAAAGAGTGTTCCATAGATTTGCACTGAATTTGTATAGGTATGAGTACCGCTTAAGGTATATGTTTCGGTGGCGAGAATTATTAAATCACTTGAATTGTCAGTTAATGCAAATACTTGTATAGGGGAAAAAACTAAAATGTAAAAAATTATTATACCTGCAAATAAATGTTTAATAAAAATGTTTTTATTCTTTCTCATATTGAGCTGTATTCGGATAAAATTAATTTTTATTATATACAACTTTTACAAAATAAAAACCAAATTACCTGTTTTAAGGTTCGCTTACGATGTAGCAAACCCATCAACCTTCGGTAACCTGGCTAGCGTAAATAGTCCTTATTATTATTTATTACTTTTTTTTACCTGACTATCTTTAGCCCCATAGCTTTGCGAATCACACTTTTCAGTATGACAGCCCGTTCGGGTTTTAACAAATACTATATAAAATAAAAAGAACTAACAAACAGTAAAAGTATAACCGAATATCAGCATTTTGTCAAGCAGTATTTTTACTTTTAAATTTTTGATTAATTTAGTATATTTTGAAAAAATCCTTACCAACCACTGAACTACACAAATACTACTACCAACTCTTAATCCACGTAACCTTGCATTCCGACGGTGTAAGCATAGTTTTCAACAAGAATTACCCTACAGAACCCTGATATATAGGTGCAAATAATGTGCCAACCAATAAACCTGTTATATTTGTTATTTCACATACAAGTACACAACTTATTGTGCACCTACTGTATCTTTTTTTGTGCAATGTATTTAGATGTGTTTTACCTTCTTCTTTCTCTTGGATGGTATTTTTATGCATCCTTTTAAGGTCTGTTATTGTTACCTTTGAATATATCTGTGTAGATTGTAAAGATTTATAAATGGGTTGCAATTGTATGACAGTATAAGTTGGGATAATTCAGTATAGTGATTAATTACTACTTCTGAGACGGGAAAGAGAGTTTTTCGTCGGTTGGATTTTTTTTAAATTCCTGCCCCAAACCAGTATCGGTCCGGGATAAATGTAATTTTTCGATGAAATCGCTTGTTTTATTTTTTATATGCTCCTGCTTTTCTTATTTCCCACTCATAGACTATGGGAGCGGCAACAAAAACTGAAGAGTATGTACCCACAACAACACCAAAAAGAAGTGCAAATGAAAAATCGTGGATAACTTCTCCGCCAAAAAAGAAAAGTGCAAGAAGAACTAAAACTACAGTAATCGATGTATTAACTGTCCTGGAGAGTGTATCATTGATAGAGCGGTTTATTATATTACCTAAGGGTTCTTTTCTGTAAAGTCGCATATATTCCCTCATTCTGTCAAACACAACAATAGTATCATTTATAGAATAACCGGCAATCGTAAGAAGTGCCGCAATTACATTAATTGACATTTCTCTGTTTACAACAGAAAAAAGCCCTATTGTCACAACAACATCATGTATTAGCGCAATAACACCTGCAGTACCCCACACTCCTGCTCTAAATCTAAATCCAACATAAATAATAATACCGACAAAAGACCAAAAAAGCGCAAAAAATGCTTGATTGATTAAATGCTTCCCAATAGCAGGACCGACATATTCTGCTTTACTGATTTCATATGGATTTTGAGGGATTTCCTTATTAATAATTTCTTTAATTTTGTTTGTAAAACCTTCTTCTGTACCTTTAACCCTTATACTAATTGAATTATTTTGCGGAAAATCCTGAAGTTCACATACAATCCCATTTTTTGACATTATAGCACGAACATCTGATAGCGCGATTGGCTGACTGAAATTCAACTGAACAAGCGTACCCCCGCTAAAATCAATACCATAATTCAACCCTTTGTGCAAAAATATTGAAATGATTGTAATTAAAGTCATAGCTATTGATACACCAAAAAACAAATGCCTTTTCCCAACGAAATCAAAATTTGTCTTCTTGAAAAATTCTATCATATTAAACTCCTTACACTAAACTGACACGCTAAACCGATGCTAAATGTTTCGCGTCAGTTCTGCGTTCTGTTCTGCGTCTGTTTAGCGTTCTTTTATACTGACAATTTATCAACTTGTCTGCCAGCCAACCAACCGTCATAAATTTGATGTGTAACAACAATTGCTGTATACATTGAAGCTATAAGACCCAGGGTAAGAGTAACTGCAAAACCTCTTACAGGACCTGTTCCAAATTGGAAAAGAAACGCAGCAGCAATAAGTGTGGTTACATTTGAATCAAGTATAGCAGAAAATGCCTTTTCATAGCCCAAATCAATTGCTACTCTTACTGTTTTACCATTTCTCAATTCTTCCCGCATTCTTTCAATAATAAGAACATTTGCATCTACAGCCATACCGACTGTTAAAATTACCCCGGCGATACCGGGAAGAGTAAGTGTCGAATGGAAGAGTGACATTAACCCAAGAAGAATGAGTATATTCAAAAGAACTGCAATGTTGGCAATCAACCCGGACATTTTGTAATAAAAAAACATAAAACCCATGACAAGAATAAAACCTATAAAACAGGCAGTAAGCCCTGCTTTTACAGAGTCACGCCCGAGCGAAGGTCCGATAGTCCTGTTTTCAATTACTCTTACAGGGGCAGGTAATGCACCTGCACGAAGAACAATTGCAAGCCCGGACGCTTCGTCAGCAGTAAAACTACCTTCTATTATTGCATGTCCATCAGGAATTCGCGAACGTATAACCGGCGCCGATTGAACTACCCCGTCAAGAACTATCGCAAGCCGCTTCTCAATATTCGCCTCAGTAACTGCTGAAAATATTTTGGCACCATCTTTATTAAAATCAATCCCTACATAAGGCATATTATATTGCCCACCTATCTTTACCTTTGCATCTGTTAAAAATGCACCTGTAATTTGTGCGGATGTAGTGACCAAAAAATATCCTTCTTCTTTGCCGGGAAGAACTTCATAACCCTTGGGAATCAAATCAACAAATTCTTTTTTTGGTTTGTGGTTTTCATCGTAAATCTCTTTTAATTGAAGTCCCATGTCTCTTGCTTTTGTAGATATTTTTTCAATTGCACCTGTATTTTCAACAAGACGGAATTCAAGAAGTGCAGTCTTTCCTATTAAATCAATTGCACTATCCGGATCTTTTATTCCCGGTAGCTGAACGACAATCCATTTTTCGCCCTGCTTCGCTATAAACGGTTCGGATACTCCAAACTGGTCGATACGGTTCCTTATAATTTCTATTGCACGGTCCAGCGCATCAGTAACACTAATATTTTTTTCAAGTTTTGTACTGTCAATTTCAAGAACGAGATGAATACCACCCTGCAAATCAAGCCCTAAATTCAAAATTTTACCAACGATACTTTCTTTTGCTTGCTGCGATTTCAATTTTTCTTCCGGAGACATCCTGTACCACAAGAAAGTAGGCCACAGAAAATAAATCGAACCCAATAATACAACCCAAAAAATCAACCACTTAAATTTTTTAGCATCCATTTCAAATTCAATTAAAAGATTAAAAAGATTAAAAAGATTACAAGATTTAAAATCTTACAATCTTTTAATATTTCCAATTTTTAATCGCCCCTAGAGTAATTTTGTTTCGTTTATATATAAATCAAAATCTGTTTTTAGAAATTCTGCTGCTTTTTTACATATCAGCATCCTGGTTAAAAATATTTCAAAATATTCCATTACCTGTGAAATATTAGTATCAATTGTAAGTTCCAAAGAAATTATTTTATTTTTATCGTCAACCCGTAAAAATGACCGTTCAACTGCATAATTAACCCTATCGTGAATATCCAACCCAATCAATTGCGGGTTTCTTACCCGGCTTCTATGAACATCCGCTTTATCAGCAAGTATTAACGCTGCTGCAACCGGATTCACCGGTTCCCCGGCAGGTTCTTCGTGATTACCTATTGCACTTATTATTATTGCTATTTCCTCAGGCGGCATCTGCAACTCGTTAAGAATATCCATAGCAATCAAAGCGCTGGATGCTATATGGTCACTGCGGTTAACAACATTTCCTATATCATGAAGATAACCGGCAATTGCTGCAAGTTCAGGAAGCGGTTTTTCCAAATTAAGATGAGTTAAAACATTTCTAGCAAGATTGGCAACAATATCAGCATGCCTGAAACCATGCTCGGTATAACCAATAACTCCAAGATATTCATTTGCCGCTTCTAAGAGTGAAACTACTTTTGGGTTCGCTTTGATAACTTCTAATGTAATTTCGCTCATTTGCTTATAATTTCTTTAACTGGTTCAGTTACTACTATGGAAATTGCAGATTTAAGTATTTGGATATTAGTATTTTCTGAAATTTTTAATTTTACAATGTTTTCTTGAATTTCATTGACATTACCATATATCCCGCTGGTAGTAATTACTCTATCACCCTTTTTCAGATTGTTTAACATCTTTTGAAGTTCTTTTTGTTTTTTTCCCTGTGGTCTAATTAATAAAAAATAGAAAACTATAAAAATTAAAAAAATAGGCATCAACGACGTAAATATTGAGACTCCCGGTGCAACTGCTTGTCCTGGCATATAACTATCCTCCTTTTGGAAAAATACAGAATTGTTTAATTATACAAAATAATAAAAAAATAGCAATAAAAAAATGTGTAATGAATGTCTGTTATAGAGTTTTAGCGTTATAGGGTTATAGGGTTATAGGGTTATAGGGTCTACGACTCTATGAACTCTTTTTATTTAACATTAGACATAATCTGCCAAACGGCAAATATTCCTAAGAAATCTCGTTATTCTATTGCAATATGTGTTCCGGTTGTATCGGTGGCATCTATATAATAACCTGTGTAATTTCCAAAAGTTGTACTAAATGTAAGATACACATCTGCAACTTTGGCACCGTTATAGTAAATTGGACCTTCGCATTTGTAGGTTGAACCATCCTTGCTATAGGTGTTGGTTCCTGTATATCCTGAAGAACCGGTTATTGCCATAGTTCCGCTAATCGGAATACCCATCGGGATGCCGGCTACCGTTGTTTTCTCCATCACCATATTAGAAATTACGGCACTAAATGTACCCCCTACCGGGTCAGCCGTTGTTATCGTACCGGATTCCATAGTTTCTGTTGTGGCAGTTAGGGTAGCAACGGTTTCTAAAATATAGAAATCACCGGTAAAAACTCCGAAAGCATATGTTGATGTAATTTTTACATTAATTTTTGCAAGACCTATCATCTCCTGATTGAGGTGAAGCCATCCACCCGCTGTGTTAAGAAATTTGATTTTCATAGTTGTCCCGGTAAAATTAGGATAGGTGAAAAAACCGTCAGCATCCGGGCCAGTTAGCCCCGTAGCAACTCTTTGTTCTGCATTTGCAATTGCCAAATGCGGCGCAAACCCTGTTATACTGCCGGAAGCACCGGCTCTTGCTGCCATGCTTGCACTGTTTGCTGCTATGCTTGCAGTAGTACTTTTAGTAGCAGGCTGTCCACCGCTCCCCGATTGCCCGCTGGTTGCTGTTGCGACACCGGTCAAAAGCGCTGTTTTCTTTTCATTTTTTCCGCATCCGGCCAATACCATCGCTCCAATTAAAGCCGGAATTATAAATAAATTAAATTTTTTCATTTAATCCACCCCCCATTAAATTTCAAATTTATAAGCACCGGAAAGAATTACCTTCCAGTCCCATGAATCATAAAAATTGAAACGCGTATTTCCTGCCCTGTAGTCCTCACTCCCCGCCGCCAGCTCAAACCCGAGTTTAAGTTTCATTGCGTCTTTTATGTACTGAGTACCTACCAAAAAATCAAGAGTTGAACCGTTAGAATCTATCCAGTCTGTTGCTGTTCCACCGTTCGGCGTATACTTTGTTTTCCCGAAACTCTGAAATTGTGCTTCGCCTATGAGGGAGCATTTGTTTATCGGATATTCAATGGCACCTTTTACAATTAACGGGTCACCGGGATCCCATTCTATTTTATTCTTATCTTTATATTTCATTTTAAGAATATAACCTGTATTTACGGAAACTTTTAACGAGTTAAGATTACCGGATATAATTAACATGAGTCCGGCATCTGTTCCTTCGCCTAGCATTTTGTCCACATCACCTGTAGGCGTCTGGACGTCAACCGCCATTGCTAAACTTTCAGAAAATGCAAGTTTTCCACCCACTCCTATCTGTCCCATTCCTGCTTTATATTCGGACAAATATGACGAGTCGGGGTCTACTTTATATTTCCATGACCTGTAAGGAACGTTCAAATTGAATTGCAATTTGTCGCTTACACCATATTTTATCGGAAGACCGACTGAAATTAAACTTACTTTATAGTCGGCGCTGTTTGTTTGTTCCTTAATCGTCCAAGTATCAACCCCATACGAGGCACCAAGCCCGATTTCAAGGTTCCCCTTCCCAAGACATTTTGACTCTTCGGTCAAAATCGGTTCTGCGACAACAATTGAACCCAGAAGCAATACACCAAAACATGCTCCTAAAACTTTTTTCATTAAGTCCACCTCCTGTTAAAATTTCTGGTTAAACTTTATATATTTATATAACAAATTAGCCATTTTGTCAATATTTTAATATACCAAATATTAATAGCTCGTTCTTTCAAACCATTGCCTTGGTTTGTTTATTACTGTTTTAATTTTTTTTCTTCAATATGATGTTTAATAGTTTTGCCTTCAAAAAGATATATAACATCCTCTGCAATGTTGGTTGCGTGGTCGGCAATCCGTTCTATATTCCTTGCTACAAGTATTAAATCTATTGCAGCTTCAATATTTTTTGGGTCCTGCATCATGTATGTCAGGAGTTTTCTGAATAATTCATCATTAAGATCATCTACCTTATAGTCTTTTTTACATACCTCTCTTGCTGCCTTGGAATCACGGTTAACTAAAGAATTCAAACTTTCTTTTACCATATCCTGAGCAAGAACCGCCATTTGAGGAATATTATTTAACGGTTTCAACTGTGGATACTGTAAAATAATCTTAGTCCGGTTTACTATATTTATCGCAAGGTCTCCCATCCTTTCCAAATCACTGTTGATTTTCATTACGGAAGTTATAAATCTGAGATCAATCGCCATCGGCTGTCTTAATGCGAGAAGTTTATGACATTGTTCATCTATATCTATTTCCAGCATGTTGATTGCATCTTCCTCTTCATATGCATTCTTGGTAAGCTCCGGATTCCGTTCTTCAAGGGACTTAATAGATTTTGCTATTATTGCCTCCACTAATGATGCCATCTTCAAAAGCTTTGATTTCAGTTGTTCTAATTCTTCATCAAAATGCCTTTCCATTTTAATCCTCCGTTTTTATCATTTAATTAATTAGTTGCGAAAGAGAAATTTCCCAGAACCTCAATTTACGACTTATTTTTTCCAGGAGTAAATTGTAGAGCGACCTCAAGGAAGCGTTTCAGGAAAATTTGCTCTGAGCAACTCTTAACCAAACCTGCCGGTTAGATAATCTTCTGTCTGTTTTTTTTCCGGTACTGTAAAAATTTTATTAGTATTGTCGTATTCAACCAGTTCACCGAGATACATGAATGCGGTATAATCTGACACTCGTGCCGCTTGCTGCATATTATGAGTAACAATCACAATTGAATAGTTTTTTTTAAGTTCAATCATCAGCTCTTCGATTCTCGCTGTGGAAACCGGGTCCAAAGCCGAACAGGGTTCATCCATCAGTAATATTTCCGGTTTCACCGCAACAAGTCTTGCTATACACAAACGCTGCTGTTGTTCCAAACTAAGGTCAAGAGCATATTTTTTAAGTTTGTCTTTCAGGTCATCCCATAACAAAACCGATTTTAGGCTGTTTTCAACTATTTCATTAAAAGAATCTTCACTGCTGATACCGTGAATTTCCAGACCGAAAGTTATATTTTTATATACCGATAATGGGAACGGATTCGGTCTCTGGAATACCATACCCACTTTTCTTCTTAACCCGACAAGATCAGTTTCCGGACTAAGAATATTCTCATCATCGATTATAATCCTGCCTTCTATTCTTATTTTTTCAATCAAATCGTTCATCCGGTTAAATACTCTTAGCAATGTGGACTTCCCGCATCCGGAAGGACCGATTATAGCAGTAATTTTTTTGTCATTGATTTTCATGCTTACATCTTTCAAAGCATGAAATTTATCATACCACAAGTTAAGATTCTCTACTATTATGTCATTCATTTTTTTACCCAAATCTTCCGGAAACATAATCTTCTGTTCTTTTATCTGTTGGGGCTGTAAAAATTTTTTCAGTAGAATCTATTTCTATTAGTTCTCCGGAGAGAAAAAATGCAGTTCTATCGCTTACTCTGGCGGACTGCTTAACATTGTTTGTTACCAATATAATTGTATATTTTTTTTTAAGTTTGTCCATTGCTTCTTCAACTTTTGCAGTTGAAATAGGGTCCAGCCCCGAACACGGCTCGTCAAATAAAATAACTTCCGGCTCAACTGCCAATGTCCGTGCAATACAAAGCCGCTGTTGTTGCCCGCCGGACAGATTTAACGCAGATTCATTGAGTCTATCCTTTACCTCATCCCAAAGATATGCGGATTTTAAACTATTTTCCACGATTTCATCCAGCCCTTTTTTAATTCCGTGCCTTCTTGGACCATAGGAAACATTATCATAAATAGACATAGGCAATGAAATCGGCAATGCAAAAATTACACCGACTTTTTTTCTCAGTAGATTAACATCTATGTCTTTGTAAATATTAAGATTGTCCAGCAAAATCTCGCCATCTATTTTGAACTTATCTTCTAAATCATTTAACCTGTTGAGCGTTCTCAGAAAAGTTGTCTTTCCACTGTTTGCCGGACCTATTATACCAAGTATCTCATTGGAAAACACTTCCATATTCAGAGATTTTATTGCCTGTTTTCCGTCAAACCACGCATTAAAGTTTTTAACAACAATTTTGATATTGTTTACCATTTTTTTTGCCGCCTTAAACGAGTTCTTATTATTATACCTACCAGATTTAACGACAAAGTAAAAATTATCAGCACGAGCGCCGTCCCGTAAGTTATATTTTTCCCTATTCCGGGAATCTGGGTGGAAATTACGTAAAGATGGTAAGGCAACGCCATAGTTTGGTCAAACACAGAAGAAGGCAGTCGCGGCAGATAGAATGCGGCTACGGTAAAAAGAATCGGCGCCGTCTCTCCGGTTTTTCTTGCATTACTTAAAACTGTGCCGGTTATTATTCCAGGTAATGCATACGGCAGAACAGCATATCTTATAGTCTGCCATTTTGTTGCACCCAAAGACAAACTTACTTCTCTGAACTGTTTTGGAACGCTGTTAAGTGCAGTCTTAGTCGCGGTTATAATCGATGGAAGTTCCATAATCGCTAAGGTCAGACATCCCGACAAAATCGAAACTCCTAATTTCATATAAATAACAAACAATGAAAGACCGAAAAGCCCGTAGACTATTGAAGGTACACCGGCAAGATTGACAATACCAAGATTAAGTATCCTTGTAAATTTATTTTCTTTTGCGTATTCCGAAAGATATATTGCGGCTAGAACACCTAGTGGAAGAGAGAAAATAGTAGCGCCGACCGTTAAATAAAATGTACCGACGATTGCAGGAAAGATTCCACCCGCGCGCATCCCGTTTTTTGGCATTGATGTCAAAAATTCCCAATTTATGGCGCTGAGCCCGTTTTTTATAACAATAATAATAATAATCACAACCGGAATTATAGTTACAAGTGTCGACAAGAGTAATATTGTAAAGGCAATTTTTTGGCTTACTTTAGGATTAAACAATCTTATTTTTGCTTTTATCATTCTGACTCCAATTTCGCCATTAGAAACTTGTGAAAAATCTTCTTTGTTGGTCATTGCGAGCGACCAATGGGAGCGCGGCAATCTCTTTTACAGATAAGATTGCTTCGTCGTCCCGCTTACTGCGGGACTCCTCGCAATGACACCTCAGTAGTCTCTCACTAGACAATACCCAAGATACTTTCCCGCACAATTTATTGACAGGCATGCCCGCCAACGGTTCAGTGGCGGGGTCATTTTTTTATTCTGTGTAAAAAGATATCGGCTATAAAGTTTATGATAAATGTAATTATGAATAAAATTATTCCGACAGCATACAAAGCATAGTAATGATTGCTTCCTCTTATAGCTTCGCCCATTTCTGCTGCAATAGTTGCCGTAAGTGTCCTGACCGGTTCCAGCAAAGTGTGAGGTATTACAGCGGCATTGCCCGTAATCATCATAACCGCCATCGTTTCTCCTATTACTCTGCCTATGCCAAGCATAATTGCCGCAAATATTCCCGGCGCGGCTGCAATTAGAATAACTTTATATATCGCCTGCCAATGAGTGGCACCGAGTGCAAGCGCTGCTTCTTTGTAGCGTTTCGGAACCGCAGTTATGGCATCTTCTGCTATAGATACGATTGTCGGCATAGCCATAAATGCAAGCATTATTGAGCCGGAAAGCGCCGTTAGACCCGTAGGCAAATGAAAAAGATTCTTAACCAAAGGTACCAACGTAACCATACCGACAAAACCTATAACTACGCTTGGTATTGCTGCTAAAAGCTCTATACCTGTTTTAAGAATATCTTTCATTTTCGGATTAACTATTTCCGCTATGTAAAACGCACATGCAACACCAAGAGGAATAGAGATTGCCATAGCTCCCAAAGTAACCATCACTGAACCCATTATTAAAGGAAGTACCCCAAACTGTGAAGGATTGGAAAGCGGATACCAATTTCTCCCTAAAATAAATTCTTTCACGCTCTCATACTTAAAAAATGACAGTCCTTCCCTTGCAAGAAAAATAAAAATCAGGATTACGAATATTATAGAAAGGCTCCCGCATATAACTATGAGCTTTTCAATAAAAAATTCTTTTACTTTTCCAATCTTATTCATTTTTTTACTGTCCCTATCGGGACAAAATCCGTTTTCTTTACTATTTCTTGGCCCGTTTTTGAAAATACAAAATCTACGAATTTCCTTATAGATTCTTTCGCATCAACTTTCGTGTAAAGAAATAATGGTCTTGAAATCGGGTAAATATTTTTTTGAACAGTTTCTATTGAAGGTTCAACATACGCAGACCCTTTATTTTTTGCAACGGCTATAATCTTCTGATTTTTAGAAATATATCCCATACCATAATATCCTATGGCATCAGAATTCTGCGAAACCTCATCTGCCACCGCTTGCGAAGACGGTAAAAGCAGACAACTACTTGCAAACTCCTCCGGACCTTTCGGATTGCCTTTTCTAAGTACATGTTCTTTAAAGAAAACATGTGTACCTGAATTAATCTCTCTGGATAAAAGAACTATATTTGAATCTTTCCCGTCAACATCTTTCCAGTTTTTTATTTTACCTGTGAATATATCCCTGAGTTGCTCAAGTGTAAGTTTTTTCACAGGATTATTTGGATTTACCACAACAACTATGCCGTCGAGCGCCACTGCATATTCTTTGGGTGTTATGCCGTTCTTTACGGCAAGAGCGGTCTCTTCGGCGGTCATTTTTCTGGAAGAGGAAACTATGTCACAGCTGTTATTGACGAATGCAGAAATCCCCGTGCCGGAACCTCCGCCGGTAACCGAAATATTTTCGCCGGGATTTTCTTTATCAAACTCTTCCGCCCACACCTGTACCAGATTGACCATAGTATCAGACCCTTTTACCTGAATACTATTTCCGGAATTTCTTGAGCATCCTGCCATAATTCCAAACAAGCATATCGCGACTAAACATAAACATTTTTTCATACTGCCTCCTTATAAATAACTATCCTGGAACTCAAAACTTCACCTGCAGTTGGGTCACAATTAAATCATTTTTTATTTCGGGTGATTCCATTTTTACTTCATAATCATTTCTTAACAGCAGATTTTTGTCTATTAAATAGTTTATTCCTAATGTCAGCCGTTTGTTTTTTGCTCCAGGCGTATTTATACTGGCATCATAAATATCATATCTGGCAAGCAGCATCACCTCCGGAATTATGCTGTAACCCACCGTAGTATAATATCCTTCTTTTTTAACATTAGCATCTTTTCCCCACAAATATTCGGCTTTGCACATTATTTTCTGGTATTCGTATTTCAATTCCAGCCCTCTCCTGTTTTTAACCACACTGCTTGTGCTTATTCTTCCGTCATAAACTGAACCGCCAAAACTTAAACCTTTCACAGGACTGACTACAATCCTTCCAACTATTGTTTTGTAATCGTTTTCATCTGACTGATTCATTCCGCTGCCATTCAGCACGTCCAGATAACAGTCCGTCTTAACCGCATTCACTATAAAACTTCTATTAAATTCTATTCCAATATCTCGTGTGGGATTTACAAGACTGCTCACCACCAATGATTTGTTTATCATTTCCAAGTCTGTATCTGATGTTACGTTTTCCAATGTCAATCTGTATTTATATTGCCCTACTCTCAATCCAAAATATTTTATGCTTCTTATATCTATATATGCGTCATACAACATCTTGTTGTTGTTTATATCCGTATTCGTTCCTTCTACAGAAAAAGCAAATGAAATCTTTGCCGTCATGTCTCCTTTCGCACCGACTCTTACATTAGTAAGCGAAAAACCGTCTTTGGCTCCGGCTGTCTCATCTGCCGTATACCTTGTGTTTATGTATCCGCTTGGCACAATCTTTGGATATTCTGCTTCACTGTAAACTATTGAACCAGCAAAAAATACCATACTTACCAACGATACGACTTTTAATAATTTCATGTTACCTCCCAAACTATGGTATAATTATAGAAAATCAATATTAAGGTTAAATAAAGAAATTATTAAGATTTTGTTAAGGTGGAAATTTCATTTTGGAAGAACTATTGTGAAGACAGAACCTTTTCCAGGTTGGCTTTCTACAAATACGTTACCTTTATGTAACATTACAAGGTGTTTTACTATTGCAAGTCCTAGACCTGTACCACCCATTTCCCGTGAACGGGCAGTGTCAACGCGGTAAAATCTTTCAAAAATGCGGGGAAGGTGTTCTTTTGATATGCCTATGCCTGTGTCAGATATTTCAATTCTTATATTTTCACCTGCAGATAAACATTTAATTTTAATTTCTCCATTTTCACCGGTAAATTTTACAGCATTATCAATAAGGTTAGAAATTATCTGCCTGAACTTCTCTTCATCAACAGTTATATTTTGTATGTCTGCAGACACTTCTTTTATTATTTTCTGTTTTTTAGATTCCATCTTCGATTTATATACAACTAATATACTATTGATAAGTTCTTTAAGATTTACTTTTCCCAAATTCAACTTAAATTCCCTGGACTCTGCCATTGATATTGTAAGGAGGTCGTTAACGAGGTCTTTTAAACGTGTTGTGTTATCTTGAATTATACTAAGAAATTCCATCGCTTTTTCCCTGTCATTTATCGCACCTTCTTTAAGAGTCTCTACAAATCCGATAATTGCAGTAAGCGGTGTTTTAAGCTCATGTGATGCATTAGCGACAAACTCAGTTCGGACTTTTTCAAGTTTTTTAATCTGTGTCATATCATGAAAAACACACACAATACCAAAGAGTTTTCTATGATCATAAAAT
The DNA here is from genome assembly GCA_028718185.1 of Elusimicrobiota bacterium. Classification (NCBI taxonomy): domain Bacteria; kingdom Pseudomonadati; phylum Elusimicrobiota; species Elusimicrobiota bacterium. Next base: position 961,232 of record JAQUMH010000001.1, read on the forward strand.
ATAGACGATGTATGTATTTCGATATGGTGTTCTTCTGGTAAAAGTATTGTTATATCTTTTTTTAAAGATTGTTGTATACCCATAGCAGATTCTATAAAACTGTTTATCTCTTCATTCCCTATCACTTCCCAATAATATTTTCCTGCGACATCTTCGGACCGGAAGTAGAGCATTTTCGACAATGCCGGATTTATAAGAACTATTTTTTTGCTCTCCTCAACAACTAATACACCTTCAGACATGCTTGATAATACTGCTGAAAGCTCATTCTTTTCCTTGATAATCTCACTGATTTTTTTCTGTAGTTCTTCGGACATCACATTAAGACTATTGCCCAACTGAGCAATTTCGCCATACGACTTGAAATCAAGTTTCTGGCTAAAATCTCCCTTACTTATTTTTTCTGCAACGGCTCTCATTATTAATATAGGCTTAACAAAAGATTTACCCACTACAAGACTGAGCAAAAGTGCAGCAAGAATACCGATAAAAACTGCAACGATTATTATCTTATGTATTCTTTTTATTTTCTTATTGACATTATTCAGGGGCATTGACAGACGTATCGCTCCAATAGTCTTTCCGCGAAACCTTAATGGTATAGCCACATACATCATATCTACATTAAGAGTATTACTATACCTTATACTTTTTCCCGTAACACCGGATAATGCCCTTTCTATTTCCGGCCTGTTTTTATGATTTTCCATCGTTTTTGGATTTGACTCGGAGTCGGCAATCACAAAACCGTCCAAACCAACTATTGTAATTCTGTCTTTTATTTTTTCTTCCAATCTTTTTACTAAACTCTGTAATTCGGATGTATTTTTGAAAATAGCTACATTTCCCAAAATATCATCAACCAGCACAGCGGATATTTCGAGTTCGTGTGCGATTTCATCCCTGTAATATTCCTTAAACACATAATCTGCAAATACCGCAATTATAGTTGAAGAAACTACAATGATAAAAACATATGTTACAAAAAGTCTCTTAAAGATTCCTTTCATATAAATATCAACCTTTGAATTTATATCCTATTCCCCTAATGGTCTCAATACTACTCCCGTACTTACCAAGCTTTTGTCTTAACCAGGTAATATGGACATCGACAGCTCTGTCAACTACTGCAATCTCATCACCCCAAACATTATCTAAGAGTTGTTCTCTGGTAAATGGTTTTCCGCTATTTTCCATAAGAAAGGCGAGCAGTTTGAATTCGATAGAAGTAAGTTTTACCGGAATATTTTTTACGGTGGTTTCATATGTAGAGAGATTTACTTTTATATCGCCTTTTTCTAAAACATCTGCATGTCTAGCATCCTGCTTTGCCCTTCTTAAAATCACATTAATACGTTCAATAAGAACTTTTATACTAAACGGTTTCGTGATATAGTCATCGGCACCTAATCTCAGCCCTTCTATAATATCTGATTCTTCACCCTTTGCGGTAAGCATTATAACCGGTATGCTTTGCACTTCCTTATCCTTTTTTATTCTTTTTAGAATTTCAAGACCATTCAATCCCGGCAGCATTATATCAAGTATAATAAGCTTCAACGACGGCTTTATATCTATAATATCCAGTGCTTCGCCACCTGATTTCGCCGACATAACGCTATAGCCGGCTTTTTCAAGATTATATTTTACAAGTTCTAAAATATCTTTTTCGTCATCAACCACTAATATTTTTTCTTTTGACATAGAGATAATTGGTGCTTTTCCAGATTTTGGATGAGGTCGTGTGTCCATGAGATAGGATTAACGGGATTAAAAATTTATTAGACCAATTTACATCTTATTTTCAAGTACGTTTTACTTTGAGAGACCGAATCTGTAACCGACACTTATTCTGTTTGTCGTATTAAGATAAAGTCCGGGTATATATGCGTAACCGAAATCAATATTTTTCCAGTTGATACCTAAACCGAAATGCAGTTTCGCTTCTTCAACATTGAATCTGTAGCCGATATTTAAAGAGACAACCTCATAACCAAACTCAAATCCCAACTCAGGAATTAGTTCTTTATCTTCAATATTATAGGTTGCGCCGACTCCGGGAATAATATAATATTTCCCTGATTTATAAAAATAACCGCTTCCTAAATAACCGGATGAGGGAAGCGGATTTTTTTTCTCAATAAACTTTGTTGATGAACCGAGATTTTGAACCGCTGCCGAAACTGATAAATTTTCTGTCGGAAGATAAAATACACCGAGGTCTCCGACATAAGCAATTGCTGACTCCCGTTCTATGATCTTGCTTGATGCAAATTTCAGCGATGCACCTCCGAACAGACTATCGCTGAATTTATGCCCGTAAGATAACAACCCGAACAAATCCCTCTGTGCAGAAACATTTGCTGTTTTAAGTTCACCGCCTTCAAGCCAGTTTAATTCCATAATTCCTGCATCATAATATGCAACTCCGCCGGCAATCATACCATTTTTCAATGGTTCTCCATAAACTAAACCGCCTAATTTGTCATCGGATAATCCAAGTTCTGAAATAAAAAATATCTCCCGTTGTTGATTAGTCCCCAGAACGGCGGGGTTATAAAACACACCGGATAAATCACCGCGAACCCCGGTAACTGTTGTCATCGCTTTGAACTTTGCCGACTGCACTTTTTTGAAAATCGACCAGCCGGATTTTCCGAAATCTGCATAAACCGTATTTACCTGATTTATAAAAAAAACAAGTCCGATAAATTGGGAAACTACCAACAGTTTAAAAATTTTTCTTTTCATAACCCCTCCATGTACTTCTATATCTATTTTTTTATATTTTAATTTTAACTTTTAACTTGACTCTTCCTACCTTACTATCGCCATTTTTTTATGGATACTGACACCGGGACCTTTGATATGTACAACATATATTCCTGATGCTATATTTTTGGGTATCCATTCAAACCTGCCTTCTGAGAGATTTTCTTTCGTCTCATCGTGGACAAGTTCACCGGTTAATGTAAATATCCTGCATTCAAACTTTCCGACTTCCGTTCCTTTGAAATCAACTTTAACCGACTCACCCTTATCGGGATTTACTGCGCCCCTGCTTTCAGTTCCACCAACAACTTTCACTTCACCGGATTGTGTCACTGTGGAATTTGCTGCTTTTGCGGTATATGTCCCTACAAAATCCCAGTTGCTGACACTTATTGAAAGCGATGTTGTACTTATTGAAACAGGGCTAAAAGTGTAATCTGTTTTAGACGCTGTCACTGTATAACTTCCTTTAGCTAAGCTTAAAAACTCATAATAACCGGAACTATTTGTAGTTGTAACCCCTTGACTTGCTCCTGTCAAGTTAATACTTACACCGTTTATCGCCGTTCCGGCTGAATCCTTCGCATATCCCTTTATGAAATAGGTAACAACATCCGGAACCCACTTCGCATACTTTAAATCAGAGTTTGTAAAATCACGATATGAAATATTCGGATTATCATTTGAGTCGAGAGCTATAGAAGTATACCAACCTACATCACCTACTGCGTCTACTGACTCAGTGGTCCATGCAGTACCTGTCCACTTTGCATATTTTAAACCAAATAATCCGGCACCACCGCTACGATAATAAGAAATGTGCGGATAATTATTACTATCAACCGCTATGGAAGTATAGAAACCCACCTGCCCTACTGTATCAACTAAGTCAGTTGTCCATGAAGCGCCATCCCACTTTGAATACCTTAAACCAGGACTTATGTTATCGCTATGAGAAATATGTGGATAATCATTACTGTCAAGCGATATAGAACTATAGTAACCTCCAACAACAACTGTTGAAGTTGACCATGCAGTACCTGTCCATTTAGCATATTTAAGCTGCCCGTTTGTGCTATGACAATACGAAATATGCGGATAATTCTTTGAATCAACAGCTATAGAAGTATATGTGCCCACATCACCATCTGATTCAATTGTTGAAATTACCCATGAAGTACCTGTCCAGCTGGAATACTTTAAATCATAGTTCATAGCATCATAATAAGAAATATGCGGATTATTACTTGAATCAAGCGCTATGGAAGTATACCAACCCGAAAGAGATGATGAATCAACTGTTGAAGTTGACCAAACAGTACCGGTCCACTTCGCATATTTTAAACCATCTGAGTTAGAACGATAAGAAATATGTGGATTATTATTTGAATCAAGCGCTATGGAAGTATCTTCTCCCAGAAAACCCGTATCTACTGTTGTAGTTGACCATGCAGTACCGTTCCATTTAGCATACTTTAAACTATTGTTTGTATTATCGTGATAAGAAATGTGTGGATAATTGTTTGAATCGAGTGCTATAGAAGTAAAATCGCCGACATCATCTCCTGAATCGACTGTCTGAAGACTCCATCCGGCACAAAAACCTTTAGTAGCAAGTAACAAATAACAAGTAGCGAGTAATAAGAAACGAATAACAGAAATTTGCAACATTCCTATCTTCTGTTTTTTGTTTTCTGACTTTTGGTTTTTCATACAACCCCCCCTAAAAAAATAACTTTTTCCTTTTTGTATTTTTGTAAATTTTACTTTTGGTAATTATAACAAATTAAAAATCTTTGTCAATTGCTTTTATAATCTATTTTCCTACAAGCAGGACTACATAAGATGGTTTGTTAAAAGCAGCTCTTTAATTAGCAAAAATTTGGATTGGTGGACCTTCGGTAATTTTACTACCTCTATTAACTATGACTACTCTATCGCATATTTCTTTTACCATTTCCATATCATGCCCGGCAATAATTTTTGTATGATGAAAATTTTTAATTAGTTCTATAAATTCGCGGCGGGTAGCGGGGGCAACATTTTTCTACCTTTTTAAGAGCGAGGCGAGGGTCTTGTCGAGTGGAATTTCACGGAGTTCCGTTTAAAGCATTCAGTGGAACGAATGGGAACCCATCTGCAAAGGCGAGACGATTCTACGTATCACTGTTTTTGCTAATACTAAATTTGAATCTATTATTGGCACAGAAAACCTTTTAGGATTTACAGCCGAAGAAATATCTGTACATCCTATTATTATTGCTCTCGCTCCTTTTTTAGTTAACCAACTGATAATTTTTCTAAATTCATTCTGCACTTCTTTAGTAATTATACTATTCCTTTTGATTCCCTTTTTTCCATATATGAGATTCATAACTTTTTTTTGTAAAAGTTTATTTGGGACGATAATTTTTATATCAGCATTATTAAGAGGCCCCTGGTAAATTCCACTTCTTATTGTACCATCGGTTGCAAGTAATCCTATTTTTTTAGGTAATTTTTTCAATTCACTGCTTACTGTATCAACTACCTCATCTATCATATTTATGATAGGTACTTTTATCTCATTTTGTAAATCATCATAAAAATAATGAGCAGTGTTGCAGGGAATCGCGATAATATCAACGCCCATCTTTTCTAATTTTTTTGCACTTTTAACTAGATACGGAAGTGGTCTTTTGTTTTTATTCAAAATAGATTCTGTCCTATCCGGAATTCCCGGGTTATTATCAATAATTATTCTTAGATGGTCTTGATCTCTTTTTACCGGCGTTAAATTCACTATTTTTTGAAACAAGTCAATAGTTGCCAAAGGTCCCATACCACCAATTATTCCAACAATTTTTTTCATTGAATTATATGTTTGCAAAACTCATTATTTTAACGACTTCATCAATTGGTATCCCTTTAAATACCTTACCATTTATACCTGTTAAAGTATCTGCTTTTAAGACAGAATTTATAATTGCCTCTTCAGTAGCATCAATTACTCCTTCAAACAACTCAGTAATTATTGGTTCGTGTATCTCAATCGTATTTAAAACGTTTTTTTCTGAAGTATGAGGTATACGATTTGCTGTTGAAAATGCTATAACTATATCTCCGCTAGAATTAGAGGCAGTTGCTCCAGTACGGGACAAACCAAATGTTGCACGTTTTGCGACTCTTGTTAGTTGTCTTGAAGAAAGAGGTGCATCTGTTGCTACTACAATTATAATAGAACCTCCCTTTTCATCGTCAAATGATTTCTGTCCAGTTTCTTTTTTTTGAAGTTTTAAACCGACCGGAACACCGTTAATCTTTAATTCCCCTTCTTTTCCGGTATTCATCAAGACCAAAACACCTATTGTATATTCACCTGAAAGAGTAGAAATTATTCGTGAAGATGTACCTATACCACTTTTAAATCCGAAAGATGACATTCCTACACCGGCACCGACATTCCCTTCTTCAACTTCTCCGCCTTGTGCAGTCTCTATTGCTTTTAATACATGTTCTTTACCTGCATGTCTACCCAAAGCATCATTAAGTAACGCATCATTACATTCAGCAACTATCGGATTAAAAGAAAAAATTCCTGTGTTTTCTTTTGAAAGATAATCTATGAGAGTATCTGCTACTCTCCATACATTTAATGTGCCGGTAAGAAGTATAGGTGATTCTATTACTCCAACTTCCTGAATTTGAAAAAGTCCTACTGATTTTCCAAACCCGTTAATAATGTGGACAGCACCAACAAGTTTTTTCTGAAAAATATTGTCTTCACAAGGAATTATCGCAGTGATTCCTGTTCTGACAGGTCCCTTGCCTTGTATAAGAGGACCTTCACCTTTAATTAAAGTGGTATGCCCAACCCTAACCCCTTTAACATCTGTTATGGCATTAAATTTACCACAAGGTAAAGTTCCAATTTTTATATTCAGATCTTTTACTCTTGGCCGCATATTTTTAGACATAAATTTTTACCGCACACTAAATCAGCCAATGAATTCAACATGAAATATTTGTCACTTATTTTTTATTTGATAGTTTTAAAATAGCTTCAGCAACCATCTTTTTCGCTTGATATATATCAGAAGGATTTGTGGAATAATCTGTCATATTCCGAGCAACAATATTCAAACTTTTTGTAATAACGTCTTCTCCTTCTTTCGTCAGTTGAGTGTTTCCTTCTTTTTTATTTTTTTCAACTAATTGCCCTAACATATATAAATAACAATAATCTTCTCTGCCTTCTCGCAAAACCTCTTCGCGGATTGAACTCAAAAACGGATTATTTTTATCAAGTGTGGAATTGGGATAAATATAACTTCTTATAATTGGATATAGTTCTTCCTGATTTTTCCATATTTTGCTTAGTGGTTCTCTGAAACCAAGGTCATAATCAAAAAAAGAGAAAAAATCAATATTATATTTATAAGCAAGCCAATAGATATTTCTTTGTTCTACTAAAAGATTGTGTTGCATGTAACCAGGAGCAACTAATGTGGCGCCCCAATACCAGCCTATCCTGTCACCTGCTTTCTTTCTTGCTAATAAAAAATCGGTTATCTCGCCTTCCCAAAGACCAAGATGAGCACACCATATTCCGGTATAACCTATCATTTTATCAAGACACCCTAAAGCACGACCGGTAAATGGTGTATCAAAATTAGTAAATCCGGCATCTATTATCTCCTTTTGTGATTGCTGCCATTTTTCAAGAATACCTGCTTTTAGAAAGTCAGGCTCATCCCAAGTAGTTAACCTAAAATTATCTAACCAGCCCCTCTCTTTCAAATGGTTGTATAATCTTTTAAGAATCGCTTGTCGCTCCGGTCCCATACGCTCATCATTGTTCTTAATACGAAGAGGACCATCAGGATAAAAATACCGCATATCTATTAAAAACCAGAATTTATTCATACCAAGTTTTATAAGTTCTTCTGTCTCTTCATCAAATGTATCGTAAGAACCTTCAGATGATGGACCCCATGATATGTATGTGTTACCGCGATGAAGTTTAATCATATGTTTTGCCTTCATTTTTGTACATTCGAGATATGGTATCCCAGTAGCGTCAGCCATAGCGCTAGTATCTCCCCAAGGACGTAGTTCTAAAGGACATTCTTTTATTAAAACAAAATCCCATACTTTTAAGGAAACTTTTACATCTGTTCGTTTACCATTTTTTGGAATAATAGAAACCGTTCCGGTATATGTTCCTGCTACCGTATCTTTGGGTACATAAAAAGTAAGCCAGACTGTATTGTTATTATTAGTATGTGCATCAAATACTTTGTCTAATTTTAATGGGTCAGGACGTAATCCGATAAGTTCATCAATGGATTTAAGATGGCGTGCATTTAGGAATGATTGCTTTTGGCCGTCATTAAGATCTTTAAAATACCAATACCCTGCTTCCATAATTACATATGCTGCATTATGATATTCAAAATTAGCCTTATTTATCTTAAAGACATCGCCTTCATCATTACCCGGCAGCGCATAAGTAAGATCGCTAAATTCTACCTTGATGCCCTTAAGGTCTTCTTTACCTTTTGGTATTATAATTATCTGAGCAGGTTCATACTCATCTTTAGCTGCATATAGTTCTATGGATTTAGTTTTACCGATAAATCCTTTGTCCCGAAATACACTTACCATTGAGTTTTCAACAAAAGCGTCATACACCACTGCTGCTGTAGAAACATTCACCAACAAACCAACAACTGCAGTTACTGATACTACTATACTCAAAAAGCTTTTCCATTTCATAATCCATCCTCCATTAGAGAGACATGTAAAGAGGTGAGACAGATAAAGAGTGAATCAGGTAGAGAGATAAGTCAGTTAAAGAAAAATTATCTTTACCTTTATCTACTGTTCTTCTCTATCTGCTTTTACTCTTTACCTTTATTTTTCCACCCCAATCTTTATTTTCTTTACTCCTGTGCTGTTTTCTATAAATATAATATATACTCCACTCGCTACTCCCTTACCACCGTCATTCTTGCCGTCCCATATCACCTTACCACTATTACCTATTTCCACTAATTCCCTTACCAATTCTCCATCTACCGTATAGAGCTTTACTACTGCTCCTGTTGTTAAGCCTTCTATGTTTAATCCCTGAACATTCTTCACCGGATTATACGGGCTTGGATATACTTTTATAC